>CAZYPK010000019.1:0-45749 GCA_964649195.1 uncultured Phycisphaeraceae bacterium
TCGCAAACGAATCGGCTCGGCGGGAGCCTCGCCCTCCCGGCGGGAGCCTCGCCCTTCCATATGCTTTTACCCTACCCGCCGGGACAGGGGCTGGTTCTCCGAATCGCCTTCGTTGGAAAACTCCAAATGACAAAACTCAAGTTCCAAACAAGCTCCAAAATGCGGAAATGGAAAAAACAAGGAATTCGGATCGCGCATGATTTCCGCTTTTTTCCTTTGGAATTGGAGCTTGTTTGAGATTTGGTGATTGCGATTTGTGATTTCAGACCGCACATCAACGAAAAATGAAACGGTCCTGTCCGTCTGGATTGCGAAGGTTGCCATGACTCCAACGTACCCCCGCATCGGTCACTTCAAGGATGTCACATCCTTTCGCGGTCATCTCACGCAAGCCGGCCTCGCGCTGCCGGTGGATGATCGCATTCTGTCGGCTGCCGACGCCTCCCCGCTCGCTCAGCCGATGCAGGTGCGCGATTTCACCGTGGGCAATCGCTGGTGCATTCATCCGATGGAAGGATGGGATGGCCTCCCTGATGGCCGCCCTTCGCCGCACACCGTTCGCCGGTGGCGCAACTTCGGCCTCAGCGGGGCGAAGCTCATCTGGGGCGGCGAGGCGTTTGCGGTCAGGCAGGATGGCCGGGCGAATCCGAACCAGCTTTACCACCGGCCTGAAAACATCGAGCCGATGCGCGATCTGCTTCGCGCGCTCATGGATGCACATGAAGAGCGCTTCGGCAAAGGCGCGGGCGATGACCTTCTCGTCGGCCTTCAGCTCACGCATTCGGGCCGGTTCTGCAAGCCCCATCACAAGACGCGCTTTGAGCCGCGCATCGCCTATCACCATCCGCTGCTCGATGCGAAGGTGGGCATCAAGCCTGATGATGATTCGGCGGTGCTCAGCGATGATGAAGTGAAGCGCATCATTGATGCGTTCATCTTTGCCGCCGGCTGGGCGGCCAAACGGGGGTTCCGCTTCGTCGATATCAAGGCCTGTCACGGCTACCTGGGCCACGAGTTTCTTTCCGCTTTCACCCGTCCCGGAAAATACGGCGGCGACTTCGCCGGCCGCACGCAATTCCTCCGCGAGATCGTTGAAGGCATCCGCGAAAAACATCCGCAGCTTCTCATCGGCGTGCGATTGAGCGTCTTCGATCGACCGCCTTATCTGCCCGATCCTTCGCAAACCGGCGGCGGCAAGTTCGGACCGGGGGTGCCCGCTGATTTCTCCGCCGCCCTGCCTTACCCCGGCTTTGGTTGCAGCCACGACAATCCGCTGGAGATCGATCTGGCCGAACCCGTGCAACTGCTCGAAATGATGCGCGATGATCTGAAGATCGACATGGTAAACCTCTCGGCAGGCAGCCCGTACTACAACCCGCACATTCAGCGGCCCGCCTACTTCCCGCCCAGCGACGGCTACACGCCGCCGGAGGATCCGCTCATCGGCTGCGTCAGGCAGATTCGGATCGTGCGCGAACTGAAGCGGCGCGTGCCGGGACTGCCGATGGTCGGCACGGCTTACAGCTATTTTCAGGAATACCTGCCGCACATCGCCCAGGCCGTGGTGCGCGAAGGCTGGGTCGATTCGGTGGGCCTGGGACGCATGGTGCTTTCGTATCCCGACCTGCCCGCGGATTGTCTGGAGCAGGGTGAGATGAAAAAACCCAAACTGATCTGCCGAACCTTCAGCGACTGCACGACGGCTCCAAGAAACGGCATCATTTCAGGCTGTTTTCCGCTGGATCCTTATTACAAGGATGGTGCGGAGGCGGCGAAGCTGAAGAAGGCAAAAGCGACGCTGCGCGAAAGGCTCAGGGGATAGGAGCCGCTTGCGGCTTCGCTCTGATTCCTGTCTTCTGTTTCATACTCCACGGGAGCTGAAGCTCCCGTGCCTGATTCTCCTGTTCCCTGTCCCCTGCGGCTCCACATCTTTTCCTTTTCATTCTGTATCATCTTCGCCATGCAGAAACGCACCTTAGGACGCACCGGACTCCAAGTCAGCGAAGTGGCGCTGGGCGGGCTTTACACCTCCTCCCTGGGCGGCGGCGTGGAGAACGCCCGCAACATCGTGCAGCGGGCGGTCAACCTCGGCATCAATTACATCGACACCGCCCCGCGCTATGCCGACAGCGAAGAGACCCTGGGCCACGTGCTGCCTTTGATCCATTCGCCGCTGATCCTCTCCACCAAGCTCGGCGGAAGGCCTGAGCCGTTCGATCCGAAAAACCGCGATGGTTTGATGTGGTCGATTGAAGAAAGTCTGAAGCTGCTCAAGCGCGATGTCATCGATGTGCTGATGATCCACGAACCCGATCGCCCGCAGCTTTTCAACTGGTGGGATGATCCGTTCAAAGTCACCGGCCCGGTCATCGAAGTCATCGAGGAGCTCAAGGAAGACGGCGTGATCCGCTTCGCGGGACTGGGCGGCACGACCACCTCGCAGCTTGCCCACCTGATGCGCAGCGGCCACTTCGATGTCGTCCTCACCGCGTTCAATTACTCCATTCTCTTCCGCGAAGCCGAGGACGACATCTTCCCCGCGGCCCGCGACATGAACATGGGCGTCATCATCGGCTCCTCGCTTCAACAGGGCGGCCTTGGCCGAAGGTATGACGAAATCGTCCGCAGCAAACCGGTCTGGATGTCGCGGCCAAGACAGCGGCAACTGCTTGAGCTTTATGCCTACCTCGATGAGATCGAGATGGAACTGCCAGAGATCGCCCTGCGGTTCGCGCTGGCCGGCGAGCATGTGCATACGGTGCTGATCGGGCCGAAGAACGCCCAGCAGGTGGAGGACTCGGTCGTCGCCGCCGGACGCGGACCGCTGCCGCCGGAGGTGATGGGAAGGCTCGATGACATCTGGCGAATCTGCCCGATGCGTCCGTTCGAGGAACCGATGATCTGGCCCTTCAGGAATCCGGGCTACTTCGGGCCGGGGATGGCGAATCATGGGTGATCGCCTGACGGGCAAACCGTCAAACACTCCGTTCGCCAAGGCGAACGGCTAAATGCGCCGGCATCGACTGTTTTGACTTGGCCCGCTTGCCGCCATATTCTCCTGTCATGATGTTGACCTCGAACACCGTCGCTGCAGAACTGGGTCTTGCCCTTCTGCTTGCCCTGCGCGCCGGATAGGTCGAGTCGATAACCATCGAACCGCTCGCCCTGTCCGGCCACCCGCGACAGGGGTTTTTTATTTTCCGATATTCTCTGTTTCGTTCACCCCCAAAGCCCACGGACTCCTGTCCGTGGGTTGTCCCGGAGCCTGCAATGTCCCACGATCCCGCCCCGATCCCGATCCGCATCTTCGACACCACCCTGCGCGACGGCGAGCAGTCGCCCGGCGCCACGCTCAACCTCCAGGAGAAGATCGAGATCGCCCGCCACCTCGAAGCGATGGGCGTTGACATCATCGAAGCCGGCTTCCCCGTCTCCAGCCAGGGCGACTTCGAATCGGTGCATGCCATCGCCCAGGAGATTCATGGCTCCGTGATCTGCGGCCTGGCGCGGTGCGTGCCGCGCGACATCGACCGGGCCGGCGAAGCGCTCAAGGGGGGCGGGCGGACGCGCATCCACGTCTTCTGCGCCACCAGCAAAATCCACCGCGAGCAGAAGCTCAACAAGGCCATTGACGAGATCATCGCCATCAGCCGGCAGTCGATCGGGCAGGCGCTGCAATACACGGATGATGTCGAGTTCAGCCCGGAAGACGGCTCGCGCACGGAGCTGGAGGTGCTCGTCGATATCACCGCCGCCGCCATCGAGGCCGGCGCGACGACGATCAACATCCCCGACACGGTGGGCTACGCGGTGCCTGAGCAGTACGGGCACATCTTCAGGCATGTGCGCGAGAAGCTGCCGGTGATCGATGAGAGGAACATCCATCTCTCCTCGCACTGCCACAACGACCTGGGCCTGGCGGTGGCCAACAGCCTGGCGGCGATGCAGAACGGCGCCACGCAGATCGAATGCACCATCAACGGCATCGGCGAACGCGCGGGCAACGCCTCCCTCGAAGAGCTGATCATGGCCATGCGCACACGCAGGGATTATTACGCCAGGTACACCACCAACATCAACACCAAAAAACTCTACCCCGCCTCGCGCATGGTCTCCACCATGACCGGCCTGTTCGTCCAGCGAAACAAGGCCATCGTCGGCGAGAACGCCTTCGCCCACGAGGCGGGCATCCATCAGGACGGCATGCTCAAGAGCCGGCACACCTATGAAATCATGGACCCGCTGGAGGTGGGCCTGCCCGCAGGCAAGCTGGTGCTCGGCAAGCACTCGGGCCGTCATGCCTTCCGCGATCGCATCAAACAACTCGGCTACTCGGCCGATGAAGCGACCATCGAAAAGGCGTTCGAGGCGTTCAAGGCCCTGGCGGACAAAAAGAAGAACGTCTATGACGAGGACATCGAAGCCCTGCTCGATGTGACCCTCGCCGATGAACGGCAACTGTTCGAGCTCGTCCGCTTCCAGGTCACCGCGGGCACCGGCTCGATCCCCACCGCCACCGTGGTGCTGCGCGATTCATCGGGCACGGAGATGATGGATGCCGCCACCGGCGACGGTCCCATCGATGCGGTCTATTCCGCCATTCAGCGCATCACCGGCGTCACCGTCGAACTGATCGACTTCGACATGCGCTCGATCACCGGCGGCAAGGACGCCCAGGGCGAGGCCAGCGTCCAGGTGCGCCACCACGACCGCAACGTGCGCGGACGCGGCCTCTCGACCGACGTCATCGAAGCGGCGGCCCGGGCCTACCTCTCGGCGATCAACCGCATCAAGACCGTCGATGCGAAAAAGATCGCCGCCACCACGATGGCGGCGGATGGCGAAGCGGTGATGCGGCCGTGATGCAAGCCCTTGCAACGACTAAAATTAATTTATTATATCATGCTTTGTCGGTGTTCAACCGTCATCACGGAAAGACAAATGGCACGCGACGAAAATCTTACACCTTGGGACATTTACGTCGATGAAGTGAAGGTGCCTGGCGATTACCGCCTTGGCTTTTTGGTCATTCCAAACACGGCATCGTTCAGTCAGAAACTGTTCCGTTGCCGCCAACATCCGCCAGGCAAAGACGGACGAACTGTCGAAAGTCGGGAATTACATTGGAGCAGATTGCATCGTGGCGTCGCACAGGTGGCCCTTGATTGGATCGACTTGGTATTTCAACATCGCGGAGCGAAATTTTATCTGGCCCCGTGGGCGGAGAAGGAGCCCAAAGAGCTCGTTATTCTTCGTTTTATTGCTCGATCATGCCAGATAAAGAGGCTGGTGCCGCCATACAACATGGTCGTATTCCTGGATTACGATTCAGAACATGCGCCAGCTCGAATACAGAACACGATCCGTGAAGTCGGCAACATTTCCAGGTGCTACCACCTGGACAGCAAGAAAAATGATTGCATTCAGTGTTGCGACCTGCTTCTTGGCGCCTTGCGCACATTGGGAAATGACGAGTCGATTCCTTTGGATTTTGACATGCTGGATCGCAGGCATCGCGATCGTGAGAAGCTAAGGGATTCGGAAATAAAACGCTATATCGCCGGTTATTTGGGACGACGAATTGACGCGGATTCGCATTGCGTCTATGATTTAAGGCGTGGAAAGTTACGATAATTCACCAATACGATAGTCGGCACCAAACGCCGACGAGTCGGAACAGGGCGGTCGCCGCGAAAGCGGGCCGCCCACTTTTATTTCTCCACCGCGAAGCGGTCTTTTTTCCAGACGAAATGGGCCTCGTTGTCCTTGATCCATTTCATGATCGCCGCGTGGGCGCCGGCGGTGTTCTGGCCCAGTGTTGCGGCGGTGAGGTAGTTGGTACACAGCTTGTCGAACGCGCTGGAACTGATGATTCGCTTGAGGTGTTCGTAGGCGGCCCACTTGGGTTCGCGGGTGTTCGGGCCGAACAGCGTGGGCTTGCCGCCGGGAAGCTGGTGCATGGCGTTGGCGAGGATGTAAACCGAGCTGACCTGCGGCGTTTTGGCGATCTCATCGAGCCGGGCCACCGCCTTCTTGTCGCTCTCCTTGCTCAGGGCGATGATCGAATCGACCTCGCTCTTGATCGGGTCCGCCGGGGCCTTGGGCGGCACGACTGCCGGAGGCGTCGGGGCTTTCGCGGGGGTTTTGGCCGGGGGCGGGGGAGTTGTCGGGGGCTTCTCAGGCGTCTTCGTCGGCGGCGCGGGAACCGTCGGCGGATTCGGCTGCGGCTTCTTCGTGTCGTCCGCCTTCTTGTCGTCCATCTTCTTGTCATCCTTGCCGCCGAGGATGCCGCCGAGGATCCCGCCCAGGTCCGGCTTGCCGCCGTCCTTGCCGCCGACGACGCCCGGGATCAGGTTCGCCGGGCTGAACGCGCTTTTGAGCGTGGTCTGGGCGAACTTGTTCACATCCGGGACAAGCTGGCCGTTCTGCTGCGTGAAGGGCACGAAGAGATGGCCCTCGCTGCCGAGGAACTTCTGCAACTTGCCTGACAGCGCCGCCTTGGGAAAGCCGAACGACAACTGCGGCACCTTGGTCTTGAGATTGACCGTGCCATCGAGGGCGACGGTGTATTTGTCGATCTTGAAGGTCATCGGCTTGCTGTAGCGCAGCGTGCCGTTGTCGATGGAGGCGGAGAACTTGTCGAAGGTGGGGGCGTACTTGTCGAACTTGCCCAGAAACTCGCCCAGTTCCGATTCGAGCAGGCCGCCCACCCCCGCCGCCGCCATCAGCGGCTTGAACTCGGCGGGCACGAGGTTGTTCACGGAGATCATCGGCTTGAGCTTCATGCTGTTGAAATCGAAATCGACCTTCGCATTCAGGTCCGCCACGTTGAACCCGCTCGCCGGCGCCGAGAAGCCGTCCTTCTGGACCACGATGACCACCGGCTTCTCCGAGCTTTCCGCGCGGAGAATGCCGCCGGTCATCGGCTCGAAAAGCACGCTGGAAAGAATCTCGTTCATGTGCAGCTTCGCCACCGCGTTGTCGGTCAGGCTCAGCCTGTCGGAGTAAAGACCGCTCACGTGGATGTCCGCATTGGGGCTGACCAGGCGGGCCACCAGCTCGTTGGACGGACCGCCTGCGACGCCGGGCTTTCTGCTCACCACATCCAACTCATCCACCATCCCGCCCAGCACGCCCGACAGCTTGCCATCCATCGCCAGCAGCTTGTCCACCGCGGGCACCGGCAGCTTCCGGCCCTTCACGTTCACCGCCAGCGAATCCAGCCCCAGGCCGCCGAAGCTCACCCGGCCATCCTTGTCCTCCAGGTTCTTCGCCGTGATCTGGCCGGTGATCGTCCCCTTCTGAATCGCCGCCGCGTTGGCAAGCTGCGGCAGGTTGCCCGCCATCGGGATCACCGCCGTTTCCGACTTGAGATCGATCGTGATCTCCTTCATGTTCACCGGGGTGTGAACATCGATGCTCACGTTCTCCATGCGCAGCGCCGAATCGAAGTCGCGCTTGCCGATGAACGGGCCTTTGGTCCTGATGTTCACCTTGAAGTTCGAGTTCTTCGCGTTGATCGGCAGCGGCTTGGCGGGTTCCGCAGCGGCCGACACCGGGGGCGATGCCGAACCTGCCGACTGCGTGGGGCGCGCCGTGGTGGCCGATGAAGGCGACGGTTCCACCGGCAGCGGGGCCAGTGCGAACTGCGCCCTTTCGATGGTGACATCCACCACCGTCGGCTCCACGAGCACCACCTCCTTGAGCATGGCCGGGAGCTTGTCGCCGTACCTTCGCTGAATCGTGGCGAAACCCTGCGGCGAGAGCGTGACGGTGAGTTTGCTGTTGGCCTGGGCGGTGGCCCGCTCGTCGGGCACCAGGGTGATGCCGCCGATGCCGGTGGCGAGCTTCGACTTGATGTCATAGCCGGCGATCATCGCCTTGCCCTCGCCGGGCTTGATCGACAAGGCCATGCGTTCGATCGAACCGCCGAAGAGATCCACCAGCAATCCGCCCTGTCCGCCCAGGGCATCGACGAGGGCGGTGGGGATGTTGGTGATGGTGACGTTGGCGGCGATGGAGCGGTCGTCCTTCATCGCGCCGGTGATGTTGGCCGTCGCGTCGATCTTGCCGATCGTTGCGCCCTGCACCAGGTCGCCCTTGAGGGTGACGATCACCGGCTGCTCAAGCGTGGTCGGGCTGAGCGTGGCGACAAGGTTGCGCACCGCCGCGCCCTTGAGCCGGTCATCCCCCTTGGGCATGATCTGATCGATGGCGGCGGTGAAGCCGAAGCGCCCGGTCTTCTTCGCTTCATCCCCGTCCAAAGGCAGATCAAATTGCGTGAAAGTCACATGCAGTTTCGCAGGCTGATCGAGCGCGAGATTCTTAAACTCCTCCGGCAAGGTCAGCGTGCCCTTCTTCAAATCCTCCAGCAAGGCCGGTGTCGCCGTCATCGTCACATGGCTCTTGCCCGGTTCGGGAAGATCGAAGCGGTTGTTGCGCAGCCGTCCGTCGATGACCACATCCAGATTCTGCGCCTTGGCGGTGAGTTGCACCGGGCCTTGGACGTTGCTCTTGCCGTCGCTGTCTGCGACCTGCGTCATGGTTGTGACGACCTTGGCGGTGAGCGCCGGACCGATGCCGTAGTGCGCCAGCCGGCCTTTGCCGATGAAGGCGTCGGCGAGGGCGGTGGGGATGTTGGTGATGCTGACATTGGCGGCAATGGAGCGGTCGTCCTTCATCGCGCCGGTGACGTTGGCCGTCGCGTCGATCTTGCCGATCGTTGCCCCCTGCACCAGGTCGCCCTTGAGGGTGACGATCACCGGCTGCTCCAGCGTGGTGGGGTTGAGCGTGGCGACAAGGTTGCGCACCGCCGCGCCCTTGAGCCGGTCATCCCCCTTGGGCATGATCTGATCGATGGCGGCGGTGAAGCCGAAGCGCCCGGTCTTCTTCGCTTCATCCCCGTCCAAAGGCAGATCAAATTGCGTGAAAGTCACATGCAGTTTCGCAGGCTGATCGAGCGCGAGATTCTTAAACTCCTCCGGCAAGGTCAGCGTGCCCTTCTTCAAATCCTCCAGCAAGGCCGGCGTTGCCGTCATCGTCACATGGCTCTTTCCCGGTTCGGGCAGATCGAAGCGGTTGTTGCGCAGTCGGCCATCGATGACCACATCCAGATTCTGCGCCTTGGCGGTGATCCGCACCGGGCCTTCGACGTTGCTCTTGCCGTCGCCACCGATGACCTGCGTCATGGTCGTGGCAACCTTGGCGTTGAGCACCGGGCCGATGCCGTAGTGCGCCAGCCGTCCTTTGCCGATGAAGGCGTCGGCGAGGGCGGTGGGCAGGTCGATCACGTCGGCGGTGATGACCGGCGCGAGTTTCGTCGCATCGACCTTGCCTTCGCCATCCATGAGGTTGTTCACCTTCACGTTGGCGGTGAGTCTGCCCGGCTTGCCGGCCACCGTCGTGCCAATGTCGGCGGTGACGACGGCCTGATTCTTCGCGCCGCTGTAATCAAGCCCGGCGGTGACGCCGGTCATCCTCACCAGCAGATCGGGATGGCTCTGCCCTTGCGGATTCAGGTCGAAGCTCGCCCCGCCGATGTTGACCGCCATCTTCGCAATGGCGTTTTTCGCAAGCGAAGCATCCAGCGGCGCGGAGAGTTCGCTGATGGTCAGCGTGATGTCCGATGCCTCATCAGCCTTGAGCTTGGCCGCCAGATCGGCAAGCTGCGGATAGCTCCTGGCCAGCGCATTGAGCGTGCGCTGGGCGCCGATGAGCTTCACCGTGCCCGGCTCGCTCAGCGATGCCGAGGCGGCGAACGCGGGGCCGTCCGGTGTGGGGTTCGCAATCGGGTTGGCGAGGATGCCGGCCTTGAGGACGACATCCAGTTTGCCCGCCGAGTTCGCGGTGAGGGTGATCGTGCCGCTGCCGCCGTTGCCGTCGGCGGTGGGTTTCACTTTCACCAGGGCGGTGGCGTTGAGCTTGTCGCCCAGCACGCCGGTGAGCAGGCCCTGCGTGCCGATCAGGTCATCGACGACCCCCAGCGCAAACTCCCTGATCTGCCCATCAAGGGTGCCATCGAGGGTCTTGTAATCGATGTTGCCTTTGGCGTCGAAAGGTTTGTTGAGATCGACCTTGACGGCGAAGGTGCCGGACTTGTCGCCCTGTTTGGCGACGGCTTCGATGAGCGCGGTGGCGACACCCCTGGGGCCGTCGTAGGCCACGCGCATCGTGCTGATGTTCAGTTCCTTGATGTCGCTTTCGCCTGCCGCGCCGGTGTCGATGCGGATCGGCGTGATGGCGATGCTCAGCCCGGCGGTGGCGGTGAGCAGGTCGGGGCCGGTTTCGCCGTTCGTGATGGCGATGTTCTCATGCGTCACCCTCACTTCGAACGGCTCGACCAACCGCCCCGCCGCGCCGCCCGCATCCTTCGTGAAGGCGCCGTGCGCCTCCGGCGTGATCTTCACCCAGGCGAGTTGTCCGTTCACCGGCTTGATTGTCTGCTGTTTGAAGTCATCGCTCAGCGCGATCTGCGTCGTCGTGCCGATCCTGAGCCGCTCGGCAACGACGCTCAGCTCCGCCGTCAGATCGCTGAGCTTTCCCTTGGCAGCGATCTTCGTCGTGACTTCGGGGCCGGCGAGGATCGTCACCTTGTCGCCCTGCTTCGCCAGCGCGCCGATCATCGCGGTGGGCAGGTTGGCGAGGGTGAAGGTGGCATCGACATCGGCCTTGCCCATCTGCATTTTGCCATCCTTGTCGAAACCGTCGGTGAGCTTCGCGCTGCCGTCGATCGAGCCGGAGTTGGCGCCCTGCGAAACCTTCGCCTTGATCGCCGCGGAGATGGCCTGCGGCGAATCGATATCAGCCGACACATCGAGCCCGCTGACGATCGCCTTCTCCATCTTCGGTGCGGAGTAGGTGATCTCCTTCGCCGTCAGCCGCAGCCTGGCGGAAAGGTTGGCGGGCATCTGGACGGGCGTTTCGTCCTTGGGCTTCTCTTCCAACAGGCCCAGCGTGCGATCGAGATTGGTCGTGCCGTCTTCGTATTGAATGATGTCGCACTGCGAGGCATCGACGGTGACGGTGCCCAGGGCGAGGTTGCCGCGGAGCACCGAGAGCAGTTTGATTTCAGGCGCATCGAGGCTGGCGACGATGAACGGTTTGCCATCGGGGTCCTTGATGGTCAGGCCATCGACCCTGGTGCCGGAGAACCAGCCGACGCTCAGGTCGTCGATCTCGATCCTGCCGGGGATCGCCTTGTTGACGAACGAGAGCACGAAGCCGGTGCCCGGCCCGCTGCTGATGATGGTGGGCAACATCAGCACGAAGGCGATCAGCGCGATGAAGGAGAACACGCAGAACTTGAGCAGTCGCCGTTTCTTCTTCGGCTTGGCGGGGACAGCGGCGGCGGCGGCCGGAACGGTTTCGTTGGACATCGTTAAGCCTCCCTTGGATCACTCCCATTGTAGGGGCAAGGAACCGCGACGGTCGAGAAAAACAAAATCCGAAGAGTATCCCCAAGCCGCTCGCGGCTTCGCGATCCCCCGATTCACGGATTATTCAAGAGGGAACATTCCGACGACTCGCGCGTCTATCCAAGAATGGGCCAAGGGGCTGGGGCCTAAATAACACCACGAAATCAGGAAAGCAGGAAAACATGAAATGCAGATCATCCATTCCGTATGATCCCGCCCGGTTTCCTGATTTCATGCTTTCCTGATTTCATGGTTTTATTTAGGGCCTGGGGCCTAGAAAGCCAGCGAACGCCCAACGCCCTCCCCCCCTAGGCCCCAGGCCCTAGCCCCTAGGCCCTTCCTCCTTCCCGGAGTTTCACCATGAAACCGTTCCGCTCCCTGCTCGTCATTCTTCTGCTCGCCTTCTTCGCCTTGCCCGCCTTGGGTGATGGCTTCATCATCGTGCCGCGCCCGCCGCATCCGCCGCATCCGATTCCGATTCCGCCCGTCGAGCCGCCCATCGGTCGCTGGCCTCGTCCCGTGCCGCCGCCGCGGGTTTATCCCTTCGCCCCGATGCGCCTCGAGCAGCATCATGTCACGATCACCATCAAGGATCAGATCGCCGTCACCGAGGTCGATCAGGTTTTTCACAACCCCAACAACGTCCAGCTTGAAGGCGAATACATCTTCCCGCTGCCCAGGGGCGCGCAGATCGACAAGTTCTCGATGGACATCAACGGCAAGCTTCAGGATGCCGAACTGCTCGATGCCGACAAAGCCCGCCAGATTTACACCAACATCGTCCGCTCCATGAAGGACCCGGCCCTGATGGAGTTCGCCGACCGGGGCCTGTTCAAGGTCCGCATCTTCCCCATCGAACCCAACGGCAGGAAGCAGGTCAAGGTCCGTTACACGCAGGTCCTCAAAAACGACTCCGGCCTCGTCGGCTACACGTACCCGCTGAGCACCGAAAAGTTTTCCGCAGCCCCGATCCCCTCCGTCGCCATCAAGTGCGCCATCGAAACGAAGCAACCGATCAAGACGGTTTACTCGCCCAGCCACAAGGTCGAAGTGAACCGCAAGGGCGACACCCAGGCGGTGATCGGATGGGAAACGAAGAACGACAAACCTGACACCGATTTCCAGGTTTTCTTCTCCACCCAGCCGCCCGCCCAAGGCGAGATCGGCGTCAACCTCCTGGCCTACCGCGATGACAGGGACGACGGCCACTTCATGCTCTTCATCTCGCCGGGCAACGTCGCCGACACGCGGATCGCCAGGAAGGACATCGTCTTCGTCCTCGACACCTCCGGCTCCATGGCCGGCGAAAAACTGGAGCAGGCCAGACGCGCCATGAAGTTCTGCATCGCCAACCTCAACGACGGCGACCGCTTCGAGATCATCCGCTTCTCCACCGAGGCCGAGCCGCTCTTCGAGGGCCTGCGCGAAGCCGACAAGGAACACCGCGCCAAGGCCGCGACCTTCATCGAATCCCTTCGCCCCATCGGCGGCACCGCGATCGAAGACGCCCTCAAAGCCGCGGTGAAAACCGCCCGGGCCGACAAAAAGGACGACCGCCCCGCCATGATCATCTTCCTCACCGATGGCAGACCCACCATCGGCGCCACCGATGAAAACCAGCTCGTCGATCTCGTCAAGAAGGACATCGGCGACCAGACCATCCGCATCTTCTCCTTCGGCATCGGCACCGACATCAACACCCACCTGCTCGACCGCATCACCGAACACACCAGGGCCGCCAGCCAGTACGTGCTGCCGGATGAGGACCTCGAAGTGAAGGTCTCCAGCTTCTTCACCAAGATCAACCACCCGGTGCTGTCGGGCGTCGAGCTCAAGGTGACAGGCGATGTGCGATTGAGCAAGATGCACCCCTCGTCGCTGCCGGATGTCTTCCGTGGCGACCAGCTCATCGTCATGGGCCGCTACACCGGCAAAGAGGACGACAAGAGCGCCGATGGCGCGATTCAGCTCACCGGCACCATCGACGGCCAGAAAAAGACATTCACCTATGAAGCCACCTTCCCCGGCAAGGCCGTGGAGAACACCTTCGTCCCCCGCCTCTGGGCCACGCGGCGCGTCGGCTTCCTGCTCGATCAGATTCGCCTGAGCAGCCCCGCCGCCGAGGTGCGCGAGGAGATCACCCAGCTCGCCAAACAGTACGGCATCGTCACGCCTTACACCAGCTACCTGATTCTCGAAGATGAAGCCCGGCAGCCGGGCCGCCCGCCGCTCTCCCATGCCGCCCCCGGCGTCCCGCGCACCGCCGACCGGAACCGGGCGCTGCGCGAGGAGGCCGGCGCCGCGTTCGACGACTTCCGCCAGAAGCGCGACGGCAGCGAAGCCGTCGGCGGCGCCAAGGCCGCCGACGCCCTCAAGCAGGCCCAGAGTGGCCAGGCGCTGGCGGATGCGGACCTCGCGGCCCGCCGCGGCATCGCCACGGCGCCCAACGCCAAGCCGGGCGTCTTCAGCGGACCCGCCGCCGGTGGTGGCGGCGCAGGTGGCGGGGCGATCCATGTCACCCGGTTCGTCGAAGGCCGCACCTTCTACTTCAACGGCGCCACCTGGATCGACGCCCTCTCGCAGAACCCGGAACATGCCGACGCCAAACGGATCAAGATCGCCTTCGGCTCCGAGGACTACTTCAAGCTGCTGGCCGCACATAAACAGGCCGGGGCATGGTTCGCCCTGGGCACGGACCTGATCGTGGCGCTCGATGGCGCGGTGTATGAGATCGCGCCATAAGCCGCTTGCGGCTTCGCTCTGAACAACTCCACGGGAGCTGAAACTCCCGTGCCTGGGTTTCGCTTGAATCAGAACGGCGCGGGCTGGGCGCCGGGGCGGCGATCCGGGGGGGCGGCGTCGCCACCCTGGAACTTCATCGCGGTGTCCTTGATCCAGGCGATCACCGGCATCGGGACGTAGGCCCGCATCGACATGCCGCCGTTTTCGATCTGCCCGCCCACCGCCAGAGGCGGGAGGTTGTTGGGCACTTCGATCTGGGGCACGCCTTCGAGTTCCGGCACGCCGAACATCTGCGCCAGGGCCATGCCCTGGTTGATGAGTTGCGTGAGGCTGGCGAGGTTGATGTAAACCTCGTAGTTGGCGTTGGCGGGCAGGCCGTTCTCGCGGACCTGCTTGATGAGGCTGGTGGTGCCCAGGCCGTTCTTTTTCTTGATGGTATCGACGCCGACCTTGAGCAGGTTGGTGTCGATGGTGCTGGTCATCATCACCGTGTCATCGACGGTGGCGACATAGCCCGCGGTGCGAAGCATCATGCCGACCATGTTGCCGGCTTCGCCGATCTGGTCAACCAGTTCCTTGGGCATGTCGAGCTTGATGACGTATTCATCGACCTTGGCGCCGACGTTGGCGGCGGCTTCGGGGCTCAGGGCGTTTTCCTTGTAGGTGGTGGTGAAGCCGAAGTTCATCTTCACGCCATCGACTTCGCCCAGGTCCATCTTGATCTTGGCAAAGTCATCGAAGTAGCTTTTGGTGGCCTTGGTGTAGCCTGCGCCGTTGGTGGTGTCCATGACGCTGACGGTGCTCAGCCCGCCGGCCATGATGGCGGCGGCATTGGCGGGGGCGTAGTAGATCGAGGCCGCCCGCTTGGTGCGGGGCAGCAGCGCGGCACTGGACTTGACGACATCCGCCATCCAGTTGTCCTTGGGGAACCGCTTGGCGAATTCGTCGATCATGCCTTGCATGTCGATCCCGGTCAGGTCCATGGACATGGCCATGAGGTAGGGGTTGCTGGGCAGCAATGCCGTCATGTCGCTGGCGGTGCCTTTGCCGCCGGGGAACATCCTGGCCAGGGGTGTGCCTTCGCGGAACTGGGCGGTCACGGTGAAGCCGACGCCCTTGTTGGTCAGGTCGGCGCCATAGACCACCGCATCACCATCGCGGAGCATGGCATCGAGCGAGTCGAAGACCGTGGCCAGCATGCCCTTGCCCAGGGCCATCGCCTGGGCTTCGGGGCCTTCGCCGTCGCCTTCGAGGAAGCTCAGATTGCGGACGGCTTCCTCGCGGGCCTCCTTGAGCATCGGACGAAGCTGGGCGCCCAGGGCTTTCACGTTGATGTAAACGGAAATGTCGTTGCCGGCCAGATGGCGGCCCCCGATGACGCCGACCGCCTTGGCCAGCGCATCAGACTTGCCGGCGGGCTTGTAGTTGGCGATCGCGGCGCGGCTGGGACCCATCAGGCAGTAGTTGCCGATCTTCTTGGCGAACCCCTCCTGACCGTGAGGCATCGACAGCGTGGCCAGGCCGTCGGCCTCCTTGCCGTCGAAGTTGCCGATGAATGCCTTGTAATCGCTCACCGGCACCAGAAGCGCCAGGGCAGGCTCATCCCCCTGCTGCACCGCGTTCAGGATGCCGCTGACGGAAATCAGCATCGCCCCCTTCTCGTCAAATCCCTTGTCCAGACCCAGTTCGGCTTTCAACATGCCCAGCGGATCGCTCACGCCCGGCAGATCCTTCAGGCCCAGCGCCTCAAAGAACTGCGCGATCTTCCCGCTCGTGGCCGCCATGTTCGGCACGATCACAATCACCTCCGCATCGGCGGCGGCGTGGTTGAGCACCTCGGGCAACGCCTGGGCCTTCACCGGCGACGCCGGCAAACAGATCAGAAGCAGCATCGCCATCAGCGAGGCGACGGGGCCGCGACGGCCGAGGCTGGAGGTTTGACTTCGAACGTTCATTGAAAGCTCCTTCGAAAAGGGGGTGGTGTTCGGATGATTTGCAAACATCGTGCGTGTCCTGCCTGATCGGAAAAACCAACGGAGATACGTTAACCTCGCCCGACCGGTTCCGCAAAGAATGACGGTTCGTTTCGTGGGCGTGATCCATCTAATTTGTGGCAGCCTAAGCCCCGCCCGACCCCCCGGAGCCTTCAGCCCCAGCCACCCGGCGATCATCCGCTGCGCGATGGTCGCTCCATTCTTGTCGCTCACGTCCGCGACGTGTTACGTCGCGGCTGGCGGAACATCATGCCTCATATCGCCTGACCACCAGCGTGTCGTTCTGGCCGCCGAAGCCGAAGCTGTTGCTCATGCAGACATCCACCGCCGCCTGCCTCGCCGCGTTGGGCACGTAATCCAGATCGCATTCGGGGTCGGGCACATCCAGATTCATCGTCGGCGGGAGCAACTGGTCGCGGATCGCCAGCACGCAGGTGATCAGCTCCACCGCGCCTGCCGCGGCGATGAGATGGCCCAGCATGCTCTTGACCGAGCTGATGGCCACCTGCCTGGCGCGGTCGCCGAAGACGACCTTGATGGCGTTGGTTTCGGTCGAATCGTTTTCCTTGGTGCCGGTGCCGTGGGCGGAGATGTAGTCGATGTCCGCCGGGGTGATGGAGGCATCCTGAAGCGCCAGCCGCATGGCGACGGCGGCGCCGCGGCCATCGGGGTGCATGTCGGTGATGCGGTAGGCATCGGCGGATGATCCGTAGCCGGTGATCTCGCAGAGGATGTTCGCCCCGCGCCTCAGGGCGTGTTCCAGCGTTTCGATGATGACGATGCCCGCCCCTTCGCCGAGCACGAACCCGCCGCGATCGGCCGAGAAGGGACGGCTGGCGTGGCGCGGGTCGCCGGTGTGGCGCGACAGGGCGGTGAGGCGGGTGAAGCCGGTGACGCCCAGCGGGTGGATCATGGTGTGAGCGCCGCCGGCGATCATGACATCCGCGTCGCCCCGCCGAAGAATCTGCACCGCTTCGCCGATGGCCTGCGTGGAGGCGGCGCAGGCGGTGAGGCAGTTGTAGGCCGGCCCCTGGGCGCCGAACTCCATCGCCAGATGGCTTAAAGGCATGTTCGGTTCCTGCTCGATCTCCGCCAGGGCGTTCATGCCTTGCAACGCAACCGTGGCCCATCGCACCGTGTCCACGGTGCGCTTTTGCGCATCCCAGCCGCCCAGGTTGGCGTCCACGTAATGCTCGAAATCGAGCACGCCTTCGCCCGACCCCAGGTAGAGGCCCAGCCGCTGGCGATTAAGGGCGTCAACCCTGTCAAGCCCGGCACACCGCCACGCCTGCGCCGCCGCCCCCAGGGCGAAGGCGGTGTTGGCGCTGATGCCTTCGTGCGTCTGCGGATCGGCGACGAACGGGCGATGGTCGTAGTCCTTCACCTGTGCCGCGAAAGTGGTGGGGAACGTGGAGGCGTCGAAGCCGGTGGTCGGCCCGATGCCCGACTTGCCCGCGAGCAGGTTGTGCCAGACGGTTTCAATGTCGTGGCCCAGCGGGGTGACCCAGCCGATGCCGGTGATGACGGTGCGGGTGTTCATTTCAATCCTTTGGCAATGTCTGAAGCAGCGACCGAGCCTCGGTCAGAAGTTTGGGAACATGGTCGGCCATCACGGTCCATACGATGTCGTCATCAACCATGTCATATTCATGCACGATCAAATTGCGGAAGGCGATGATGCTGCGCGCGGCGGTGATCCGGTCGGCCAGCGCATCATTCCGCTTGCGGATGCGGTTGATCGCCTCGCCGATGATGGTGAAGGCGCGCTCCACGCCCCACCGTAGCAACTGATCGGATCGATAGTCCGCCAGCGACCTGGAGGACCGCACGGAATCGAGCTGCTCGCAGGCGGCGATGATGTCCTCGATGGACTTTCGTATCAGCGGATCATACGGCGAGGAATCGTTCATTTCCGATGGCTCCCGGCCAGGTTCCAACAGAAGTCGGTCACGATCGATGATGATGACGGCATCCGCATCGACTTCACGTTGAAGATACGGATTGCCAGTCGCGCCCTGGGGAAGGATATCAACCGGCCGGTGCAGCAACGATGTCAGGTCATCCCTGAGACGGCTGACATGCGCCATCCAGGGAAGACTGTAACCCGGCTCGAAATCGACGACAAAATCGATGTCGCTCGTCGAACTGTTGAAGCGGTCGGATACGACAGAGCCGAAGACGCCCAAACGCCTGACATGGTGGCTCCGGCAAATGGCGGGCAATTGCAGCAAGGCGGTCCCCAGACGCCGGCGAACCCGTTCGATCGTCAGGTTTTCCGCGAGTCGTGTCATGGGAGAACTCAATCACGAAGGCGGGTGTTCATCATTCATCCTCGTGTGGGAACGTGGGATCGCCCGGTTTGGGCAGAATCGCTTCAACTTCGATCAGGAGCAACGGCAGATGCTTTTCGACAATGGCCCACACGCGGTCCTGGGCAATGCGTGGATAATCGTGGATCAGTTTGTTTCGGAAGCCGACGATGTCCGAAGCTTGGGTGATCCGCTCGCCCAGTTCGGGCATCAGCTTCATGGCCTGATTGATCGCCTCGCCGATGATCGTCAGCCGGCGCTCGATCGCGTCGCGCAGCATGTCGTTGAGCAGGTAATCGCGAAACGTCCGGCCCTGAGTGTACGCGGCAATGCGTTCGCAGGCGTCACGCACGTCCCACAGCCATTTTTGCACATTACGCTGCATACAGAGGCACACGGGTTTCGATGACTTCCTGCTTGAAATAAGGATTGCGGATCGCGTCATATTCCACCAGGTCCACGCTCCTGCCAAACAGCGATTCAAGATCGCGCATCAGTTGAAAATAGACATCATCAAACCCCTTGCGTGGCGACGGCTTGAACACCACCAGAAAATCCAGATCACTCGCCTGCGGATCAAAGTCATCCCGTATCGCGGAACCAAAAATGAACAGCTTCTCCACCTGATGCTTTTCACACAGGGCCCGCACGCTCTCAAGATTGGATTCAACAATGGATGTCACGGATCACCTATGCACATGTTAGCCCACGTGACGGCGAAGGATCAATGCCGCGTTCCGCCCGCCGATGCCGGTGATGACGGTGCGGGTGTTCATAAGCGGTTCACTACGTGTGGAAGATGACATCGGCGACGAAGCGGTCGAGCGCTTCATTGTCACGGTCGTTTGTCGGCAGCGCGGCGGCGACGGCGTCGCCCTCGTTGAGCCAGCGGGAAATATAGCGATTCAAGATCACGTCGGGGTGGCCCCGGCCCAGTTCCACGCCGGCACGCTTGTCGCGCACCAGGGCATGGACCGCATCCATCACCTCGCGGGGCCAGTCAATCGCGGCGAGCACCTGGGCAAACGCCGTGGGCGGCTGAGCGCGGTGGAGAGCGATGTATCGAATGCAGGCCAACGGACGCAAGGCATAAAGATATTTCTTGCGGACAGGCTGCGGCTCGGATTCGAGGTGCCCTTTCCAGACGTTTCGCGCCATGCTCAGGTAATGATGGGCGGCCTTGAGCGGATCGAAGTACCACCGGGCGAGCTGGCGGAGGGATGCAAGCGGCGCCGACTCGGCGCGGTAGATGATCGGCGAGGCGAGCCATTCCATCAGCGGCGGGTTGCTGCGACGCATCAGTTCCGCGGTCTTTCGGATGTCCCACCCGCCCAGGTCGATGTCGCCCGGCTCCTGCTGATCGAACGCGCCGACCGGGGCCTTGAGGCCGACGTATTCCGCCGGGCGATAAGCATAAATGAATCGCACATCGTAGTCGCTGTCCGACGATGCAAAACCCCACGCCCGGCTGCCGCTTTCACAGGCGAACAGAACGCGAAGCCGCCGCTGCCGCTCGATCCGGGTCAGCAGTTGCAGCACCGACTCCCGCACCGGCGCCGCAACGGCCTCGTGGCTCAACGCCGCCTCGGATGGTTCGCGGTCGGATGAAGTCGATGCATCGGCAAGCAGCGCGAGGGCCTCCGATTGCAGAAGCGGAACGTGCTCCGTGACAATGTTCCAGACGACCTGAAGTTTCAGCGTGAAATAGGCATGCACCAGGCGATTGCGAAGATTGATGATCTCGTCGTGGTCGGTGATCCGTCGGGCGACGAAAACATCGGCCCGGCGCAGCTGCGTCACCGCCTCGCCAAGCGTCGCCAGTTGCCAACAGACGGCGGACTGAAGCTGGGCGTCGGTGAGAAAGGATTCTTCGTCGGCCGACTCGGTGAATCGGGCGATGGCCTTGCAGGCGTCGCGGATGTCTTCCAGATAAAGCGTCACTTCACGCGACATAAACAGGCACCCGGGTTCGTGTCACTTCGCGGCGGAATGTTTCGTTGCGGATCGTGTCCGCCTCGATGAGGTCCACCTTGCGGTTGAAAAGCTGTTCCAGTTCCTTGAGCAGCAGGAAGAACGGATCCTTGAAGCCCAGACGGGGCATGTCGGCCGGGAACTCCACGAGAAAGTCGAGATCGCTGCATGACGGATCGAAGTCTTCGCGGGTCGCCGATCCGAACAGGTCGAAGCGCGCCACCTCGTACTTGGCGCAGAGCCGTCGGATGGAATCCAGATTGTCTTCGATCATCGAGAGCATCGCGCAGCTCCGTTGTGACTCCGGATCATAGGCGCCTGAGCACCAACGCCGCATTCTGTCCGCCGAAGCCCGCGGAGTAGGTGAGCACATATTCGAGCTTCGCGCCGCGCGAGGGTTGCGATCGGGCGTTCATTTCGTTCAAGGGCGAGTCGCAGTTGATCGTCGCGGGGATCATCTGTTCACTCAGCGCCTTGGCCGCGATGCACACATCGATGCCGCCCGCGCCGGCGAAGCAGTTGCCCACCATCGGCTTGTTGGAGGCGACGGGAATTTCCTTCGCGCGGCTGCCGAAGATGCTGAAGATCGCCGCCGCTTCCGCCTGATCATATTCAGCCACGCCGCTGCCGAAGGGGATGATCAGATCGATCCGCTCCGGCGAAACGTCCGCCTCGCGCATCGCGGCGCGGATGGCCAGGGCAATGCCCCGGCCATTGGGATCGGGAGCCTGATTCGCGCGGGGAATGTGGACCGATTGCGAAGCCCCGAAGCCCGCAATCTCCGCATAGGCGCGAGGCTTTTCAGAGCCGCTTGCGGCTTCGCGCCGGGCCTCGAAAGTCTCCCGCGATTCCAGCACCACGATCGCCCCGCCCTGCCCGATCACCATACCTGCGGCATCCGCATCGAACGGCCTCACCGCGCTCGCCGGCGCATCATTGGATTTCACATTCAACCTGCCGGTGAACACCTGCCTCAGAAACGCCATCGGGTTGAGCTTGTCCTCCGCGCCGCCGCAGAAGCACATGTCCGCGGCGCCGCGCTGAATGACGCGCAGCGACTCGCCGATGGAGAGCATCGCCGAAGCCTCGGCGCAGGTGATGGTGTTGGACGGTCCCTGAGCGTCGTGAATGATCGTCACATGGCAGGCGAGCATGTTGGGCAGATACTTGAGCAGCCACAGCGGCGTCAGATGATTGATGCCTTCGCGGCCCCACTTGTGGATGTCGAAGTCGCCCTGCTCATCGACCGCCTCGCTCAGGGCCTGCGTCAGTTCGTTGACCTCGGCGGCGATGAGGCCCGAGCCGATGTGGCAACCCACGCGCGCCGAATCGTAGGTGGGTTTGAAGCCCGGCGTGCCGGCCGATTCCGCATCGGTCCCCGCCGTGCGAAGCCCGGCATCCTTCGCGGCAAGCTGCGCCGCCGCCACCGCAAACTCGATGTCCGTCGCCATCACCTTTGTCGCCTTGCGATAGCTCTTGGGCACGAAATCGCGGACCGTGAAATCGCGGACCTGCGACCCGATGTGACAGTCAAAACCCGTCGGATCGAACACATCGATCCGGCCGATCGCGCCGCGACCGACGACGACCGCCTCCCACGTCGGGGCGATGCCCACCCCCACGCCGCTGACCGGCCCCAACCCTGTGATGACGACGCTTCGTGCCATGTGTGCCCTGCCCGATTCAAAGTTCGCAATGAGGCACGCCAGTGTACGTCAGCGGACAGAGGATTGCAGAGCCGCGACTCGACGAGTCGCCGACGCGCACGACTTGACGGGATGAACATCGCGCGATCGATGACCGTTGACGACGGTGACGCGGCGCGGACACGTTCGAGTCCGACAGTGCAAGGCGCACATCACCGGCCACCAATCCGTGCGCATCCGCGACGTGTCACGTCGCGGCTATCTGCGCCTCTGCTCGATCGCCTTCACCTTGCCCCCGTCGAACTCGATGCGCAGCCGTTCGTATTCGTGCTGCACATCGACATACTGCGGCCCGCTGTGGAAATGGTCGTATCCGCCGCGGCGATATCTGCGGAACATCGAAGGCTGCCGCCAGAAGGTGTCGCGCGTGTAGTAAATGCCGTCGTAGGACCAGATGTCATACACCACCCCCGTCTCATCGGTGCGCGTCAGAATCGTGTCCGGCTCACCGAGGGCGATGTACACCATCTCCTTGGTGTCGCCCACCGCCGGCTGCCCCGCCTCAAGACGGGCCTGGACCTCCGGTGAAAAAGCGGCGAAAAGATCGGCATGCTCCCTGGCGCGGGCCTGCGGCGTGGAGCAGCCGACGTTCATCAGAGGCGACAGCAGAAACAGCGACAGGATGATTCGCGTGGCCATGACCATCTCCCTTCAAACACCGAGGCATTGTAGGAGGGATGCCGGCAGCCCTTCCGATTGTTGCAGTCGTCACAGAGCGAAGGAAAAAACCCGGCCATTTGCCGATCGAGGTGAAGACCTGCTTTTCCCGCGGCTGCCGTCTTCCGATAACGATGCAGTCGTATGATCGATGCAGCGGAAGGCGCGTGCCCGCCGATGCACTCCAGGGTTTTGTCAAAGGGCGACAGCTTGTGCGGCGCCCCGCAAACCAGAGGAACATGGAGTGAGCCGATGCTTCGAACTCTGAACCTGTGCGCACTGATCCTGCTCATGACCTGCGGATTCCCCGGCTGCACCGCGGCGCCGCAGCCCATGATCGTGCTGATGCCAACCTACTCCCATCACCGCGATGACTTTGACGCCACCGCCGATGAAACCCCGGTCCGATTCGACTCGGTCGCCGCGGTGGAATGAGGGGGAAAGCTGTCAGCTATCAGCTTTCAGCCATCAGCTTTCGGAGGTCAGCAGTCGGGATTCCCGAATAACCTCACATCCAAGCCGCTTGCGGCGTAGCAATCCCCCATCAGCTTTCAGCTATCGCCGCAAGACATGGACTATCATGGATCACCCCACTTCGACTCAAAGCTGATAGCTGATAGCTGAAAGCTCCCATGTTCCTTTCCTTCTTCCGCGACAACATGCCTTCACCCGAAGCGATCGCGCTGGGCGGGCCGTTGTGTCTGCTTTGGGCGTATGGGGCATTGTCACTTGCGGGCTGGCTCAAGCGGAAAAAAGGGTGGAAGACAGGCTATACGCGCAAGGTGTTTCACTTTGTCACATTCATCACCGTGGCGGTCATGATGGCCGTGCCGACGTTGGGCCTGCCCATCGTCTGCCTTCATGCGGGCATGACTTCGCTGGTGATTCTCTACGCCCTGCTGCGCGGCGCCGGCCATCCGCTCTATGAAGCGATGGCCCGCGAGAAGGACGCCCCGCATCGCACGGCTTACATCATCACCCCCTACCTCGCCACGCTGCTGGGCGGCCTCATCAGCGCCATCGGGTTCGCGCCTTACGCCATCGCGGGCTTTCTCGTCACCGGCGTCGGCGATGCCGTGGGCGAACCGGTGGGCACACGCTGGGGCAAACATCGCTACCGCGTCATCACCGCCACCAGCACCATCAGCCACCGCAGCTATGAAGGATCGCTCGCCGTCTTCATCGCCAGCCTGATCTGCCTGGTGCTTACGGTGGCGATGAGTCCTGCGATGTCATGGTCGCCGTCGCTCTGGTACCTGCTGCCGTTGATCGCCCTGCTGTGCGCGGTGGTGGAAGCCATCTCACCGCACGGCTGGGACAACCTCACGATGCAGGTGGCGCCGACGATGGCGTGCGCGTGGATATAGGAAGGCACGAAGGGATTGAGGCACGAAGGCACGGAGGGGAGAAAGGGAGAAAAGCGATTGCAAAATGGCCATTGCAAAAGGCAAAGTGCAAAATGGAAGAAGGTAACGCGGCGCCTCCTCCGTCATTTTGCAATTTTCAATTTGCAATGGCCATTGGATATTCTGCCTCTGCTTCTGCCGCTGCCACTGCTACATCCATTGTCGTTAAGATGTCTCCACCAAGGCGACAGATTCAACTCATCATGATCAAGGAGTGAACCATGAGCACCATTCGCCTGTTGGTGGGCACGAAAAAGGGGGCGTTCATTCTCACCAGCGATGGGGTGCGAAAGAAGTGGAGCGTCAGCGGGCCGCTTTTCGCGGGCTGGGAGATTTATCATCTCAAGGGTTCGCCGGTCGATCCTGATCGCATTTACTGCTCGCAGTCCAGCGGCTGGTTCGGGCAGATCATGCAGCGCTCCAATGACGGCGGCAAGACGTGGGAACAACCCGGCGCCAGGCCCGGCGAATCGCTCAAGACGCCTGAAGGTTTTCCGATGGGCGAAAGCAACAAATTCGTCTATGACGGCTCACCCGGAACCGGCGTGCCCATCGGCACGCATCTCTGGTACGACGGCACGCAGCACCCGTGGGAATTCAAGCGCGTCTGGCACGTGGAGCCTTCGCTGACCGACCCTGATCTCGTTTACGCAGGCGTCGAAGATGCGGCGCTCTTCCGCTCCAAGGACGGCGGCAAAACCTGGAGCGAACTCGCCGGCCTGCGCGCCGCCAAGGGCGAAGCGTGGCAACCCGGCGCGGGCGGCATGGGTCTGCACACCATCCTGCTCGATCCGCACAACCCCGATCGCATGTACGTCGCCATCTCCGCCGCCGGGGCGTTTCGCACGGACGATGGCGGCAAGACATGGAAGCCGATCAATCGCGGACTGTCTTCCCAGTTCATGCCCGATCCCAATGCCGAAGTGGGCCACTGCGTGCATCGCATCGCGCTGCATCCGAGCAAGCCTGGCGTGCTCTACATGCAGAAGCACTGGGATGTGCTGCGCAGCGATGATGCAGGCGACCAGTGGCGCGAAGTCAGCGGCAACCTGCCCAGCGACTTCGGCTTTCCCATCGATGTGCACGCCCATGATGCCGAGACGATTTACGTCGTGCCCATCAAGAGCGATTCGGAACACTATCCGCCTGAAGGCAAGCTCCGCGTCTATCGCAACAAGACCGGCGGCCGCGATGAGAAGGCATGGGAACCTTTGACCAATGGCCTGCCTCAGAGCGACTGCTACGTCAACGTGCTGCGCGATGCGATGTGCGTCGATACCCTCGACCCCTGCGGCATCTACTTCGGAACCACCGGCGGCCAGGTCTATTGCTCGCCCGATGGCGGCGACAACTGGTCCCCCATCGTGCGCGATCTGCCCGGCGTGCTCAGCGTCGAGGCGCAGGTGATCCCGTGATCCGCGTCGAACTCCCATTCCATCTGCGAACGCTTGCGGCCGTGCAAGGCGAAGTGCTGCTCCAAGTCGCTTCGCCTGTCACCGTGCGCTCGGTGCTCGATGCGCTGGAAGTCAGATACCCGATGCTGCGCGGCACGATCCGCGATCATGTCACGCTCAAGCGCAGGCCATTCATCCGCTTCTTCACCTGCGGCGCGGACTTCTCGAATGAAGATGTGAACACACCGTTGCCCGAAGCGGTGGCGACGGGAAAGGAAACCTTTGCCGTGGTGGGGGCGATCGCGGGCGGGTGAGATATCAGGACAACCGCATATGACTTCGGGAGGGCGAGGCTCCGGGAGGGCGAGGCTTCGGGAGGGCGAGGCTCCCGCCGAGCCGTCTGTTGACGAAGCCTGTCCGCAGGCTGAGGAAACAGAACTCGCGCGGAGGACCACCGGATATCGGCAGTGCAAGGCGCAAGTTTCTTCACTGGGCCTTTGAGGCCTCGTGAAGAACGGCTCAGCGGGAGCTTCGCCCTCCCATATGCGCCGGCCCTGCCCCAGCCACCCACCGCAACAGTTCACACTTGATCGATCGACCGATCAGCACGATAATCCCATGAACATGGCCAAGTCCTACACCGTCAGCGATGGCAAGATCGTCCTCACGCTCACCGAAGCGGAGGAAGGCGGTTTCATCGTCACATCTCCGATGGACCCCGCCATCACGACTCAGGCTGAAACGGTGCAGGAAGCGTTTGAAATGGCCCGCGATGCCATCAGGACGCTCAAGGCCGGCCGGGCAAAGCTGGCTCGCGATATTCGAGCGGGCAGGTTTCTCAAGAGCCGCGCCTCTTGAAAATCATCACCTTTCATTTCCCCGGCGGCTGCGGAACGCCAAGTTGCTTGCAGATGCTTCGTGCGGTTCCCGTTTTGATTTCCTTGTGGCGTGGTACCGCATCCTGCACGAGCGTGGTCAGATTGATCCACATGTCGTGTTCCTTGCCTGCGTGGTGGATATCGCAGCCGTGGCGTCGAAGGTGTTTTTCCAGATCGCGGCGTTTCATGCAGTGATTTTAACTTGTTAATTCACTGCGGGCATCCGGTTGGATGCGAGTGGAAAAGCTGTCGATCAGCCCCGGCCACCCGCCGGAACTTTGCTGTCCCATGTACGATGGCGCCTTTTTAGTTCATGTCATTCGTTCGCTCTTGCCAGTAATTCGGGCGTCGCCGATGGTGTGCAACAGCCAGAATGATGATGGCATCCGATTGAACGGAATAAAAAACGGAGAAGGGAAATCGTCTCATGACCAGCTTGTGTAACGCAGGATCGACTTTGGCATAAGCATGCGGCAAGGCTTTGATCTGCCGTTCGATCCGCGAAAGCGTTGCCGCAAACTCTTTGCCAAGGCCCGGTTGTTCGCGTTCATAGAATCGAATGGCTGCTCGGACATCCGCCGTCGCCCCGCGATGATATTTCAGCTCCATCCGAACTCCTTCTTCAGTTCGTCATGGAACTTCCCCGCATCGATCACCTGCGAAGGATCGCGCTTCATATCCTCCAGCCGTTGATGTGCTTCAGAAATCCAAGCCTGTTCGATGTCGTCGGTCGCGCCGTCTGAAATACTGCGAAGAAGCTCTATCGCGAGAATTTCCCGATCAATATCCGACAGTTGCATGGCTTCCTGCTCGATTTCTTTCAGATTCATCATGATGATCATCCTTTGACTCGGTGGATGCGTGAACGCGACCGCCTTTTCATTGTACTCATCCCCCGCCTAAAACTCCGCATTCTTGGGCGTCCTCGGAAACGGAATCACATCGCGGATGTTCGCCATGCCTGTCGCGTACAGGATGGTGCGCTCGAAGCCCAGGCCGAAGCCTGCGTGAGGCACGGTGCCGTATTTGCGGAGGTCGCGGTACCAGTGGTAGTCGGCTTTGCTCAGCTTCATTTCATCGAGGCGCTGATCGAGCACATCGAGCCGCTCTTCGCGCTGCGAGCCGCCGATGATCTCGCCGATGCCCGGCGCCAGCACATCCATCGCCGCCACCGTCTGGCCATCATCGTTGACCCGCATGTAAAACGCCTTGATCTCCTTGGGATAATTCATCACCACGACCGGCCTGCCCACCAGCGTCTCCGTCAGATACCGTTCGTGCTCGCTCTGCATGTCGATGCCCCACTTCACGGGGAACTCAAACTTCACCCCTGATGCGACCGCCTTTTCCAGATGGGCGATCGCCTCCGTATAGGTCATGCGCTCGAAGCTGGAGCTGACGAATTTTTCCAGGCGCGTGATGCAATCCTTGTCGATGCGTTCCTGGAAGAACTTCATGTCATCGCCGCGCTCGCTGAGCACGGCGCTGAAGATGTATTTGAGAAAGTCCTCGGCGAGGTTGGCATCGTCATGCAGATCGGCAAACGCAATCTCCGGTTCGATCATCCAGAACTCGGCGAGATGGCGGGTGGTGTTGCTGTTCTCGGCGCGGAAGGTCGGGCCGAAGGTGTAAACCTTGGAGAGCGCGGCGCAGTAGGTTTCGACATTGAGCTGGCCGGAGACGGTCAGGTGGGCCTGCCTGCCGAAGAAGTCCTCGCCGAAGTCGGCCTTGCCTTCGGGGGTCATCGGAAGGTTGCGCGGGTTGGCGATATCGAGGGTGCTGACCTTGAACATCTGGCCTGCGCCTTCGCAGTCGTTGGCGGTGATGATCGGGGTGTGTATCCAGAAAAAACCATGCTCGTGAAAGTAGCGATGCACCGCCATGCTCAGGCAGTGGCGCAGGCGGGCGACGGCGCCGAAGGTGTTGGTGCGGACGCGAAGGTGGGCGACATCGCGGAGGTATTCGAAGGTGTGCCGCTTGGCGGAGACGGGATAGGTGTCGGGGTCATCGACGAAGCCTGCGACCTTGATTTCCTGCGCCTGGATTTCGCAGGATTGTCCTTTGCCTTGCGAGGCCACGACGACGCCGGTGACGATGATGGAGCAGCCGGCGGTCAGGTGAAGGATTTCGCTTTCATAATTCGCCAGCGTGCTCGGTGCGACGACCTGAATCGGATCGAAGCAGGAGCCATCGTGTACGTGGACGAACGACAACCCCGCCTTCGAATCCCGGCGAGTCCGCACCCAGCCTCGCACGGTGACCGCGGCATCCATCGAAACCTTACCGGCAAGCAGGTCGGCAACAGCGTGAATCGGCATGGCAAACATCCTGGCAGGTGTGAAGAACGCGATACGGGTGACATGTTGTCGTAGATGTCGGCACGGAAGGCAAGGAGAGGAGACAGGAAACAGGGGACAGGGGACAGGGGACTTTGTAGCCGCAGCGTCCTCGCTGCGCGTCTGCGGAACAGGGGACAGAGAGCTGAAAGCTGAAAGCTGATGGCTGACAGCTTTGGACAGGCATCAGAGCGAAGCCGCAAGCGGCTTGTGGGTTTCATCCTTGCATCTCATGTTTGCATCTTTTGCCTGCGTTTCGTCGATTGGTACACTGAGCGACTTAACCAGGAGTTTTCGTCATGGATGACGCCCTTTCGAGTTCTTCGGACTCGGTATCCGACAGGCCCTCAAACACATCGACCGCCACCGGCGAAATCGTTCGCCCGTTTTCGCCCAAGCCTCGCCGGCTGGCGCGCGGGCTTAACGACCTGTTCGCCCGCCAGTCCGGGCCGGTGCAGGTCAGCGCCACCGGTGGCAAGCCGATGCCTGCGTTTGTCGATGATTCGACAGCCGGTCCCGCACCATCGGCAACATCCGCCCAAGATCAGTCGAGTGAAGCAACCGCTCAAACGAGCCGTGACGATCACGAAAAAACCACTGCCGCTGCCACTGTACCTGCCCCTGCCCCTGTCCCTGTCACCGTCGATGCTTCGCCCAGCCCCACCGGGTTCGAGTATCGCTTTGTGCAGCTCGTCTCCCGCCTGGATGCGACCTGCAACCTTTTCGCCGACGCCAGGCAGACGCATCTCGTGGCGGCCCAGCGCAACAGCAGGATCGCGTGGTCCATCGCCGGCGGCCTGGCGATCATCGCAGGCGTCGCGCTCTGGATGGCCGGCTCGAAGGCGACCTACAACAAGGCCCAGCTTGATTACGAGCAGGCCCGCTCGGCGCTCATCGAGAAAACCCGGGATGAACTGAACCGGCAAAACGCGATCATCTCCGCAGCCAACGAATCGCTGGGCCTCCGGCAGCAGTCGCTGTCGGGCGAATACGCCACGGTGCAGGAACAGGCGGCCGCGACACGGGCGGAGATCGAAACGATTCGCAAGGCCCTGTCGAAAGCCAACGAAATGATCGATGAACTGATGGCCAGGCCGGAGCAACCGGTGACGCCTTGAGTCGATGGCCTGTGGCTGTCCGAGCCGCGACGTAACACGTCGCGGATGTGAACAGCCTGAAGGGGCGTCATGCACACCTTGCGTTGCAGGCCTCGAACACCTTCGGGCAACACGGGGGCTGTCACCCGGCAACCTTCGTGAAACGGACCACCCTTCTTCCCGTTCATCTCCGCGACGTGTTACGTCGCGGCTGGGACTCACGAAAAACCTTCCAGCAGCGTCATCATTTCCGAAGCGGCATGACCATCGCCTGCGGCCTGCGCCGCCTTCATGCCTTGCTGGAGAATGGCGCGGGCCGCTTCGGTTTCGCCTTTTTCATCGAGCATTTTCGCCTTCTGAAAATAGGCGTAGCAGTACGTCGCATCGATGGCCAGGGTCTTGTCGAGCCAGGCGATGGCGTCGTCGAGCGCGCCGGTCTTGCCGTGCTCCAGGGCGATGCCGTAGGTGAGGAAGGGATCGCCGGGGTCGGCGGCGTGGAGCTTGTGCAGTTGGGTCAGGCGTGGGGACATTCGATTTCGGATTTCGGATTTCGGATTTGAGATTTGGGCCTCCTGAATAACCTCACGTCCAGGCCGCTTGCGGCGTAGCAATCCCTGGTTGACGGTATATCGGGGGGTTATTCAGAAGTCCCACTTGAGATTTCAGATTTGAAATTTGAAATTTGAGATTTCAGATGGTCTGTCCGGTTGTCTTCATTGCCTCGCGGCGGAACTGGTCGGTGATTTCGCAGCCACACTCGGGGCAGGCGGTGGCGTTGGCGGCGAGCGAGCCTTGCAGATCATACCGGCACTGCGGGCACAGGCGATCCTGCGCCGCCATGACCAGGCGGATGGCCTTGACCTTCCTGTTGAAGTGGATGAGATACGCCACGAGGCCGATGGTGAGCAGCGAAGAACCGAAGCCCAGCGCCAGTTCCCAGACATCGCCGTTGCGGTTGTATTTGCGGATGCAGAACAGCGTGAAGAAACCATCGAACAGAATGGCGGCGGCGATCAGCACGCGATGGAAAACAATCAGAGCCATGTGTCGGGACCGGGGGTCGGAATCCGGGGGCCGGGGGGGATTCGTTATTGTATGCTTTGCCGATGGCAACAACGGGTCAGCAATATGAAACCATGAAATCAGGAAAGCAGGAAATCAACGCGGAGCACACGGTATTTCCAGATCGCATTTCCTGTTTTCCTGCTTTCCTGATTTCATGGTTTTCCTTACAGGGGCATTTCATGAAGCTAGGCATCATCAGCGACACGCACGACCGATTGCCCACCTTTCGCCGCGCCATCGCCATGTTCGAGCGGTTGAAGGTGGATGCGATTCTCCATGCCGGCGACTACATCGCCCCCTTCGCCGCCCGGATCATCGCGCCGGAGGCGCTTCGCATTCCGCTGCATTGCATCTATGGCAACAACGATGGCGAACGCAAAGGTCTCAAGGCGGCGCTGCCTCAGATCGTCGATGGGCCGTTGAAGCTGAAACTGGGCGGACGCAACATCGTGATGCATCACTTCATCGACTGGCTCAAGCCCGAGGGCTGCGCCGAGGCCGACATCATCATCACCGGCCACACCCACAACATCGTCAACGAAATCAAGGACGGCAAACTCCTCCTCAACCCCGGTGAATGCTGCGGCTGGCTGACCGATCGCTGCACCGTGGCGCTGCTGGACACGGAAACCCTCAAGGCGGAGATCGTGGACGTACACGAGTGATTCCCATCGCCGCGACGCGACACGTCGCCGACGCCCGCGGCATCATGAAAGGGTATCGATCCTCGCCTTGCGTGTTCTTCCTGCCATCGGATCGCGATTCACCGGCGATTCAGGCGGTGGCGTCGGATGTCGCCTGCGATGTCTCTTCCGCTTCCATCTGTTCCAGGCCTTGCAAGGCCGCGTTGGCTTCGTCTTCGCTGATGACGCCGTAGGCCAGATCGAGAAGAATCCTGGCGCGCTCGTGGAGTCCGATCTGCTCGGCCAGTTGGTGGGCTCTTCTGTAGCTGGCGTATCGCATGAAGCGGAAGCGATAGGTGGCGATGAGAATGATGATGCAGGAGATGGCCGCCGCCACCGCGCCGATTTTGCCGCCGGTGGTGGCCCGGCTGTCGTTGAGCGTCGCCACCGCCGCGATGCCGAAACCGAGGCACGCAAGGATGAGGCCGGCCCGAAGCCACGCCATCAGCACCGATTTGAAATTCATCCCGATCCTGACGCCCTGATAGGAGTCGCCCGATTTGTTCAGAACGACAAGGGTCTCGGTGGGAATCAAAGGCAGATAATAGATGTGGCCGAATTTGGTGGCGACATGGAACAAGCCTCCGGGCACTTCATCCACCTTGCCGTAGAGCGATGAACCCCAGATGATGACCATGATGCAACCTCCTGCAACGAAGAAGCGATCGACAATGGACTTGGATTATCGCCGACGATGAGGTCGTTGCAACCTTGATGGACAGGCGAGGGCGTGCCCATCTTTCATGGCAGCATAAGCCCCGCCCGGAAGGGCGCGGGCCAAGGAGCAAACAATGAACTCTCACGCAAGAGATGGCATCGGTTCACGTGAATACGGCGTGTTTGGAAGGAAGGCGAACGGCAACACGAAATCAGCCTGGATTTCAGTGTGATCAACGATGGGCCAGCGACCGTGTGCCCCTTGGCCCGCGCCCTTCCGGGCGGGGCTGGTGCAAAATGTTTCTGCTCCGGGGGTCGGGCGGGGCTTGCCACAAAAGATGAGCACACCCACAGGCGATGCCGATGAGATTGACCGTGAGCGAGGTGGGACATGGCCCATGAACTCCATTTTCCAAACCCATTCAATGTCCCAGGTGTCGCATGAACGGATGGATCATCGCAGGTCTGGTCGTGCTGGTCATCGTCGCCTGGCTGGGCTTCTGGGTGGCTTTGATTTCCCTGATCGCCCGTCTGGGCGGCTGGCGACGACTGGCGCTGATCCATCCGCTCCAGGAACGCGATGAATCATCGGAAGCGCGACATCCGCTGGCGATCGATTCGACACGGGACACGCAAAAAAACCGCCGTTCCTTTGCCATGCAGAGCATGGTGATCGGCCGGTTCACGAACTACAACCACGTCGTCCATTTCACCGTGCGCGAGGACGGGCTGGCTCTGTCGGTCATGAACATCCTCTCCTTCGGCCACGCACCGATGCTGCTGCCCTGGCGGGAGATGAAGGCGACACCCGCCACGCGGCTGGGTTTCAAGATGGTGAAGCTGGAGATGGCCCGGGCCCCGCGTGCAACGATCACCATCACCGACGCCCTGGCCCGGAAACTGGCAAGCGCCGCAGGCGATGACTGGCCGACGGCGTGAACCGCAGACAAGCCCGCGATCGCCCAGGCGAACGGCCCATCCGCGTGGGCAATCCCTGTCGGGATTTCTGAACAACCCACGTCCCAGCCGCTTGCGGCGTAGCAATCCCCTGGTTCACGACACATCGGGGGTTATTCAGGACTTCCCGCCCCCATGTGCCATATTTGTGGCAATATCTTACTTTCTTTCGTCTTTTACGCTTTTTTGCTTCCATCATTTTCTTACGCTTTTTTGCGGACATCACCCGACGAAGGCCGTGTAGATCGCCCGCACCGCTTTTTCAAAGTCGCCGGAATCGACGCCGATGATGATGTTGATTTCGCTGGACCCCTGGTCGATCATGCGGATGTTGACCCCGGCATGGGCCAGCGCCGCGAACGTCTTGGCCGCCATGCCAGGCGTTCGCGCCATGCCCCGGCCCACCACCGCGATCAGCGCCATGCTCGGAAACACCTCCACCGAATCGGGTTCGCAATCGACGCGAATCTGATCGAGCACCTTCTCCAGTTTCTCCTCAAGCTGCGAGCCGGCCACGACGACGCTCATCGTGTCGATGCCTGTCGGCGCATGCTCGAAGCTCACGCCGTGATCCTCCAGCACGCTCAGCAGCCTCCGGCCAAAGCCCACCTCGGTGTTCATCATCGCCTTGTTGAGCGTGATGACGTGGAAATCCCTGCGGCCCGCCAGCCCGGTGATCGTGCCCTGATGGGCGATGGGGTCGGCATCGGGCGTGATGAGCGTGCCGGCGTCTTCGGGACGATTGGTGTTGCGGATGTTGACGGGAATGCCCGCCTGCCGCACGGGGAAAATCGCCTCGTCGTGCAGCACCGTCGCCCCCATGTAGGCCAGTTCGCGCAACTCGCGGTAGGTCACCGTGTCGATCGGTTTCGGATTTTCAACCACGCGCGGGTCGGCCATCAGCAGGCCCGAAACATCGGTCCAGTTTTCGTACACCGTTGCACGGGCGCCGGCCGCGACGATCGCGCCGCTGATGTCCGAGCCGCCGCGCGAAAAGGTTTTCACTTCGCCGTCGGGTGTCGCACCATAGAAGCCGGGGATCACGGCGTTCCTCGACACGGCGAGCCGTCCGCCGAGCACGTCCTGCGTCTTCCTCATGTCCAGCCGGCCGCGGGCATCGAAGAAGATCACCTCCGCCGCGTCGATGAACTCCCAGCCCAGCAGCGACGCGACGATCAACCCGCTCAGATACTCGCCACGACTGGCGGCATAGTCAGGCGTCTTGCTCTGGACAATGCGCGACTTCACCTGCGACAGCTCGGCATCGATGTTCAGCCTGATGCCCAGGTCCTTCACGATGGACCGATAGCGGTCGGCAATGATCGTCCAGACCTCATCAAACCGGATGCCTTCCCGCGCATGGCTGGCGCAGAGGTAAAGCAGATCGGTGATCTTCTGATCCTTCCCGTCGCGCCTGCCAGGAGCGGAGGGAACGATGAACCGCCGGGCGGGATCGGCGAACATGATCGCCTGAACCTTGCGAATCTGATCGGCATCAGCCAGTGATGTGCCGCCGAATTTGCAGACCTTGATACCCATCGCAAATCTCCAAAAGGCGAAGCAATCTACACGCAAGCGGCGGAGGGGACCAATCGCAACACGCCGCCGGCGGGGTAAGAGGGTGCATGACATTCGGCGCGGCTGCCTTATCAGAGCCGGACTCTGTGAGTCCGGTCAGACACGCGACACCCGTCTTCGGGCCGAGCGTGTCTGAACTCGCGCGGCAGGCGTACAATAAAAATGGCTTGTTCCCCGCGCGAATCGGCGGACCGGGGGACCGGGGGACCGGGGGACCGGCGGACCGGGGGGGCGCGGCATCCGTAGTCTGTTCACAGCGGGCGGTGGGCTTCGCGGACTCAACTCACCCCAACCTGCTTGCTGCAACCGGCTGTCAAGCGCCTTGAAGCACGTAGAACACATATCCGTAGCTGTCTTCCGAACGGTCGAATACTTCGATCTCTCTCACAGTTTCAGCGGCGAAGTCTCGCACGGAGGCGTCAGGGTGATCGAGGAGAGCTTTCGCCCGGGGTTTGAGAATGTCGTAATAACCATCCACCCACGCGCGTCCCGGAAGAGTATGGGTCGCCAGAACCTCGTATCCCGCCTGCCTTGCGACCGCGATGTTGTCTTGTACCGACCGCATGTCGGGATAACAAGATCGAAAGAACTCCTTGACGCCATCCGGGGGCGGGGGCGGGGGCGGGGCTTGCGCCTTCAGCCATGAAAGTTCGCTGACCACCACCAGGCCGTGCGGCGCCAGGGCAGGCGCCCAGGTCGCCAGCGCGTTGGAAAAACCGATGTTGTAAGCGGCGCCTTCCGACCACAGCAGATCAATTCCCTCAAAAGTCTGAGGAATGTCCTGCATGTCCATGCAATGAACTTCCACCAGGTGCTCGACCTGTGCCGCCCGCGCACGATGCACAAGGTCGCTTAAGAACGCCTGGTGGGAATCGATCGCGTGGACGGGAACCCCGAGCTCTTTGGCCAGCGCCAACGTCTGACGGCCCGTACCGCAACCGGCATCAACGACAAGAGAAAACCCCCGTTGGGGAAGCAGACGCAGGACATGCAGGGTGTCGAAGTTGCTGCCCGGGCCAAGCTTCTCCATGCCTCCAAAGAGCAGGCTGATGGGATCGTAGGTGCTCATGCGTTGCGTGATTTCCCGGCAAGTAGGATGGGCGGCCTTCCGTAGGGTGGGCCCCGCCCACCACGAATGAGCGAGTAGGGTGGGTTGAGTCCGCGAAACCCACCACCCGCGGCGAACAGACTTCGGATGCCGCGACCCCGCCGGCCCCCGGATGGCGGGTTTCGCCGAGCCTCAAGCCACCCTACTTGCTACGTTGGGACAATACCCCGATGGGCTTTAAGTCCTGCTATCGCGGCCCGCAAGACTTGGAGACAAATCTCTGCCGTATGTTCGTCTGGTGTGAATTGAGATGCCATTTGTTCAAACGGGTGAATGTAGTTCCTGAAATCACGCACCGCATGTCCGAATTTTTTCACGTCAAGTCTGATGAGATTCACTTCATGTGATACGTCGATCAGATTTGCGAGAGACCAGTCCTGGAATGGTTTGACCTTGCCTGTATCTTTTTGCTTTGGACTCGATGACGCATTATTAAAGGCGGCTGGATTATCCCTCGCAGCGGATAACAGCAACCCTTCCAGAATACTTCCGCACATGAAGATAGCCGACAGATGAGCGCCGCTGCTCACACACCCAATTGCTTCTTTTACTCTCGCTTCCATAATCACCTGTACCGGTCCGCTGAGGCCCAAGCCATCAATCGAAATATCCCCAAAATCTCTTTTGAGAAAATCTGACTCATTCTCCTGTCTTATTTCTCGCCCCAAGAGCCGCGATGTGATCTTCAGGCACTCCTCGTATCTGCGTTCGGCTTGTTCATCACTTCCCGGTTCATTGATATGTCGCCATACTTCAAGCAGACGCTCCAATGCTTTTCCTACAGTAGTCGCGGTTTCCATCTGCCAAAACGCACGAAGTCGCTTCGCTTTTTAAGTGCCGTTACATGCATAACGGGGATCATCAATGTTGATCCCAACGTCATGTTTGAAGAACTCTGCATACGAGCGATCATTAAAGTTCACCACGTACCCACTCGCCATACCAAACAGCTCTTCAAATTTTTGTTTCTCTACTGTGGAGAGCACGTTCATGTGTTTACCTTCTCCTTTAGCTCTGAGCGAGTAGCGAGCAAGCAAGTAGCAAGTAGGGTGGGTTGAGGTTCGGCGAAACCCACCATCCGGGGGCTGGCGGGGCCGCGGCATCCGGAGTCTGCTCACCGTTGGTGGTGGGTTTCGCGGACTCAACCCACCCTACTCTTTGTTCATCCTCCGTCGCGGGGCGTATTACGCCGCCTGCTCGGGCTGATGGCGGAGTCGGAGCAGCAGTTCGGCGCGTACCGCCGCCGTCGCGTAAGTGCGGCCGTCGTTGTCGGCGAACTCGATCTCGAACACGCCGGGCTTGAGAATCTCCACAATCGTGCCGACCTGGCCGCGCAGCAGCCCCTTTTCCGGAAAGTCGGCGGTCAATGCGACCACGTCGAGCAGGTTGAATGGGTTTGAAGGCATGATTTACACCACGAAACTTGTTGTAAGGCGAGGCATGTCCTCATCAGTGCGAATGATCCATCCCGTGCGAACCAGTGAAGCCCCGGCTGGGTCGTCTACCCGCACGTCAACGGCGGCAATTGGTTCAGGCGGCACCGGCCCCACGGAGACGTTCGATCTGTTTCGCAAGCAATCTTCGATTTTCTTGAATCTTCTCGGGGAAATCATGCAGGCCATCGCAAAGTTGATCGATGATCGCGACGATCCGTTCTTTCACAGCACAATCATCACTCTTCAATGCCTTGGTGATTTCACGGTCGTATTCTTTCCGCAGTTCCATCTGATCTCGAAACACGCGACGGCAGTCTTTGCAACACTTGGGGAAAGAATCGATCCAGAAGGCATATTCTTCGTACCATACCCGCTGTTCATCAGCCGCGAAACAAAAGTCAACACCACAACTTCCACAGTGGATGGTTGCGTCAACGTACCAATACCGGGGACAAATACTATAGTTCTGTTTAGATATATCCGCATTAACGGCCGAGGCAAAATCCAGATACAGACTGCCTGAGAACAAATAGGACGGCATCTTGCGGGGATCATTCTTACCAAAGCCATCAAACATCGACCGCTCCTGCCGCCGAACTCTGTTTAGACAACCTTCAGGTTGGATAACGCATCCAATCAGACGTTAGTACATTCAGCCGTCATATCAGTGATTAAACAAAAACGCCGGACTGTTGAACAGTGCCCACGCCAGGTCCGCCGCGATCTCGGCGCGTGTGCCGCCTTCCGTATAGTTCACGCTCTTCTTTTCCTCCTCGGTCGCGGGGCGGCAGAGGACGGCGTAATAAATGGCATCCGTCAGGGCTGCATCGTCCTTGATCTCGCCGGCGAGTTTGGTGAAGCGGTTGCCGGCGTTGGCCAGGGCGTCGTTGATGGTCGGGCCCATGATCATCTTCATGGCGTGGCCCAGGGTCATGCTGTCGGTGCGGGCACATTCGCAGGCCGATTCGCGATTGGGACGGCCGAAGAGTTCGGTAAAGTCGTCACCCTTGACCCGGCCGTCGGCGACCTGGGCGGCGCGCATCCCGGCGGGCAGGCCGGCGAACTTCTGCGGGATGGCGGTGGAGATGGCGAGGGCGTCGAGCAACTGCTCGGCGGTGAGGCGGCGAGGAGTGGCGTGGCTGAAGTTCAGGCGGTCGCCCTGGTTCCACTTGTTGGCCTTGATCGAATGTTGATACGTTCGGCTGCTCGCGATGGTCTTCATCAGGTGGCGGACATCGTGGCCGGACTTGATGAAGTCGGCGGTGAGGGCGTCGAGGAGTTCGGGATTGCTGGGCGGGTTGCCTGCGCGGATGTCATCGACGGGGTCGATGATGCCCCGACCGAAGAAGTAGCTCCAGACGCGGTTGACATAGCTGCGGGCGAAGAGTTCGTTTTCAGTGCTGACGAGCCAGTGGGCCAGGGCGTCGCGGCGGTCGAGTTCAGAGGTGGCCTGGCTCGCGCTGCCGTAGGGAACCTGCGGCACGACATTGATGTTGGTCTTGGGGTGCTGGACTTCGCCGCCGTTGTAGTTGCGATAGACGACGGTTTCACCGGGAAGGCGGCCGGGCTTGAACTGGACCTGGGCGAAGTAGGCGCCGAACTGATAATACTGGTTCTGCGTCCATTTCTCGAAGGGGTGATCGTGGCACTTGTTGCAGTTGAAGCGGACGCCCAGGAAGGTCTGGGTGATGTCCTCGGTGATCTTGCCGGTGTTGACGGGCTGGCCTTTTTCCTTGCCGAGGGTGAGGTAATAGGCGACGGCGGGGTTTGTATATTGGCCGCCCTGGGCGGTTAACAACTCATGCACGAACTTGTCGTAGGGTTTGTTGGATGCGATGGCGTCGCGGATCCAGCCGCGGAACATCCAGGTGCCTTTGTCGCCGAGCTGGCCGCTGTTGTTCTGGAGCAGGTCGGCCCACTTGTTGGTCCAATGTTCAATATAGGGTTCGCTGCCGACGAGTGTATTGATGAGTTTTTCGCGCTTCTCACGAGTGGGCGCAGTGTCTTCGATGAAGGCTTTGGCCTGTTGCGGCGTCGGGGGCAGGCCGGTGAGGTCGAGATAAACCCGGCGGGCGAACTCGGCATCGGTCGCCAGTTCCGAAGGCAGCGATTTGATTTTCTTGAGCTTGTTGTCGATGTGCTCATCAATATAGTTGTATTGCGGCTGATCGACCCATGCGTACCCTGTGCGATCGCCCATGATGGTGATCACGGCGGTGCTGTATTGACCTTCGTAACGCACGAGCACGGCCGACTCGCCGCGGCGGATGCCGGTGACGACATTGTTGGTCATCATCGCCACTTCGGTGTCACTGCTGGAGAGGACCGATTCGCGGGTGACATCGCGCTTGGCGCCGTCGGCGTAGTGGGCGATGACGACGACCTCCTGCGATCGGCCGGGCAGATCGAGATTGACTTCATGGGGCAACACTTCGAGCTTGAAGTCGCGGGCTTCGGGCGCTTCGTAGGGTGCGCCTTCGCTGATCCACTGGAGCAGGGTGTTGTAATGACGGGAGCCTTTGGCGAGAACCGCGCCGCCTTCGTGAGGCACGTCGCCGGTGGGCTTGAGGAGCATGAGGCTTTGCGAAGGATCGAACTGGTTGATGCGACGGCCGTTGATGTCGTGGATGAGTTGTTTGTAGTCGAATTCGGTGTCGTAGCCGCGCAAGGAGAGGAAGAAACCGTTCTTGCCTTTCTGGGAACCGTGACAGGTGCCTGAGTTGCAGCCGAGCTTGCCGAGGATGGGTTGTATATCATGAACGTAGCGAGCCGGGGGAATATCGATGGACAATACTTTCACCGGCAATGTTGCTTTGATGTTGCCGACGGAGATAACAACATTGGTTTCGCCGGTTTTCCTTGCTTCGAGGTAGCCGTCGCCGTCAAGAGCGACGAGCGGGGCTGCGGGCGCGAAGGCGGCGATGCGGGTGAGATCGACCCAGTCGCCGTTCTCGGCCTGCCCCATGACGAGGACGCGCTGTGAATCGCGGGCGTCATGGAGGGTGACCGCATCGGGCAGCAGCTTGAGGGCGGTGATGACGGGCGTGGGCGGCGCGGGGGGCAGGGCTTCGCCCAAGGCCGGCGGCAGCGGCAGCAGCAGGGGAAGAAGGATGAGGGGCAGGAGCAGAGTTGAAAGGCGTGGCATGTGGCGGGTCCTTGGAGGCGTTGAATTCGCGGTCAATGTCGCAGTCGGGTGGTTGTTTGATTCAGTGTTGCGTGATCCGTGGGAGCGAAGCCGCAAGCGGCTAGTCCGTGTCGCAGTCGGGTGGTTGTTCAATTCAGTGCCGCGTTTCACGGCTTTTTCGCACGGCAGCCAGAATGTCCTCAGTGGTGGCCTTGGATGGAACGGGAGGAGTGTTGAGATCGGAGCCTTCACCGCGATACTCGCGCCCTTCGCGGACGATCTGGACAATCTCGTCCACGGTGAGGTCCAGCCCAATGACGGGCAGGTCTTTCCAGCATTCCTCGTAGTCGATGGGTGTCGAAGCGTCGGGGACCACCGGTCGCACGACAAATTCGCTTCCGTCTGGTCGCTGGATGCGCACATCACCGCCCCGTTCCGCATCGTCGAGCAGCGCGTCCATGTCGCGTTTTGCCTCGTCGATTGTATAGACCTTGATCATGATCCGACCTTGAGTTTATGTATGCCGGCAATCTTTGCGTTCTTAAGCATTCGGGACTTCCGAATAACCCTTGATGTACCGTCAACCAGGGATTGCTACGCCGCAAGCGGCCTGGACGCGAGGTTATTCAGGAGGCTCATTCGTAAGAACGTGTATGAAAACCCCACATAGCCCCAATGTTTTCATACACGTTCCAAGCCATGCCCATCCCAAAATCCTCACCTGGCCGCCTTCTTCTCCACCGGCACGGCATCGAAGCTCTTGATCAGATTGCCGCCGGGCAGCTCGAAGATACGCACGATGCCGTCGAAGCCGCTGGTGGCGATCGCCTTGCCGTCGGGGCGGTAGGCCAGGGCATAGACCGCGCCGTTGTGTCCGGGCAGGGTGGCGAGTCTGGCGCCGTCGGCGGTTTTGTAGAGCCGTACTTCGCTCATTTCGCCGCCCACGGCAATCGAGTCGCCCAGCGGCGAGTAGGCCACGGCCAGCACCGCGCCGGGCTGGCGCTCGAAGAGGCGGATGAGATTCGTATCGTTGCGGGCGGCGGTGCGGTTCTGGTTGTCGCTGATCTTGTAGATGCGGACGGTGCCCAGCTTGCCGCCATAGACGATCAGGTCCTGCTTGGGATGCCGCGCCATGTCGCTGACGGTGTCGAGCGGGTTGTTGACATCATCGATGAAGCGTTTGGTTTCGATCTCCGAAAGTTTCATGGCCATGTCGCGCGAGCCGGTGAGGATGCGCTTGCCATCGACGGTGAAGGCGGTGCCGAAGACCCAGTCGCTGTGGTTGTTGAAGAAGAGCGCTTCCGAGCCGTCGGATACCTTCAATATACGGGCCGTCTTGTCGGCGGAACCGAAGGCGACGAGTGTATGGTCGGGTGAGAAGGAAACACCATATAACGAGTCGTTGCCGATGCGGTAGCTGTGTTGTTGTGTCTTGCCTTCAATGTTCCATATCTGTATTTCGCCCCACTGAGCCGGCGCACCTGCGGCGACACCAAGCAGTTTGCCATCTTCGGAAAAGGCCAGTGATTCGATACGCGGCGAGCCGCCCAGCAGTCTTGCAACAACCTCCGAACCATCGGCTTTGTATAACAATACTTCGTGGTAGCCCGTGACGGCCAGCAGGGAACCATCGGGCGAAAACTTCAGATCGGTCACCGGCGGCGCGCCGCGATAGACCGGCAGCTTCGCGGGAATCTTCGGGCCGATCGTGCCGCTGCCTGCCGGCGTGTCGTCCTTGCCGCCTTCCTTGACCCATCGCTCGATGATCGCCACCTGTTCCGGCTTGAGCGGGTCGGCATCCTCCGGCATCTCCGGCTCCGGGCCTTTGATCATGGTCACCAGCAGGCTTCTGGCGGGATCGCCGGTGATGAAACCCGCCCCGGTCTTGCCGCCTTTTTGCAGGGCGGCGAAGGTGGACAGATCGAGCTTGCCCTGGGCCTTGCCGGGGTGATGGCAGCCTGAGCAGTGCTGCTTGAGGATGGGCATGACATCCTTATGGAAGGAGACCGCCGGGGTATCGGCCAGGGATGCGGCGGCGGTCAGGCACATCACACCCAGGCCTGCCGTCATCGACGCAAGAACACGAAAAAAAGGAGTGGTTTTCACGGGAATCGTCAACCTCGGATGCGGGGTTTGGCAGGGCCGGTTCAACCTCTGCACGGAACCAAGCCTGCGGTCCCCGCACACCGTACCGGCATGGGGGTAGCAGTTGACGCGGCAGGCGACGGTCTCCAACCGCTAAAGGTAGCCCCGGACAGAGGGGGTGTCAATGAAATTCGATACTTCGCACATTGACGCTTCCCATCCCCGCCTGTATCGTTTTCCCTTCCCCGCCTCGCAAAAATCCCTGCAATTTCACACGTTTTGGAGTCCCCCATGTCCACCCCCGCCCCCGGATACCCCGCCCCCGGAACCCCACCGGCCCCGACATCTGGCGGGCCTCCGTCCGCGTCATCGATGCCGCCGTCGAAAAAGCGTACAAGGGCGAACGCAAAATCGAATGGCTCGAAGTCCTCGCCGGCGAAAAGGCATTCAACGCCACCCAAAACTGGCTGCCCGATGAAACCCTCGAAGCCTTCAAAAAATACCTCGTCGGCATCAAAGGCCCGCTCACCACGCCCGTCGGCGGCGGCATCCGCTCGCTCAACGTCGCCCTCCGCCAGATCCTCGACCTCTACACCTGCCTCCGCCCCATACGCTGGTTCGTCGGCGTCCCCTCGCCCGTCAAGCAGCCGCAACTCGTCAACATGACCATCTTCCGCGAGAACACGGAGGATATTTACGCAGGCATCGAGTTCCAGGAAGGCACCGAGGACGCTGAAAAGTTCAAAAAGCTCCTCAAGGAAAACTTCCCCAAACAGTTCGCCAAAGTCCGCTTCCCCGACACCGCAGGCTTCGGCATCAAGCCCGTCAGCAAGGAAGGCACCCAGCGCCTCGTCAAAGCCGCCATCGAATACGCCATCGCCAGCGGCAGCAAGAGCGTCACGCTCGTCCACAAAGGCAACATCATGAAGTTCACCGAAGGCGGCTTCCGCGACTGGGGCTACGAACTCGCCCAGCAGGAATACGGCGGCGAACTGATCGACGGCGGCCCCTGGGTCCGCATCCCCAACTCGAAACTCGGAACTCGGAACTCGGAACTGATTGTCAAAGACGTCATCGCCGACGCCATGCTCCAGCAGATCCTCACCCGCCCCGCCGAGTACGACGTGCTCGCCACGCTCAACCTCAACGGCGACTACATCTCCGACGCCCTGGCCGCCCAGGTCGGCGGCATCGGCATCGCCCCCGGCGGCAATATCAACTACGACACCGGCCACGCCATCTTCGAAGCCACCCACGGCACCGCGCCTAAATACGCCGGCAAAGACTACGTCAACCCCGGCTCCGTGATTTTGTCCGGCGAAATGATGCTCCGCTACCTCGGCTGGACCGAAGCCGCCGACCTGATCATCCAAGGCATGGACGGCGCGATCTCGGCAAAGACCGTCACCTACGACTTCGCCCGGCTGATGGAAGGCGCGACCGAGGTGAAGTGCAGCGCGTTTGGCGATGCGGTGATCAAGGCGATGTGAATGAATTCATTTGGTACCGACACCGTGGGTTATTTGCAGCGAGCCGCCGTCTTGCGGCGTGCGGACGCAGACTGTCTGTTCAATCACCGGCGATACGGAGGCGCGCTTTATCTGTTGGGCTACGTTGTGGAATGCTACGTGAAGGCCGCGTTCTTTCGTGTGATGCGGTTTCACACGGTAGATGTCATCGAAGACGATGACCGGCGTATGTTTGAGAAGCAGGCGCGATTGCTCGGATTGATGTCCAATCAACCGCACGACATAGCAGGTTGGGCGCGGTTCCTTGTTTACAAACGCGACGAACAGGCCAGACCGCTTGGTCACGAACTGGCCACGAATTTGGTCGAGCAGGTGACGCGGGTCTATGATTGTTGGAGACCGTCCATCAGGTATCGCGGCTTTAATTCTTATGAAGATGTGGTCGTGGCGACTGAATGCTGTGATTGGCTTCGAACGATCTACATCAATCTTTACTAGGATTTTCCCATGCCAAGAATCATCGCAAGCAGCCCTTCGGATCGCTTAAAGCCCTACAAGCAATATATCGAACAGTTGGTGCAAGAACTGAAAGGCGAAGGCACGGCCCATCAGCCTCTCATTTATGAACGTGCAAGCGGCCCAATGAAGACGAAACATGTGATTGTGTTCTGGGACGAGTGGGAAAGCGTACCGCAGTCAGTGCGTGGCGCAATAATTCTGCGAGCCTACGAGCTTGCGGAACCGAAGGTGGTCTCAGAAATCACTTTGGCCATGGGCGTAACGTACGCACAGGCTGTGGAACTGAATCTTCTTCCCTATCAAGTGCAGCCGATGCTTCGTGAATCGGACGCATTGAGCCGAGGAGATGCGTTAGAAATGATGCGGCAGGAGGGGGCCATCCAATATCCAAATGGCGCAGTCGAGCTTAGATTTCCTACCGCACAAATGGCTGAAGCCGCTCACGATCGTTTGGCGAAGAAATCATCATCCGAATTTTGGGCGATTGTTTCTGTTGTGTCGTCGATTCGAAACGATTGATTTCGTCATTTGCAGGACATGAACATGAAATGCACCATCTGCAAACACGGCAACACCGCCCCCGGCACGACGACTGTTACTCTGTCCCGTGCCGGCATCACCATCGTCTTCAACAGCGTCCCCGCCCAGGTCTGCGACAACTGCGGCGAGGATTATGTTGACTCCGCCACCACCGTCCGACTTCTCACCGAAGCGGAAAAGGCCCACGCCGCCGGCGTGCAGATCGATGTGCGGAAATATGCGGCAGCGTGAGAAACTGAAACCGTCACCTACGACTTCGCCCGCCTTATGCAGGGCACGACCGAAGTCAAGTGCAGCGCGTTCGGCGATGCGGTGAATGGCCGCACCACGAAGGTATCATGTCAAACCATGAGCAGGAACCCTCGCAATCCCGCAGACGACCCCGAAGAATCCGACGGATGGTTCAGCGGTGAGATCGAAGCCCGTCTGGCCGCGTATGACCCGGAAGAGGGAAAACTTGATCTCTGTCGCAACAACGATTGGGACTACCAAATTGGCGACAAAGTATGCGTTCGACTTGTGCAAGACAGGCTCCGAAACCTGACCGGCCTGACCACACTCCATATCGGGGCCAACAACATCGGCGATGCTGGGGCACGGGCGATCGCGGAGCATCTGACCGGC
>CAZYPK010000019.1:45849-51807 GCA_964649195.1 uncultured Phycisphaeraceae bacterium
TGGGGCACGGGCGATCGCGGAGCATCTGACCGGCCTGACCACACTCCATATCGGGTTCAACAGCATCGGCGAAGCGGGAATACGGGCGATTGCGGAGCATCTGACCAACCTGACCGCACTCAATATCAGGGGCACCACCATCGGCGAAACGGGGGCACGGGCGATCGCGGAGCATCTGACCAACCTGACCGCACTCAATATCGAGGCCAACAACATCGGTGATGCGGGGACACGGGCGATCGCGGAGCGTCTGACCGGCCTGACCACACTCAATATCGGGGGCACCGGCATCGGCGAAGCAGGGGCACGGGCGATCGCGGAGCATCTGACCAACCTAACAAAGCTTAATATCAGGTGCAACGGCGGGCCCAAGATGTGGGCACTTATCCGTGACGGTAAGCTCCACAAAGATACTGATCCTGATACTATCGGGTACAATGGCATCGGTCGCGACGCGGGAGCACAGGCGATCGCGAAACATCTGACTGGCCTGACGGAGCTTGATATCGGATACAACGGCATCGGTGATGCGGGGGCACGGGCGATCGCGGAGCGTCTGACCGGCCTGACCACACTCAATATCGGGGGCTCCGGTATCGGCGACACAGATACGATTATCTCATTGATCCGTCGGCTACTTCCAAAAGAGCAAGGTGGTACTCCCGGCGGGGCGTTGCGGACGATTCAGATTAGTGACAATCCGCTCAAAACGCCTCGAGGTACGACAATCGAGTTGCCAGCGGTTTTGGAAAAAACGCCTGCCGAGGCAGTCCTCGATTACCTGATCCAAATCATCAAGGGCGAGGAGGCGGGCACGAACATCCGCGTGCCCGAAGCCCGGTTGGTCCTCGCCGGTGCCTGGTTCAACGGCAAGAGCCAGCTTGCCCGGGCGCTGAGCGGGAAGCTTAAGCCGGGAGACAAAATCAACAAAGACGATCGCACGATCGGCGTGGATGTCGAAACCCTGACGGTAAAGACCGACAATCATGGCGAAATCAAGGTGCGCATCTTCGACTGCGGTGGGCAGCCGGAGCAGTACCAGATGCACCGGCTGTTCTGGGCGTCGCAGCGCAACGCGATGGTGCTCGTGGCCGCCGCGAACAAGGCATGGGGATGGAAGGGCAACCGGGGCGACTACTTTCTGCGGATGATCGACTCCCACTTCGCCCGGAAAAAGTCCCGCCGCGGCGAGGCGGACCGCGATCCGCCGCCGCCGATCCTCGCCGTTGTTACCTGGGGAGACAATCAACCGCATCAGACCACCCCGGAGATGATCGAACAGGAAGCCGGCGGGCATGGGTTGAAATTGTCGGTCGTTAAACCGGCGATCGATGGCGTTCGGCAGACCGGCCTGCAAGCCGTGCGCGACGGCATCAAGGCGATCCTCGAAGACCTGCCCGGCCTGGGGAACGTGCTGCCCGCGACGTTCGGCAAGGTGCGCGAGGCGATTCAGAACGCCTTCGGCACGTTCGAGAAGCCGAACGACCAGCGGCAATCGATGACGCTGGAGACGTACCGCCGATTTTGCGAGGAGGCCGGGGAACCGGATCACGGCCAGCAGGATATCCATCTGGGCATCCTGCACGCGCTGGGGGATGTGCTTTATGAACCGGATGAATCGTCGTTGAAGAACAAGGTGATCAATCCCCACTGGGCGCACAAGGCGATATACCGCGTATTGACCGACGACCGTGTGAGTACCCAACAGGGGATCATGCGGGAGGACGATTGGGAGCGACTTGGCGGAGACACTTGGCCGCAACTGCTGATGGACCTGATGAAATCGCGGCATATTCTGTTTAAAGTGCCTGCGCGCGACATCGATCCTGCCACTGGTGAGGGTGAAAAGGCGTGGCTGGTGCCGGACCTGCTGTGGGAGGTTGACAAGAGGCACGAGTGGTGTGCCAGCGAGCCGACGTTGACCAAAGAGTACGGACGATTCCTGTCGGAGGCGGTGTTTCTCCGCTTCGTCGGTGAGCACCGTGCCTCCATTCACTCGCTCAGAGGCGAGGCTTTCCGCGACCAAGCGATGTTCACTTCTCCATCCGGTGCGAAAGCGCTGGTCTGTCCCGATTATGAGTCGGAGTCCCACGCCATCCGTTTCTACGCCGATCCGAGCGACACGACCGGCGAGAGTCGGAAGTGGTGCGGAACGCTATGGTCGCGGCTGACGAAACAGGACGCGCCGGAGCCGGCACCAAGGCATCGGCATTTGGCGGGCGTGGCGGCCGAGGAGGTTACGTTGGATGCAAGGGCGACAAGAGGGCCAAGCCAGACGGCCGCAAGTACCGCCGAGAACGAACAGTACGTGATGCGCCGCGAAACGGACGGCTGGTGGATTCGATTCGAGGATGAAAGTGGCTATGTTGCCAATCGGGTGGGGCTGAGCAGGCTTTACGAGATCCTGCGCCGCGAAAAAGAGAAATCGATCTTCGGCTGGGAATTGACAGACGCGCCGGCCCCGGACGATCGACCGACGCGATGTCGAGAACAGAGAAATGAGGAGGTTTTTCAACACGCGATCTCCTTCAGAGACGAATGCTACCGCAAGCTGGCAGAGGCAACGGAAGCTAATGATGAGTTTCTAGCCAATGAGACGAGACGCACTCTCCGCGTCATTCAAGACCAAATCGACGATCTTTCCGATGAACCCAGGGGTAAGAGTCGTCAGAAATCAAAAGCGGGAACAGAGGGTGCAGCAGCTCGAAAAAGCATCGATGAGGCGATCGATCTGCTGGAAAAAGGAAGGTTTCCAAAGCTGGCTTGTCATCTCAGACTGGCCATCCAGTGGGATATTGGGTACATCTCCGTCTTCTATCGGCCCCCGAAGAATGAGCGGGCACCGGTCTGGATTTGCGAGTGACGGCTGAGCGGCATTCTCTCCATCCAAAATTATTTCCCCTTTTTTTTGCGGCGAACCTGAAAAGTTCGCCGCGAACCCCGTTTGTCGCCCTTGGAGGGTGTACGGACCGTGATCGGCGTGATTGCAGATGTTCTGTGATGCGTTGAGTGTGGCTGTGCACCCGGAGAGCTCGCATGCCGAGCATCATTCCTATCGTTGTTGCCATCGTGGTGACATTCCCCAACTTCGCGTGGAACGCGATCCACGCACAAACCCCCAACCCATCGCCCGCCCCGGCGAAGTCGAGCACAGTCCAGGAGTCGCCGAAGCCGCCGCCTGCACCCGTCGGGCACCTGGCGAACGCTGCCGACCGGGCCCGGGAGGTGCTCGAAAGCAAAAGCAGGGCCTTGCAGGCGAAGCTCGCCGCCGCGACGGCGGCGGCCTTCGAGGAGGCCGTCGGCGCCGCCATGGCTGCCCTTGAATCGGAAGGCCACTCCATTGAGCGACAAATTGCTGTTGTCGATGCCGTTTCGGCCTGGACGGCCGAGCTTCGAGGCTCTTTGGATTCTTTGCGGCGTTCGGGCCTCGCCGAATCTCGCGATGGACTCGTCCAAATTTTTTTCAACATGTCCGCCGACCTGGAGCGGGATGCTGGTCGCCACGAGGAAAAAGCGAAAGCCGCGACGGATGACATGAAGGTCAACTTCCAGCGGTTGGCGGATGCCTGCCGCAGGCTGTCACGAGCGTATCGGGCAAATGGCGAACACCACGCCAGTGTGGATTTGGCGACCACGCTCGTTCGTGCGCAGGGTGCCAGTGAATGGCTCGAGGCTGTTTCAGAAACTTTGATGCACGTCAGAATTTCACTGGGTCGGGTCGAAGGCGATGCCGCGGCACTGGATCAGCTCAAGGAGATTCACGCTGGCGTTGCGCGACTCCAGGCAACCATCAGCAATTTTGCGGGTATCGTCGAAGCAGCAGCGTTCAGTCCGGAGTCCACGATTCCGGCGGAACCGAAGAAGTAGTGGCCATCTCACATTTCGGTGTGGGTCGGGTGAACCGGCCCACACTTTTCCATGCACTCCCCCTCACGCCTAAAAGGATACTCCCATGACTCGAATCACCTCAATCTGGGCAATGACGACGATGATCCTTCTGATCTCTGGCTGCCAGCCCTACGGTTGGTATCAAGTGTCGTACACGTCCACCACACCGCGTGGCACGGTAAAACAACAGTGGGTCTCGACGCCAGTACCGCAACGGAAACCTCTTCCGCCAGTGCGGCAGGCCGTACCGGTTCCGACTTCAACGCCGAAGGTCGCGTCCGTCCCCGCTGCTGTGCCTCTGCCTGATCCCAGGCACAACCGTGAAACGGTGCGGGTGGTCAACGAACCGAAGGTCGCACCTGCTCCCGCTGCTGCGTCTCGGGTGCCTAATCCTCAACCCAATCCCGAAACAGCGCGAGTAATCAATGAGTTGATTGGGCGTGTTGACGAGGCCCTGGTGCGCGCGTACTGGTCGCCGGAGCGACTCGCACCGCTTGTGGAGTCCGTAGCGAAAGTCGATCTGAAGGGGGCCGCGACGGCCGACGCGACGCGCCTGTGGCTGGGCTTGGGGCTTATGAGCTACCTGAACAATGACCATCCCGCAGCAGATCGCTTCTGGTCGCGCGTCGATCGGCGTGTTTCTGATCCAAAAATCGTCGGTTCCGCGTGGCCCTGGACGCCTGGAGCTATCGAGCGCTTCTCCCGTAGCAGATAGCAGAGCACGGCATCGCCCCCGGAACTCCCGGCGGCAACATCAACGACGGCCCGGCCACACCATCTTTGAAACCATCCACACCACCGCCCCCAAGTACGCCAACGTGTGGCGTGAGATGAGTTCACATCAATCTCGAAACACCCGCCAACCCCGGTTCACGCCGGGGTTGGTTGTTTCAGTTTCACAGTTTCACAGGGCGGGCGGCACCCGCTCTACTTTTCCTCCTGCGGTTTCTGCGCGACCACTTCGAACCAGTCTTTGTAGTTGCCCTCATGTCGGCCGGCACGGTCGTGGATGTAGGCCTTGATCACCTGCCCCTCTTTGGGCACGTCGCTGTGCCCGCGGGCCTCGGCGACGGGCAGCAGCGGGGCGGATTTCTGAAACACGCTGATGTAGAACGCCTCGCCGGGTTTTACGCCCTCACCTTTGTGCACCTGGTCGATGATGATTCGCACGACATACTCCGTCAGCCGGCCCTCGCGGCGGGTGTAGATGCGGTTGACCTTCCCGGTGAGAATGAAGTCCGCCGTCTCCTTCCGCTCCGGCGGCCGCTCCGCCGCGGCAGCGCCCGCCAGCGCCGCGATGATGATGCACACGCCGGCGATCCCGTTCAATCGTTTCATGGCCTGTCCTTTCACGAATGGGATGATGAACCCTGCCTCCTCCCTGTTGTAGCATACGAAGGGGCCGATGGGTTCACCCGCTGGCACATGACTCCGATGCACACATCCGTGAAATCCGCGGGGTGACCGACGCCTGCCATCCCCGGCTGCCCCGCGACCAACCCCGGCCCACGCCGGAGTAATCGTGATACGATGACGCCATCACATGCCAGGTGGCCGCCCGCCCAAATCGGACAAAGGGCCGGCCGACACGACCTTCCTGATTCGATTGCGGAAGGAAGAAAAAGAGGCGTTCCAGACCGCCGCGGAGCAGGAGGGAAAGTCGCTCACCGAGTGGATCATGGAACGGCTTCGCCCCGCAATCGAAAAAACCTCATGGAAACGTCGGCCGAAGGGTTGACAGGTCGAGTTTTAGATATACAATACTCTTGTCGCCTGACAAGAGTTGGGGGTTCTCAATGAGCAAGGCAAGGCACAAGAAAGACACCCCACCGTTCAGCAAGCAGCAAGTAGTAGTCCGACTACTCGCTTGTTGATCCCACAGCCGGGGCCGGGGCTTGTGCAAAGCCTCCAGCCCCCACCCGCCGCGCTTAAACTTCCACCTTCATCCGTCTGCGGCTCAGCATCACCAGTCCCGTTGCCGCCAGCAGCGCCGTGCCCGGTTCAGGCATCGAAATCGGGTTCTGCGGCGTGGCGTACTGAAGGGCGAAAACCGTGTCGAGGGTCGGGCCG
>CAZYPK010000020.1:0-48863 GCA_964649195.1 uncultured Phycisphaeraceae bacterium
GCCTTCGTCCCCTGTCCCCTCTCCCCCACAATTCACCGTTTCACGAAGCCGATGACCTGTCCCTTGTAAACCTTCGCAAACTCCTGGGGGGAGAGCAGGATCACGCCTGATTCGGGGTCGGCGATGCGGACGAAGCCGCGGTGAAAACCCAGCAGCGTCACCATGTGCAGCCGCTGCGACTCGAACTGCAACGGCGCGAGCATCGGCGGCGGGAGCGAAGGCAGGTCGGCGATCGAAGGCTCCAGCAGCTGCGCCCGCCAGCCGCTGCCGGCCAGCCGGGTGGTCAGGCCGTCGAGGGCGCGAATCAATGTTGACCCGGTGCCGGCGCGGGTCTGCGTGAAGTGCGCCATTTCCGCCTCGGTGGTCTCGATGCCCAGCATGTGGAGCGCGGTGGCGCAGGAGGCGGGCACGCAGGAAAAGTCCTGGCTTTGCAGGGTGATCATGCCCGGGCTTCGTGAACCGCCCAGCACGCTCCGGGGCGTGGTCTGGAGCATCCACATCGAGCCTTGCAGAAAAAACAGCCCGCCAAAGAACGCGGCAAGGATCGTCAGCCGTTTCTGATGGGCCAGCTGCGCCCTGCTCCAGGCGATGCCGGTGACGAGCATGAAGAGCGGGACGGACCCGCTGCCTTCGACATGGCTGAGAAACCAGACGGGCATCGCGTTGACGGCGACGGCGGGGTTGCGCATCAGCCAGGTCCAGGCGGCGATCAGAGCGACCGCCGCGAACATGGCCACCAAAGCCCGCCGGGCATCGCCGCGCCCCAGCCGGTTCCCCAGGAGGAACCCGCCAAGCGCCAAGAGCGCCAGCCATGTGAACCAGAGTCCCGACAACGCCAAACTCCTTGGTCAGAAGTCAGAGGTCAAAGGACAGAGGACAGAGGTCAGAAAAGCCTTCAGTTCCCCAGCCGCTTGCGGCTTCGCTCTGATTCCCGTCCCCTGTTTCGCAGACGCGCAGCGAGGACGCTGCGGCTACGAATTCCTGACGCGCAGCGAGGACGCTGCGGCTACGAATTCCAGACGCGCAGCGAGGACGCTGCGGCTACGAATTCCTGACGCGCAGCGAGGACGCTGCGGCTACGAATTCCAGACGCGCAGCGAGGACGCTGCGGCTACGAATTCCTGTTTCCTGACCTCTTTTTCCACGGTCCCCACATGAGAACGAATGCCCAACGTAGAGTTGATCGGCGAAAAGGAGAGATGACTTTGGAGCAAATCCACCGAGCCGCGACTCAACGAGTCGCGGACGCAGGCAGCCTGAAGGAGTGAAAAATCGCGCTGCGACATCAAGCCTCGAAAACCGTGGGATACGCCCCTGCGCTCACCGTCTTCAAGTCCGGTTATCCGCAGTGCAATCCTGCACCCCTTCAGGCTGTTCATCTCCGCGACTCGTTGAGTCGCGGCTCACGTCCACAGGCAGGCTTCACGTCGGCGGATTACTGGCCCGGACCAGGCGGATGTGCTCGGCGGGATAAAGCCTGCCCGTGTCCATGCCCGGGCACCGGCGGCCGGCCTCCTTCCAGGCGTGTTCGCTTTCGAGCAGTTCCGGCCAGAACGGCCAGGTCTTGCACTGCCGCGGCCTTGTCTTGTAGATGCTGCAAAGAGCCTTGCCCTGGACATCGCGGCGAAGGAATACGCAGTCATACCCGCCCGCGATGCGCACCTCGTTGAGCGACCATCGTCCGCCGAGCTTGCGGGCATAGGTCTTGAGAAACTGATCGACGGTCAGGTTCAACGATGCGGACATGACCTGCGCTTCTTCATCATCAAACCAGACGAAGCCCGGCGGTCCGCTGCAACAGCCGCCGCACTGCGTGCAGGAAAACTTCAGGCCGGTCTCGTCGAACCATTCGCCGGTTTCCGCTTCAATGGGCATCGGCCATCCTTTGCATTATTCGGACTTCTTCGCCTTGGCGACGATCGGCGTGGCGCGTTCGATCCATTTGGCGACGCCGGTGCCCGGACCGTATCCGGACCAGCGGCCCAGTTCCTCGCCCTTGGCGTTGATGAAGGCGATCGTCGGGAAACCGCGCGGCTGATACTTTTTCCTGAGCTCCGCATTCTGTTCCTTCACCGCGGCGTCCTGGGCCTTGCGCGGATAGTCGGCGGTGAAGAGGATCACGTTCTCCGCCGCCCACTTCTGGAAGTCCTCGGTGCCGAAGACTTCCTTGTGCTGAACCTTGCAGAAACCGCACCAGTCGCTGCCGGTGAAGTCGATCAGAATCGGCTTGCCGGTTTTCTCCGACTGGGCGAGCGCGGCCTTGAAGTCTTCCGTCCAGGTCACGCCCTTGTCCTCGGCGGCAATCAGCGCCAACGGAGCAACGGCCAACAGCAAGGCGGCGATCGAAAACAGGGCGCGGCGAAATACGTTCATGAAATCATCCTTTCAAAACACTTGTTTTCACGACTCATCAAGGTGGAAAACCGTTTCCACCGGAGAAGTATAACACATTGTATGTTCGGATTATTCCGCCTGTCCTGCATCCGCATCGTTCGTTCGCCAAGGCGAACGGCCAAATAGTCACACGCCGCTGCCCGTGAGCACGCGCAGGCTGTAAGGCAGCGCGAAGTGCATGTCCTCTTCGACGACGTGGCTCTCTTCCAGCTCGCCGCCATATTTGTCGATGACCTCGCGCACGATGCCCTGCACCAGATCCTCGGGCGCCGAGGCGCCGGCGGTGATCAGCACCGAATCGACATTCTCAAACCATTCGTGCTTCAGTTCGCTGACATCATCGAGCAGGTAGGCCCGTGTGCCGCTGGTTTCGCTGATCTCGGTGAGGCGCACGGAGTTGGAACTGTTGCGCGAGCCGACAACGAGCACCAGGTCGGCGAACTTCGCCAGTGTCCGCACGGCAAGCTGACGATTGGTGGTGGCGTAACAGATGTCCTCGCTGGGCGGCTGCTTCACCTTCGGATAGCGCAGGCGAATCGCATCGCTGATGATCCTGGCATCATCCATGCTCAGCGTGGTCTGCGTGAGATAGACCATGTCCGACCCATCGCCTTCAAACGGCAGGGCATCGACATCGGCCGGTGATTCGACGATGCTGATCGCGTCAGGCACTTCGCCGACGGTGCCCACGACTTCATCATGACCCGCGTGGCCGATGAGCAGAATCTTCAGGCCCTGCCTGGCGTAGCGGATGGCTTCCATGTGGACCTTGGTGACCAGCGGGCAGGTGGCGTCGATCATGGTGCAGCCCCGGCCCCTGGCGGCATTGCGCACCTCGGGGCTGACGCCGTGGGCGGAGAAGATGACCGTCGAGTGGGAGGGCACCTCGTCGATGTGGTCCACGAAGATGACGCCATCCTTGACGAAGCGATCGACGACGTGGCGATTGTGTACGATTTCGTGATAGACATAGAGCGGCTGGCCGACGATCTTGAGCGCCTCTTCGACGCACTGGATCGCCATGTTGACGCCGGCGCAGAATCCGCGGGGGTTGGCAAGAATGATCTTCATGCGGCAATTATAGAACGAATCGGGATCGACTGCCGTAAGGAAAAAACCGCTCGCTTCCAATGACGGACCGTTTATCCTATTCGGATCGAGGGAATCCGACATGAAACACTTCATTTCCGTTCTCGCCGCGTTCACGATCGCCTTGACCGCCATCCTCTGCGCCTGCTCCGACGCCACGGTCGAGGCGGCCTCGCAGACGTTCACCCACCCCGCCGCCGCCTACTCCGTCGCGCTTCCCGAAGGCCACGCGGTGCGCCCCTTCCTCGATGACTTCGGCGTGCCCTATTACGTCCTCACCGATGACCGCAGCGAATCGCCTCACGACATCAGGCGGGGCATCTGGATCATCGCCTTCCCGATCCCCTCCGATGACCAGCTCGACGCCAAGGCGATCGCGCCGATCATCACCGCGCTGATCACCGTCGCCGAGCCGGGGTTGAAGATCGGCGAGGACCGCGTTGCCGCGAAGATCGGCAAACTCGACGCCCTGACGATGAGCGTCGAGGGCGATCGGAAGGTGGCCGGCGCGTGGAAGGGGCGGCTGCATGTCGCGGTGCAGGATGACAATTTTCTGGTCGTGCATTACGGATCGCCGCCTGCCGAGTTTGACGCGGTGAAGGGGAAGTATGACGCCGCCGTCGCCTCGATGATCGCCCCGCTGCCGATCAGGCCGGTGAGCAATCCCGCCCGTCCGGCCAAGCCGATCACTGAAGAAGAAGCGAAGCAGCTTCTAAAACTCTGCACGCCGCGCATCCGGGTGCTGGCCCGCAGTGATGTGAAGGACGAGGATACGCTGACCATCGACTACGCTTCGGGCACGGGTTTTCTCATCGACCCGGCAGGCTACGTCATCACCAACCGTCACGTCGTCGAGTCCAACGTCTATCCGAAGATGACGCGGCTGTGCTACGACCCGGTCGAGCTTCACTTCGACAAGTCGCTGAACATCAAGCCGCAGCGGGCGAAGGTCGTCGCGGTGTCGCAGCAGTGGGACCTGGCGCTGCTGAAGATCGAAGGGAGCGCGAAGTGGCCCACGGCGCCGCTGGCCGACCCGTCGCAGGTGAAGGCCGGCCACAAGCTGCTCGTCGCCGGCTGGCCTGAGCCGGCCAAATATGGGAAGGAGAACGTCACCATCGCGCCGGGGAAGGTGCTGGGCATCGAGGCCGACTCGCGCAGCCGCGCCACCCGCATCCAACACGACGCCTTCACCCGTCCCGGCAGCAGCGGCGGCCCGGTGTTCGACATGGACCTGGGCGCCATCGTCGCCGCCCACTACATGGCCTACACCATCAGGTCGCAGGTCAACGGCGTGTGGGAGGAGATGCCCGGCGGATTCAAGGGAGGCGTGCCCGTCTCCCGGCTGCTCTGGGAGTTCCCGCAGGTTGCCGCCGACTGGAAAGACCAGGCCCGGGGCATCGACGCCCGCCGCGCCCTCGTCGCCTATTTCCTCCTCCAGGAACGCTTCGGCGCAGCCTTCATCGAAGCCGAGAAGGCGATCAAGGAAAAGCCCGACGACGGCAAGACCAATGCCTACATCTATCGCATGTACGCCCTTCAACGCGACACCGAACGCGCCCAGGAAAGCCTGCTGGCCGCACGACGCAAGCCTGAGAGCAGTTATCCCGTCGTCCTCTTCGCCTCGCAGGCCGCCATCGAGAATGATGATGTCACCCTCGCGGGCCAGTGGAACATCCAGGCTTTCCAGATGGCGCCGACGCATCCCGCATCGCATCTTTCCCACGTCCGCGCCACCGTCGCCTCCGGCGGCATCGGCGCACCTCAGTTCATCCAGATGGCGGGCAACGCCATGCTCAACGCGCCCAACCCCGAACTCGAAATGCTTTCAGGCCTCTCCGCCTTGACGCTCTACCTCAAGACCTACAACGTCATCCGTCTGCCGCCCAGACAGCCCCCGCCGCAGCAGACCCTCATCGACGCCATCCTCGCCTTTGAAAAAAGCATCGAACTCTGGCCCGCACGCCAGGGCATCTCCTGGGCCAACCTGGGCATCCTCCACGCCATCGACGGCCGCAAAAAGAAGGCCTACGAATGCCGCGACAAGGCGCTGCGCGCCTCGCCCAACGATGTCTTCACCCGACTGGCGGTCGCGCACTTCGACCTGCTCCACGGCGACTACCAATCCGCGCGCATCCAGATCGCCCAGGCCAACCAGATCCGCTCCATGTCCTTCAGCCTCTTCCTCACCGGCTGGGCCAACCTCCTCGAAGCCAGGGCCATCGCCAACGTCAACCTCCCGCAGGCCAGGCAACTGGCCGCCATCGGCAAGGCGCAGATTCACCACGCCACCGACGGCCCCACGCGCCACGCCTGGTGGCGAAGCTATGCCGCAGGCGTCTCCAGCGACATCCTCCGCTGACCCGGCAATGGGGCCGTTCGGCGGTTTTGCCTTCCGTTTGTTCTTGGGGATTCCTGAATAACCTCACACCCAAGCCGCTTGCGGCTTCGCAATCCCCAGGTTCACGGTACATCGGGGGTTATTCAGAAGTCCCCTTTGTTTACGGATTGGAACCATGCCATGAATGCACAATGGAAACGAATCGAGGCCATCGTAGGCGACGGTGAAACGAGCACATTTGAAGATCAGGTCGGCGTCTATTATGAACACCTTCTTCGCTCTCTTGAACTGCCGTGCGAAGTCACCGGGATCGAGGATTTTAGTTGGGAGGAAAGATATGTTTTTGGATACGGCAGCCCCGCCGAATACGAACGCCTGAAAAAGGACCGGCCATCGTATCGGGACAAGTACGATCTGCTCGCCATCAAGAAAAATGTTTCCTCGGAATGGATGCTTGTCTCCGGCGACATCGGCGCCCATGTCCGGCGCAAGTCGGATGGGAAGAAGTTTTGGCTGGGACTTTCGGAACTTAAGGCGGTGGGACGGAAATCCCCCGCCGCACAGTTGCTTCACGATTTTTCCGTGTTCTTCGTCAACAGCCGGTGAAGGTTTCGCGTGGCCATTCCGGCGAGGCCGCCGACGGCTGCGGGACCGTCGCCTGGCATCATCGTGACATGCGGAACGTGGATGAAGGATGCAAATTCGTGTATTCTGGGCGTATGGCCGGTTCGACACCCACCCAGTTCGGGTCTTCATGCAATCAGTGAAGGCCATCGGTGACGGTGTGATGATCAGACGAGTGAGTTCGTCCGACAAGGAGTTTCACTTTCAGAACTGGTTCCGCGATCGAATGCAAGCGGTTGGCGAACACATCGAGACTGGCGGCAGAAACAGCTATCCCGACTTTCGCATGGTCAATTACACGGATGGATTTGAGGTCAAAGGCCTGGCTTATCCCGGCCGTGAAGCAAGCTTCGACAGCAATAGCCAATTGCCCACCGGCCATCACAACGGGCGAACGATCTACTACGTCTTTGGCCGCTACCCGAAAGGTGCCCGACGGCGATTCGTATCCGGTCCTCGATCTCGTGATCTGTCACGGTGACTTTCTGAATGCCGACCGTGAGCCTCATCGCAGAAATAAGAGCGTAAAGGGCTTTGGCAGCTACGGCGATATCCTGATCCGCACCAGAAGAATGTACGTAGTGCCGACTCCGTTTCATCTTGCCGATGGCCTGGCTCACCGACAAACACTGATATTACCTATTGAAATGCAAGCACCGGATCTGGTGAAGGTCGGGGACCTCTGCCGCCGGGAGTGCGAGCAATTGGTTGTGGGTTACACATACGACCGGCCTTCGGATGATCTTTCGCCAAAGCTGGTCGCCAACCCGGACGCCGGCAAGGAACATCACTTTGCCGCGTGGCGCGTGAGTGGCGCACCGATGGATGCCGTTTCGATGAAGAACCTCCAGGCCGGAAAGGTCGAAGTCGCCGATGACGAATCCGACGACTGATACAACTCACACCCGGCTGATCGAGTCGGACGCATTCGCCTTTGAATTTCTCTCTCAACTCGCCGAGCGGGAGAGTTGGCGCAAGGAGATTCACCGTCCCGTCTATCACATTCACAAGTGGTGGGCGCAACGTCTCGGGTCCATTTTCCGGGGAATTCTGCTTGGCAGTGTTCTTCCCGATGATTCGGACCTTCGAGAATCATTCCACCGTCAGCACGCATTCACATCCGTAACGGTCTTTGACCCATTCATGGGATCAGGAACCACCATCGGCGAAGCGCACAAACTGGGCATGACGGCACTGGGTCGGGACATCAACCCCGTCGCCGCACGGTCAGTTCGAGTATCGCTTGGACCACTGGATCGGCGTCGCATTCTCGCCGCGTTCGATGAGCTGTCTGAAACGGTCGAACAGAAGATTCGCGGCCTTTATCGGTCGACCGATTCGCGAGGATACGCTTGCGAGGTCTTGTATCATTTCTGGGTCATGCAGGCGGGTTGCCCCGATTGCGCCACGAAACTAGACCTGTTTCCTTCGCACATCGTCGCCCGAAACGCGCATCCCGATCGAAAGTCGCACGTGCAAGTGCGCTGCCCGCACTGCGCGATGATCTTTCCGATCACTCAGTCCCCGGACGACGTGATCTGCACCGGTTGCAGTCATCGCTTCAACGCCGCGATCGGGAACACTTCAGGAGCCAAAGCAACCGGCTCATCATGTCGCTCCACATTCAAGGTGCTGGATGCGATCGGCGATTCATCCCCTCGGTTCCGTTTGTTCGGCAAGCTGGTGTTGTGCAGTGACGGCCGCAAAGAATATCTGCCGGTCACCGATGACGATATCGCATCCTACGCGGATTCCGGCAGACGGTTGACTGAAGAACTTGAAGCGGGCCGGATTAAACTGCCGACGCTTGGGCTCACCGAAGGGTTCAACACTCGGCAGGCGATGAACTACAACTTTCACCGGTGGGTCGATTTCTTCAATGACCGTCAACTGCTCGCGCTCGGCTGGCTGCGCGCCGCCATCGTCGGCTTGTCCGACGCCGCCGCACGCGACGCGTTACTCACGCTTTTCTCCGCCACGCTGGAATTCAACAATCTCTTCGCGTCGTACAAGGGCGAGGGAACGGGCGCGGTGCGGCACATGTTCTCTCACCACATTTTGAAGCCCGAACGAACGCCTCTCGAAGCCAACGTCTGGGGTACGCCAAAAAGCTCCGGTGGGTTTTCCAACCTTCTGCGTTCCCGCCTGCTGCGCGCAATCGACTATCGGGAAGCACCGACGGAAATCAATGGAGCGTCATCACCCGCCAAAGTCTGCTCACCCCCGTTCGGCGGCCGGGTCGAGCGCGACTGGCCTATAAACTTGCCATTTGACAACCGGGGGATATATCTCTCCGCCGGCGATTCCGCCCACACGTCGCTCCCCAAAGGGTCTGTCGATCTTGTCGTGACCGATCCGCCGTTCTTCGATAACGTCCATTATTCCGAACTCGCTGATTTCTTCCACGCGTGGCAACAGATCGACGACGATAACGCCGGCGTTGTCGCAAAATCCACGAGACACGCAGCCGAAGTGCAGGATGTCGATTCGGCGCGGTTTGCGTCCAAGTTGCGCGACGTCCTCGCCGAATGCCACCGGGTTCTGCGGAACGATGGCTTGCTGGCATTCACTTACCACCACTCTCGTCGAGAGGGATGGCATTCCTTGGCGAACGCCATTCGCGGCGCCGGTTTTGTCATTGTGAATGCACATCCCGTGAAGGCGGAAATGTCAGTCGCCACGCCAAAGTTCCAGGCGAAAGAACCGATTCAACTCGACATCATTCTCGTTTGCCGAAAGAGTTCCGCCGAAGCAAATAGGCGGACTTCCTCGCCTATCGAGGCTTTGGATCGGGCGCGTGCCAAACTGGAGCGCTTGGCGAAGGCGGGTTTCACGCTGTCACGCAACGACCGGAAAATCACGATCATCGGGCAACTGCTTACCAGCAGCGAACAATGCGGCGGCAATTCCCTGGCTCTCGATGAACTTGCCGAGCGCGCCCTCGAAGATGATTCGTTTGCACCTTTGCCTTTCGTGCAGCCCGCCGCCCAACTTTCGCTATTCGAATCGTGAGCGTCCCGGTCGGGTGTCATCACATCTGCGATTTCTTCAAGCGATTGGACTTTCATCATCCGCCCTGCTATCCTCTTCGCATCCTGTGGTGACAAATCACTTGGGATGCCCGTCGAACGATGGCTTACGCGAACGCTCCCCGCGTTCACTCGAACGCAATTCGCGTTCACCATCGACAGTCCCGGGCCCCTCCGCTTGAAGAACCATTGCTATGACATTTGCCGACCTTCGGCTCGCCGAGCCGATCCTCCGTGCCATCACCACTGAAGGCTACGAAATCCCCACGCCCATTCAGGCCCAGGCCATCCCCCACGTGCGCGACGGCTCCGACCTGCTCGGCTGCGCCCAGACCGGCACCGGCAAGACCGCCGCCTTCGCCCTGCCGCTGCTGAATCGGCTCCTCGAAGCCAAGACCAAGGCCCTGGCGCCCAAAGCCGACGGCAACGAAATCGAAGCCGCTGACGCCAAACTGCACGACAAAAAAGTCGCCGCCAAAACCGGCGGCCACAGGAAGCATGACCGCCATCCCACCCGCGTCATTCGCGCCCTGATCCTCTCCCCCACCCGCGAGTTGGCCCAGCAGATTGCCGACAGTTTCAAAGCCTACGGCAAACACACCGGCCTGCGCGGCGCGGTGATCTATGGCGGCGTCGGTCAGGGTTCGCAGACCGCCGCCATCCAGGCCGGCATCGACATCCTCGTCGCCACCCCCGGCCGCCTGCACGACCTGATCGACCAGGGCTACATCAATCTTTCCCATGTGGAGGCGTTCGTCCTCGACGAAGCCGACCGCATGTTGGACATGGGCTTCATCGAGCCGATCCGCCAGGTGGTCAAGCTGCTGCCCAAGCAGCGGCAGACGCTGATGTTCTCCGCCACCATGCCCAAGGAAATCCGCCATCTGGCCGAGTCGATCCTGAACAACCCCGTGCGCATCGAAGTGGTCCCCGAATCGACCGCCGCGGAAACGGTCGAACAGAAGGTTTACTTCGTCGAGAAGAAGAACAAGCCGCTGCTGCTCAAGCATTTTCTCGAGCACGTTTCGGTGACGCGCACCATCGTGTTCACGCGAACCAAGCATGGCGCGGATCACGTCACCAAGTTTCTCAATCGCGAGGGCCTTCGTGCCGAGGCGATTCACGGCGACAAGACCCAGGGGCAGCGCCAGCGTGCCCTGGCGAATTTCAAGGCCAACAAGACCCCGATCCTCGTGGCGACCGACATCGCCGCCCGCGGGCTGGATGTGGACAACATCTCGCATGTGGTGAACTTCGATGTGCCTCACGAGCCGGAGACCTACGTGCATCGCATCGGCCGCACCGGCCGGGCCGGGGCATCGGGCGATGCGGTCTCCTTCTGCATGGCCGATGAACGTCCGTTCCTAACATCGATCGAACGGATGCTCAAGAAAACGGTCCCCGTGGTGACGGAACATCCTTTCGTGGACCCGACGCCCTACAACCCGCGCGGCAGCAGCAGTGGTGGTGGCGGCGGCGGTCGATCGCATGGCGGCTCGCGCGGCTTCCGCGGGCAGAATGCCTGGAACCGCTCCAGCGGCGGCGGCGGCCAAAAACCGTTCAAGAAACCCGCGCGGGCCGGGGCCGGGGGCGGGGGCGGAAGCGAACACGGCAAGTCGCACAACACCCACGGCAGCGCCAACTCCGCAGGCAAAAAACCGGGCGTGGGCCAGGGCGGCCCCGGCGGCAAACGATCAACCTTCCGCCGACGCGAAGAGCGGTAAGCGCCGGGGTTTTCCGAGCCGCGACTCAACGAGTCGCGGACGTGAACAGCCTGAAGAAGTGACCATCGCGCAGCGGTGAAAAGCCTCGAAAACCGTGGGGCACGTCCCTGCGCTCACGGCCTTCAAGTCCGGCTGTCCGCAGCGCAACCTTGCACCCCTTCAGGCGGTTCATCTCCGCGACTCGTTGAGTCGCGGCTCATGGCGACACCCCGTTACCATTGCAGCATGTCCGTGCGCATCGATCGAACCTTCTTCCGTCGCGATCCCGTCACGCTTGCCAAATCCCTGCTGGGGCAGCGGCTGGTGCGCATCCTTTCCGATGGCGTCCGGCTTTCGGGGATGATCGTCGAGACCGAAGCCTACCTGGGCGTCATGGATCTTGCCGCCCACACCGCGCGCGGCAGGCGAACCGCGCGCAACGCCTCGATGTGGCTCGATGGCGGCCACGCCTACGTTTATTTCACCTACGGCATGCACCACTGCATGAACATCGTCTCGCAGACCGCAGGCGAGCCGACCGCGGTGCTCATCCGCGCATTGGAGCCGGTCGAAGGCGTTGATGTGATGCACAAGCATCGCGGACCGGCGGCGCGCAGGCTGCGCGATTTGTGTTCGGGACCGGCCAAGGTGTGCCAGGCGATGGCGGTCGATCGCGGGCTTGACGGCGTCGATCTTTGCAGCGGAGATTCACTGTTCGTCGAGCGGATTCGGTCGCGGCCGTTGCAGGCCGGGGCGATCGGGGTGGGGCCGCGCATCGGCGTGGCTTATGCGGGCCAGTGGGCCGCCAGGCCGTTGCGGTTCTGGGTGAAGGGCAATGAGCATGTGAGCCGGTGACCGGGGCAGGGCCGTTTAGTTCTCCGAACCACCTTCATTGAGAAACTTCAAATGGCAAATCCCAAGTTCCAAACAAGCTCCAAAACGCGGAAATGGAAAAAACAAGGAATTCGGATCGCGCATGATTTCCGCCCTTTTCCTTCGGAATTGGAGCTTGTTTGAGATTTGGGGATTGTGATTTGTGATTTCAGACCGCACGTCACCCAGGAATGAAACGGCCCCGGTGACCGGGTTGTCGATCATTGCTTCTCCGCCAGGGCGTAGCAGATCATGTGCAGGATGTGCATCTGCACATCCTCGACGCGGCCGAAGTGGGTGTCGTCCACGATGATGGTCTGGTTGCCCATGCCGTCGAGCTGGCCGCGCTGGCCGCCGATGATCGTCAGGGTTTCGAGGTCGTGATCGACGGCCCACCGCACCGCCTTGACACAGTTGGGCGAGTTGCCGCTGACGCTCAGGGCGATGAGCAGATCGCCCGGCCTGGCGTAATTCTCAAGCTGGCGAACGAAGACATCCTCATAGGTGTAATCGTTGGCCAGCGCCGTCAGCCAGGGCGTGTTGTCGGTCAGCGACATCACCCGAAACCGCCGGCCCAGACAGTCCGATGTGCCCTTGCCCAGATCGACGGCAAAGTGGGAGGAACACGCGGCCCCGGCGCCGTTGCCGATGCAGAAAATCTGCCGATCCTTTTCCCACATCCGCCGAACCGTCGCAATCGCCCGGGCAATGTCCGCCACCGGCACCGAGTTGAGCGCCTGCGTTTGAGCCGCGATGTAATTTTCAATCCAGGTGTGCATGTTCATTCCCACGAGTAAACCAAACACCGCCACGCCATTTAGCCGTTCGCCTCGGCGAACGAAGTATCCCCCGGAATATCCCCGCCCGCCAGCAGCAGCGCCCCCACCGGCACCACATCCTCACCCAAGGCCGCGAGCGCCAGATGAGGGCCGGGGGCAAACGCATCCATGATGAAGCCGCGAAGCTGATCGCGCAATGCATCGAGCAACGGCAACCCGATGAACGACAACCCGCCGCCGATGATGATCGCATGGGGATGAAGCAGATGGACGACATGCGAAAGCGCCAGGGCCAGTTGCCGCATCGTGCCGTCGAGAAGATCCTTCGCCAACGGACATCGCCTCTGAAGCGCACCGGCGAGGCAGCGCGCTTCGCCGCCGGTGGTGAAGGAGGCGGCATGATTGAAAAGCGTGCGCCACTCCGCCGCGAGTTCGCTGTGCGGATCGGATTTCACCGCCTCGCGGACCAGCGCATCGACGGCCCAGCCGGAGCAACACTGCTGCACGGTCAGGCCTTGCTCATGCAGCCGCACATGCCCCAGTTCCAGTTCGCCCGGCGGAGCGCCGTGAAAGATCGAGCCTGCGCTAATGAACCCCGCGCCCACGCCGCTGCCCAGCGTCACGTAGATCATCGATTCGAACTCACGCCCCGCTCCGCGCGTCCCTTCCGCCAGCGCCGCCACATTCGCATCATTCTCCACCATCGCCGGTCGCCCGCTGCGCCGGGTCAGCCAGTCGCCCAGGGCGAATCCATCCCAGCCCTGGATGTGGTAGGAGCGAATGATCCGCCCGCTGCGCCAATCGACGGGTCCGCCATAGCCCACGCCGATGGTGGCGATGTCGTGGAGGGTCATCAATTCGTTCATATGCGTTTCGATGGCGGCGAGGATGGCTGATGCGCCCCGGCGGGGATCGATGATGCTGCGCCTGCGATCGATGATGTCGCCCTTCGCATCGCCGATGACCAGTTGCAGCTTCGTCCCGCCGATCTCGATGCCCATGCGGCGAGCGGAAGGCGATGAGGATGAGGAAGGAGAATCGGAGGAAGCGTTCATGGCCAACTCATTTTGAATCAGGCGACGGAACCCGATGATGCGCGAAGCCGCACGAGCAGCGGCGCCACGATACACAAACTCCCGGCCCAGCAGCCGGCCATGCCCGCCGCGAGCATCAGCCCCAGCGACGCCATCGCCGGCACGCTGGCCAGCATGAGCGAGCCGAAGCCGATGATCGTCGTCAGGCTGCACAGGCTCATCGCCCTGGCGCGATGGGCCAGGGCTTTGATCATCTCATCGCGGCCTGTCCGTGCATCCATCGCGTTGGCCGTGGAAACCAGAAAGATGCCGTTGTCGATCGCCGCGCCGACGAGGATGGGAATGCCCGCCATGTTGAGCATGTTGAACCCCGTGGCGGTCAGCCGCATGGCGACGATCACGCCCGCCATCATCATCAGCAGTGGCGTCAGCGTCAGCAGCACCAGCCGCCACCGACGATAAAGCAGCGTCACCCACGCCACCACGAACGCCAGCGCCAGCGCCCCGATGCGAGGCAGCTCCACATGCACCCCGCGCTCCAGATCGCGGCTGACCGCGCTCATCCCCGTCAACCGCGCACCCGTCAGATCCGCCAGCGATTCGCGCAGCCGATCGATCAGATGATTGCGGGCCTCCACATCCGCCGGCGCCTGGCGAAGCTGCACCAGGGCCACAGCCTGCCACGGTTCGCCCCGTGTCGGCTTCGCCGCCGGGAGCATCATTCCTGCAAGACCGGGATGCCTGATCAGATCATCCAACGTCGGCGCGGGTTTGGGTTCGATCATGATGGCGAGTCGGTTTCGATAGCCGGCAAACGATGCGGGTGAAAAGGAACTTGCCTCCAGCGCTTCATCAAACGCAGGCAGGACCGCCGACCGATCCCACGATCGCCACCGCTTCATCCGCAGCGCGGCGGCTTCCGGCGCAGGCGCAAAGAGCGCGGGATGAACGCCACCGGCAACGCCCGCATCGCGCAGCCGATGGTCCGCGAGCCTTCGCCCCACCTCGGCGCAGAGCGTCAGCAACTGATCCGCATCGGCGGCCTGCATGTGAATGACCATCGGATCGGGATAGAGCGAAAACGCCCGGGAAATGGCCGCGTGCGTCGCCATCGGCGGATTGGGTTGCGGATGCAGATGGGCGATGTCCGAGTCGGACCAGGACGGGCCCGCCCGCAGCGCCAGGGCGGCACACAAGGCCGACAGCATGAGGATGCACAGAAGCATCGGCGAGCGGCGCGAGGTGATCGCACGGGTCAGCAGCGGGATGAATCTCGCGGGAGCCGCATCCGCCTTCACCGGCGGCGAAAGACGATCGCGAAGCGACAGCAGCGCAGGCAGCATCGTCAGCGCGGCCAGCAACGCCCCCGCCAGCCCCAGTGCGCCCAGCAATGCAAAGCCCCGCAGCGCGGGGATCGATGAAGCGGTGATCGCCAGGAACCCGGCCATCGAAGTGAGACAGGCATGAAGCAATCCTCCATGCAGACTGCGCGCGGCGGCGGAAGGCGCGGCAAGCGATGCACCGCCATCGCGCGAAACAGCGTCGCCTGTCGATTCGTGATGCTCCATGAAGTGAATCGCATAATCGACGCCCAGCCCGGCAATGATCGCGCCGATGCCCGCGACGATGGGTGAGATGGAATCAAAGAAGCAGGCATACAGGCCAAACGCCAGCAGCACCCCGGCCGCCGCGGGAATGAGCACGAAGAGGAAGCCGGTGATTCGGCGATGGGCCAGAAGAAAGAGCAGTTGCATGAGCGCGATGGTGCCGATGATCGTGAGCTGCATGTTGCGGCGAATGTGGGATTCGCTGTGGCGGGCGATGGCGTAGGCGCCGCCGACCTGGATGCGAAGCCCGTCGGGTTTCGCCTGGGCGATGGCCTGGTCGAGCAGCGACATGAACCGCCGCGTGAAGCGCATGTCGGTGGCGGGAGCGGCGGCTCGAATGCGGATGAGCAGCGCGGCGCCATCGGGCGAGAGATATTCGCCGCCGCCGGCCCAGTCGCCGGCAACGGGCATCAGTCGCGTCATGGCGGGGAGCATGATTTCGTGGAGCCGCAGCGGATCCCGAAGCAGTTGCCGCGCCAGCCGATCCGCCGCCGGCGAGCCGGCGGCCATCATCGCTTCGTTTCGCTCCATCTGTGCGGTGATCCCTTCGCGGGTCAGCCTCCGCCTGATCGCCTCGAAGTCCGCATCATCCATGTAATGGATCGCATGAGGGAGCATGACCTGTTCGATGAACCTTCGGATGTCCGGATGGGCGCGGTACTCCACCGCGCGGATCATCTTCGCCGCATCTTCATCGTTCGCCAGCGCCTGCTCCAGACGCGATGCGAAAGCCGGCAGCCGATCCGTTCCTGCCTGCTTTGGCTGATCATCGCGGCCCGACTGAGCCGCATCGATTTCAACGAGGATCAACGATTCATCGAGAAAGTGAAACGCCTCGATCACCTGGCGCAGAGGCTGCGTGCCGGGCGCATCGGCGGGCGCCAGCGATTCGAGCTGCGAATCGATGGTCAACCTGCCCGCGGACCACGCCGCCAGGCCAAGCAGCGCGACCGACAGCAGCAGCGTCACCACCGGTGACCGGCGACATGCACCGGACAGGCCGGTCAAATTGAGCTTTGATTCATGGAACATGCCGCCGACTTTCAACGAATCTTCACAGCCCGCGCCGCACAGCCGCGACTCAACGAGTCGCGGACGCAAACAGCCTGAAAAAGGGTGAATCGCGCCGTTGCATCAAGCCTAGAAAACCGTGGAAACACGGCAACATTTCACCGCATCGCACACACCGCCGCGCACACCGTCTTCAAGGCCGGTCATCCATCGCGCCATCCATCACCCCTTCAGGCTGTCCATCTCCGCGACGTGTTACGTCGCGGCTCTGGCGAAGCGATCTTCAACGAATCTTCACGGCCCGGGCCGGCGGACGGAACGCGGCGGCGGCCGGGGCTTCGTTCAATGTCACCTCGGTCACCGCCAGCGTGAACGATGCGCCCGCTGCGCCGGCCGTCACTTTCATGGGCCAGGGCAGGCCATCGACCAATCGATGACGCTCCATCCGTATGACCGATGTTGTGACGCCCTCCCGCGACTGGAGCCGGCATTCCTCGATGACCAGATCGCGTTTGCGCACCAGCACGATCAAACGATCCTCGCCCATCTGACGATGGATGGCGAAGCGGGCCGCATCGACCTCGTGCAACCGATCGGCCGCATCAACAGGCAGCAGCCCAAAGAGCAGCGGCCAGACCGCGGCCTGCGGCGAGGACCAGAACTCGCGCAGCTTCCGCGTCTGCCCGTCATCACCCTCAAGCCAGACCCACGCGCCTTGCGGAAGCAAGGTCCAGTCGGCGACGGCGCGGTTGAACTTCCACGAACGAATCCGAAGTTGATCGGGCATCATCAAGGCGAAGGCGAAATCAACCTGAAGCGATTCGCCCCGGGCCGGTTCAAGCGTCATCGTGCCGCTGCCTGAAGCAGAGATCACGGCAAGGGAGCGCGCAGCCAGATCGCGCCGGGCCGTGGCCATGTCGCGCCATTCATATTCAGGCAGCGCGGCGGCGCAGGCGGAAAGCAGCAGCGGCAGCAGCAGCGGCAGGCCACGCGCGAAATGCACGGTTTTCAGCGGTAAAATGACCCGTTTATGCATCATGCCAGTTCTCCGCGCAGCAGTTTGCCCGTCGCCGTGCGCGGCAGCGAATCGCGCGCCTCGATCACGCGCGGCAGCTTGTGCGGCGAAAGCGATGTCCGAAGATATTGACGCAGTTCCTCCACATCGCCCCCGCCTTCGCCCCAGACGATGATCGCCTTCACCCGCTGAATCGTGTCGCTCATGGGCATCGCCACGACGGCGGCCTGAGCCACCGACGGATGCGAAAGCAGCACCGCCTCCACCTCCATCGGATTGACCTTCAGCCCCCCCACTTCGATGAGCAGTTTCGTCCGGCCGGTAATCGTCAGCCGGCCATGTGCATCGATCCTGCCCAGATCACCGGTGGCCAGAAATCCATCGGCGGACAACATCCGAGGCTGTCGGATGTAGCCGGCCATCATCGATGGCGCCGCAACGGAAAGCCCGCCTTCACCGGCGCGGCAGCCGGCGGTTTCGCCGGTCGCGGCGTCCTCGATGCGCAGGCGCACCCCCTCCATCGGCCGCCCGACCGCCAGCGGATCGAACGGTTCCAACGCGGGATCGTTGAACGTGACCGAACCGAACTCGGTGGAGCCATACACCTGACCGGCCGCGATGCCGAAGCTTCGCTCGAACGCCTCGAACACCCGGCGAGGCAGCGCGCTGCCTGCCGAATAAACCTGCCGCAACCGATGCTCGCGGACGGGCGCAGCGTCACTATGCGAAAGCGCATCGAGCATGAAGGGCGTCGCCGGGAACAGGGTGACGCCATCGCGGCGGAGCATCCGCCGCAGATGCGAAGGGTCGAACCGGGCGCACAACTGAACGGCGCAGCCGCTGATCGCCCAGGCGAGCGCCGCGTGATCGATGCCGTAGGAATGCGTGACGGGCGCCACCGCCAACATGCGATCCTCCGGCGAAATGGCGATCGCCTTGCGGCAGTTCCGCGCCACCGCTTCGAGCCCGCTCATCTCCCTTCGCACCAGCTTGGGCAGACCGGTGGATCCCGAACTTTGCAGAATCATCGCGCCCTCGCCACGGCAGTTGTCGAGTGAATGAGCCGCCTGCGACGGGCGCTTCCGATCGCCATCGTCGAGCGCCGCCGACAGCGGAAACGAGATGAGATTCAACGGCGCCAGCGCCGCCAGCGCCGGTGGCGCACCGATCACCGCCACCGCGCCGCCGCCGATGGCTGCATCATGAAGCTCGCGACTCGTGGCGGTGGCGGCCACGGGAAACACGGTGCGATCGGCGGCGAGGCAGGCGTGAAACGCCAGCAATGTGGCGGCGACGTTCGGCCCGCAAAGCAGCACCGTGCCGCGCTCCTCCACCGAGGATCGCAGGATGGCGGCGAACCGCGCGATCGCCTGGCGAACCTCGCTCCATGCCAGCGCCCTGCCCGGCCCATCGTCATCGGCTTCGATGATCGCCGCCCCGCCTGGCCGATGGGTGGCGTGCCAGTCAATCTGCCGGAGAAGGGCGTTGCTCATCGGCGCTTTCGCGTTGCGGGGTGGAGGAAGCCAGCAGGGAAAACCGTTGCCGTCGGGGAACGAGACCGAAACGGCGATGCCATTGACGCAACCGTTCAAAGAGCCAGATGCGCCAACGTACCGCAAACGGAGGTCGCGGTGAAATGTGACCGGCCAGCAGCGACAGCACCGCGCGATGAACCCGCACCGGCCCCCGGCCATGCAGCAGCATTTCGCGGAAGTCGTGGTCGTAAAACATCCCCACCATCCGCGTGAACCAACCCAGCATCGGGATCATGTGACGCAGATACCTGCCGCGCGCCGACTGCGGCGACCGGCCCTGCCTGAGAATCGATTCGATGGCGCCTGCCGCCTGCCCTGCCGCGGCCATGCCCGCGCAGACGCCGGTGGAGAAGACCGGGTCCAGAAACATCGCCGCATCACCGATCAGAAAATATCCGGGACCGGCAAAAGGATCGCAGCGATAGCTGAAGTCGGCGCGGACCAGATTCGTCCGCGGCCCCCGTGCCTGCCGCATCCGCGCCGCCATCAGCGGACAGCGGGCGAGGCCCCATTGCAGCATCCGATCGGCGGGCACGGGAATCGTCCTCGCCACCTTCGAATCCAGCACCATGCCGATGCTCGTCACCTGCCCGTTGAGCGGGATGAGCCAGAACCATCCCTCATCGCAGACCGCGAAAACAGGCACGCCTTCCTGCTCGCCTTCGAGCCGTTGAACGTGGGTGAAGTGGTTGAAGTAGGCGACCTTTTGCAGATGGGCGTCGCGGAGCGGACGGCGCGTGCCCAGATGCCTGCCGATCAGGGTGTGATGTCCGCTGGCGTCGATGAGGAAGCTCGCCGTGAGCGCCCGGCCATCCTCCAGCCGCACCGCGACATCGCCATCGCTCAGCCGTTCGATGGCGCTGACCCCCATCGGCTGCTCGATGACCGCCCCGGCCAGCCCGGCTTGATCGAGCATCATCCGGTCGAAGTCGGCGCGGGCGATGTTGAAGGCGTCATCCTCGCCGCCGGCCAGGTCCGCGCGGAAGCGGAACACACTCAACTCCTCCCCGCCTCCCATGCCAAAGGCTGCGCCGATCTTCCGCATGTGAGGCAGCGCCTTCAGCGCATCGCGCAGGCCCAGCCCGGTGAGTTGCTCCAGGGTGGCGGGCAGAAAGGATTCGCCGATCTGAAAGCGCGGGAACGACGCCTTCTCAACGATGATGACCCGCAATCCCTTTCGCGCCAGCAGCAGCGCCGCGGTGGCGCCGGCCGGCCCGCCGCCGATGATCAGCACATCGCCATCGCGCGAATCATTCGCAGGTTGTCGCTTCATGGGCAGGCCTCTTGCAGGCGGTCGTCGCCGAGCCGACAGGGGCGTTCAATTCTCGGCACCCGCCCTGTCGGAAGTTCCAAATGACAAATTTCAAACTCCAAACAAGCTCCAGGAAGAAAAAACGCAATCAAACAGAATCCGGATTCGAATCGGTTTTGCCCGGTTCGGCTCGCTTTCGAATTTGTTTGAGATTTGGAGTTTGCGATTTGGAGCTTTTGATTCCGGTGATGGGACGAAGAATTAAACGGCCCTGGCCGAGCCGGCCCATCGCTTCCAGTTCCACCAGGAGCTGCGGCCGGCAAAGGTCCGCCCGCATGATCTCCAGCGACCGCGCCTGCGCAAACCGCTCCCGCAGCGCACGCAACACCAGGGCTTCATCAGCCGCCCGGGCGATGTAGGCCCGGACGTGTTCGTAACGACTGTTGAGCCGCCGCCGCGCCTGCGATGACCGCTCGATCCATCGGCAGTCCGCATCACCTTCCCCGGCCACGGCGACCAGCGACGCGAGATTGATTTCGGTTTCATCCAGTTGTTTGATCACATCGTCAACATGCACCGAATCCTCGCCGCGCACGCTGGCGGTGCCCGCGGTGATCAGCAGCGGCGCGGAGGATGATTCATCCTCGATCAGCGTCGCCCGGGCGAAGGAAGGCGGGACGGGGCCGTACCGTTTCGAGTAGCGATAGGCCGGCCGCTGCCTCGGATTCTCAAGGGGTGTGGCGCGGCCTTCATAGGCAAGAGCATGAAGGTGAAAGTCACCATCAGGCGACTCGACGGCGGAGGAGGCGACCATGTAACCGGCGATGTCGTGGCCTTGAAACCATTGGGTGAATGCCTGGTGCCTGGCGGCGTTGAAGCCCATGTACACATCCGCGTCCGAAGTGACGCGATGGAGCAGTTGAGGGACATGATTCCAGAATCGAACGGGCCGCCGGCGGCCGTGGGATGCGAGCAGCCGCCGCAATTGGCCGTAGGCATCACGCACACGGGTGACGATGCGGTCCCAGTCGTTCCAGCGCCGGCCGTTTGTGCGAAGCATCGCAAGCGTCCAGGGACCGGCCTGCCGCACGAACGGAGCGGCGCCACCGTCGCACGAAGCCTGTTCGATCGCCGCCATGTCAAAGCCGAGCACACCCAGCCAGTCGGGCGGCATCGGTGATTTCAGCCTGCGCTCGCGCACCTGCGTTGCGCGCTCTGCGGTGCCGGAATGTTCTTTGCCGCCAAGGCGCACTGGGAACTCCCTGTCAATCGATCCTTTTCATGTTACATCATCGCATCGCCCTGATGCGGGCCGCTGCGATTTGCCCCTCGAAGCCGGCGCAGATCACGCCGAACGCCTCATCCCTTCCGGCAAAGCCCCGGCTGCCCGCATCCTCATCAAGCAACCGCGCGGCGATGGCCGCCAGAGGCGTCACGCTGAACGATTCGCGCAGCGGCAGATCAAGCTCCACCGCACCCGCGCCAGCCACGAGCGATTCCACCCGATCCAGCCAGGTCCCGCCCTTGAGACATGCCCACCGCTTCGGCGTTCCGATCCGTTGCCGGAGCGAGCGGCCCAAGCGCACCCAGTCGATCATGGCATCGGAGTCGATGAAGACGGAGCCTGCCGCTTCGATCACGCCATGCACCGTCGCGCCGCGGGCGGCGGCGGTCTGCTCCGATTCGATGATGAAGCTGATCGCGCCGCTGCCGCAGGGGAACGAAGGCGTCGGCAACGAATGCCCCCCATCGGCATCGATCGGCCTGCCGCCGACGCGCAGCAAATGGCCATATATCTGTTTCATGAGCGGCGTCGCCTCCTCGCCGGCGCTGATGATCACCCTTTCGCATTCCCCCGTCGCCACGCGCCACCGCGCCAGCCCCAGCGCATCGAGGCCGCTGGTGCGCGAACCGATGATCGTCTGACAGCCACCCTTGCAGCCGAAGGCCATGCTCAGATGCGCCGCCGCGGCATTGGGCACGCCCTCGGCAAAGAGCATCGGGTTCGCGGCATCGATCCCCTTCTCGACGATCTCGCGGTAGTAGTCGGCGCTGAACTGCGCCGACCCGTGGCTCGTGCCCAGGATCACGCCGCATGACGCCTGATCTTCCGCATCGAGTGCGCCATCGCGGCAGGCCAGCGTGGTCGCGGCGAGGGTCAGCTTCACATAATCGCTGAGCCTGCGCACCCGCCGGGCGGAGATGAGATGTTCGATCTCGCTGTCGGGAATCGTCGCGCAACCGGTGAGCGTTTCTTGCGGCGAGGTCCGGCGCATCCCGCCTGCCAACGAGGAACGGCCGATCATCCCCGGCAAGACGATGCCGATGCCGGTGATCACCGCGCGGCGCATCGGCTGATGTCTTTCTGTTCCGCTGATTGCTGCGGCATCCTTCACGCCGCCTCGCCGCAGGATGATCGAAGCATTCGCGCCGCCAAAGCCGATGGAATTGCTCTGGCTCACCGCCAGCGGCGCAGGCGTGGGCACTTCCGCGATCTTCAGGTTCTTGAACTCCAGATCAGCAGCCGTCACGCCGGCGGTCGGTGGAATCAGCGATTGCTCCATCGCCGTCAGGGCCAGCACCAGTTCCACGGCCCCGGCGCCGCCGAGCGTGTGCCCCAACCGACTCTTCAATGCGACCACCGGCAGTCGATGAAGCTCGTCACCAAAGGCGAGTTCCATCGCCGCATGTTCGCCGCGATCGTTGTCGGGCGTTCCCGTGGCATGGGCGAAAAGCAGATCGACCTCATCGGCGGCAATGCCCGCCTGCCGCCAGGCCTTGCTCATCGCGGCGGCTGCGCCGAAGCCTTGCGGATGCGGCTGGGTGAGGTGATGGGCATCGGCCGTCTCCGCAAAACCGATCACGCTCGCCATCGCGGCGGCGCCTCGCTCCTGCGCATCGCGTGCGCGTTCGAGCACTACCGCGGCATAACCTTCGCCCAGTTTCATGCCCTGCCGTCCGATGCAGAACGGACGAACCTCTTCGGATGCGATCAGTCGCAGGGCGTTGAAACCGCCGTAGGCGTACTCGCTGATCGGGTCGTAGCCGCCGCAGATCACCGCATCGAGAGCGCCGGCCCGCAGCAGCGTCGCGCCGAGACCGATGGCGGCAAGACCTGAGGCGCAGGCGGCGCAGGTGGTGATCGACGGTCCTACGATCCCGCGCCCCGCCATCGCCTGCCGCAGCACGGAAGAGGATTGAAACCGCCGCCAGTGTTGATGATCTCCGCTGCGAAAAAAGCGGCCCGCGCCGCGCATGCCATGCAGCGTGGTCCCCATGATGACGCCGATGCGATGCGCTTCATAAGGCGGCGACCCGCCGGCGGAAAAACCTTCGAGCAGATGATCGATCAGCCGGCGAAGGTACCGCCCTTCGCGCGGCAGATCGGCGGCATATTCAGGAGGCAGATCGAAAGCCTGTCCGCCCCAAGCCTGCACCGCCGGCTGCTGTTCCAGCGCGCTCAGCGGCGCGATGCCGGTCCGCCCGCCGATCAGATGACGCCACGCCTGCTCCCGGGTCAGACCCAAGGCGCAGATCATTTCAGCCGCCGTGATGACAAGGCCATCGCTCATGGTGAATCATGCCTTCGCCGCCGTGATCCCGTCCGTGCCGTGCCAGGCATCGTGCAGCGCCAGCCATTGCGAAGGATGGTCGCCGATGACCTTCTCGAGCACCAGCGCAAGCCGGCCGGTGATCGCCGCGACGTTGCGATCGCTTTCGGGTGACGTCTCGATCGGCGGATGAATCCGGATGTCGATTCGACCATCCTCGCGGCGCAGGGCAAAGACCGGCACGATGGGCGCCCCCGTGAGCAGCGACAGCTTCGCCGGTCCGATGGGCAGTTCGAGGGCGGCATCAAGAAACGGCACGATGATGCCGCGCTGCCCGGGCATCACCCGGTCGGCCTGCATCAGCACCACCTCGTCGCGCCCAAGGGCCTCGCCGATCGCCAGCCAGGCGGTGACGCCTTCATCGATGGTGACTTCACGAATGCCCAACTTCGCGTGCAGCCTGGACCTGATCCCATCAAACAGACCAAAGCGATCGCGGCGAAAGATGATGTTCATCCTCGGTTCGCGTTCGCCAAGTGAAGCGGCGGCGGCCTCGAAGGAGCCGATGTGAGCCGTGGCGATGATGACGCCGCGCTTGAGCTTTCGGGCGGCCTCGTAATGTTCCTCGCCGGTGATCGATGCGACTTGCGCCCGCATCTGCGCCGGGGTCATTCGCACGTGCCTGCCCATGTCGAAAATGAAGAGATAGAAGCTGCGCAGGATGGATCGCGCCAGCGAGCGCACGGCCGGCGTGTCGGCCTTTTGCCCCAGCAGATGGCGGGCGTTGATGAGCGTGTATCGCCGAAGCGCGGGGGAGAAAATCCACGCCATCCAGATCCAGAAGGTGATGGTGATCCGCGCCACCCACGGCGCCCAGCCGACCGTCCAAAAAAGCAGGTTGAGCCAGAAGGCCGCCGCCCGCTGGCGCAGCGAGAGCCGGGCTGTTTTCACCGCCGTTTCAGCACCGGCGGAGGCGCCCGTGGCGGCTGCGGAAGTGTCGGGGAAATAAGTCATGGCCTGCCCTGCTCCGAGCGCCGGCGATCGCCGGCCTCCAGCGGCCTGACGATCCTGGTGCCCGCCGGCAGGTCGAGCACGAACACCTTGTCATCGAGGCCGCCGTTGACCTTGATGTTCGCAAGCTTGAACATCGTCCGATCGCCATCGACATCGACCATCTCCATCCGAGGCGACACCGCCGACCGGCGATCGATCCAGACATTCACATGATCCAGATGAGCCTTGATCGCATCGCTGCGCGGCGAAAGCCGGATGCCAAGCAGCCCCTTGGTTTCCTCATCGTCATCATCCCTTGCCGCAAGGCGACTCGGATCGAAATGCTCCAGCAGCGTGTGCAGCCTGGGCAACGGGGTCATGATGATGGAAGCGAGCCGATCATCGACGCGATAGACCTCCACCACCCTCTGCTTCGGGAAATGAATGCGGATCTCCTTCGGCCCGGTGAGCGTGGTGGAAGGTTCGGGCTTGAGCGTGTCCCAGCGCATCTGCGACGCCTTGACGCGCAGCACGCCTTCGGACTTGAGCGGCTTCTTCAGCAATGCGACATGCTTGGTCTGCACAAAATCAGCCTGCAAATCGGCCACTTTGACCAGCCTGGCGTCGAGGGCCTTGAGTTCCTCCAGCAGGGCGGGATCGATCCGGGCGGATTGGCCGGCCGTCTCCTGCTTCTGCGCGAATGCGGGAAGAGGGATGAACATGGTGAGGACGATCGCCACGAATGCCGGGCATCCGCCGCCGCCGATCTTCAATCGTTTCGCCGATGGGTTCATGACATGCTCATCGTAATCTGTCCCTGGGCGATGACGTCATCGCCGACGAGGGCGCGAACCTCAAACTGCCAGAGCGAATCCACCCGCCGCAGCAGCCGGCTGTGCAGGGCGATGGCCACCGGCGGATGCGCTGCGGCGAGGCAACGAAGATCGAGATGACCGATGCGGCCGGCAAGACCGGGGGGGGAACCGGGGGCGGGGGCGATATCCGATCCTGAAGCGGCGGCGATGATGCCGCTCAACTGCGCCAACGCCTCGGCGATCAGCACGCCGGGCACGATCGGGTTGCCCGGAAAATGACCGGCCAGAAAAGGTTCATCACCGGTGATGGACCATGTCCCCCGGCCTTCGACCCCCGGATTGAGCGATTCGAGCTTCGTCACGAATCGAAACGAATCGCCGTGAGGCAGCAGCTTGAGCGAATCCTCAAGCGAAGGCGCAGCCGACGGCTCGCAGCTTTTCGGAACGAGGTTCGCCTCCAGAAACGCAGCCAGCGTGGCGATGGTGGCGAACGTCTGGCGGCCGATGCGCTCGTTGGGAATCTTGAAACCCATTTCCTTCTCGATGCTCGACACCAGCAGCAGCGCATCGAGCGAATCCAGATCGGTGTGACCGCCAAAGAGCGGCGTGTCATCCTCCAGAACGACGCCGGGCGCGACCTTCAAATCTCGCCGCAGAATCAAGCGAATGCGATCGGACAAAGTGGTCTGCAATTCAGGCATTGCACGGATGCTCCCAAAACAGGATGACTCTCTTTCCGATCATAGCAGGTGCCGCCGATCGGTCCGGTGGGAAAGAGGAAAGGAAAGGGGGAAGGCATTGAGGCACGAAGGCACGGAGGGGGGAGAAAAAGTTCCGAGTTTCGAGTTCCGAGTTTCGAGTTGAAAGGCAAGGGGAAGGCACGAAGGCTGAAGGGGGAGAATGGCCAATGGCCATTGCAAATTGAAAATTGCAAAATGGCGGAGCAGCCAACCAATCATCTGGGGATGCGCGTCTTCCTCTCCTCAATTTGCATTTTGCAATGGCCATTTTTCAATCTCTTCCCCCTTCGTGCCCCTTGCCTTTCAACTTGGAACTCGGAACTCGAAACTCGGAACTTTTTATCCCCCCTTCCTTTCGTTCTCCTGCGGCGCCGTTCGCCGATGCCGCATCGGCAGGCAGGAACGCAGCAGCAGGCGCAACTGAAGCAGGACGCCCGCCAGCGAATCGCGAAGGTTTCGGAAATGGCTGATGCGCCGGTCCCTGGGCGCGTAGGAGCTGGTGATGGGCGTGCCGATGACCTTCCAGCCGGCCCAGGTCGCGCGGGTGAGGATTTCACTTTCGAACGCATATCTTCCGGTTCGGCAGACGACGCCGTTGACCAGATCGAGCGGATAGACGCGCAGGCCGCACTGGCTGTCGCTGATCCTGAGGCCGCACGACAAGCGGATGGTCATGTTCGCCAGCCTTCGCCCGATGAGCGAAGCCCGCGGGTAGTCGGGCAGATCATCGCCGCGTTCGCCCAGGATCAGCGCGTGAGGATGCGCCTGCGCCAGGGCAAGCATGGCGGGGATGTCGGAGGGATGATGCTGGCCATCGGTGTCGATGGTGAGTGCGTGGGTGAAGCCTTGCGATGCGGCATGTCCGAAACCGGTGCGCAGCGCCGCCGCCTTGCCGCGATTGGTCGGATGATGCAGCACGAAGGATTCACACAGCCCGTGATGGTCGATCGCCTCGCGCAGCGCCTTTTGCGTCTGATCGGTGCTGCCATCGTTGACCACGATGATGGGCAGGTTCAGCGCCAGCACCTGTCGGATCAGGGCGGGCAGCGTGCCGCCGTGGTTGTAGGTGGGGGCGACAACGACCGGACGAAAGGGTTCGGGAACATGGGAAGATGCTGCGGTCACGCGGATCATGTTAAGCCAAGCGGCGGCGATCAGATTCCGAGACGGTCACTTCTGCGCACGGCGCACGGAAGTAAAGCTCCAAATCACAATCACCAAACCTCAAACAAGCTCCAAATTTCAAGCAAGGCATCGAATGGGCCGCCCGTGGACGGCGAGTTTGTGTGCTTCCGCCCTTTGAATTGATTCCGCCTTGTTTGGAGCTTGTTTGAGGTTTGGTGATTGTGATTTGGAACTTCCGGCTTCGCCGGCCCTGGGCGATGCCGTTGCAGCATGGGCGCGCCGGCATCCGATGATGTATGAACATGAACGAGCCGCTTTCCATCAACCCCGCTTCATCCCCTGCCGGTGCCCCCGCCCCCGGTGCCGGCTGGAACCCCATCCCTCTGCTCGCGCTGCTTTTGATTCTTGCCGGCGGCTTCGTGCGCGTGCAGCGGTTTGCCGGTGAGCGGTCGTTGTGGATCGATGAAGCGGTGCTGGCGGACAACATCATCAGCCGCGATTATGCGGGCCTCGCCAACACGCTGGACCATCATCAGATCGCCCCGGTGGGCTACCTCTGGCTGGTGAAGCTGGCGACCCAATGCGCCGGGGACGATGAGCAGGGCCTGCGACTGGTATCACTGATCGCGGGCCTGCTGACGCTGCCGATGCTCTGGCTGATGGGTCGCACGCTGCTGTCGTCGGCGGGTTCGCTGATCGTACTGACGCTGGGCGCCTTCTCCCTTTCGCTCATCCACTACAGCAACGAGGTCAAGCCTTACAACCTCGACGCCCTGGCCACGGCAACCATTCTCTGGCTGGGGCTGCGGGCCATGCAGCGAAGCTGGGATGCGAAGTCGCTGTTGCCGCTCGCCCTCGCCGGGACGGTGGCGGTGTGGGTCAGTCTGACGGCGGTCTTCGTGGTGGCGGGCGTGTTCATCGCCGCGCTGTTTGTGAATCGCTTTGCTTCCTCGCGGCCTGCGCTGCTGCGCATCATCCTCGCGGGCGCGCTGCCGGGCGTTTCCTTTCTGCTTCACTTTCTTCTCTTCCTGCGTCCATCGCTGGGCAGCGCGGCGATGCAGCATTACTGGGCCGCCGATTTCCTTCCGCTGCCGCCGCGTTCGCTCAGGCAGATCGAGTGGTTCATCGTGACCCCGCTGCAATACTTCACCGACCCCGGCGGCTACCGCGCCATCGGCCTGGCCTTCATCGCGGCGATCACCGGCCTTGCGCTGTGGTGGCGAAAGCGGCCAGCCGCCCTGCTGCTGATCATGACGCCGATCCTGCTGCTGCTGATCGCCAGTGCGCTGAAAAAATATCCCATTCCCACCTCACCCGACCCCGGCGAGCACTGGCGCGGAAGGCTGATTCTCTTCACGCTCCCCATCGCCCTCCTGGTCATGGCCGCCGGGATCGACCGGCTGCAACAGGTCGCCACACGCACCGCCCGCGCCGCCGCGGTTCTCATCGTCCTGCTGCTGCTGATTCATCCGCTGCTTCAGATCGTCCGCAACCTGCGAACGCCGGCGAACACCGGCGATGTGCGAACCGTCTTTCATCATCTGGCCCGACATCAACAGCCCGGCGACATCGTTTATCCCAACTGGCCCATGCGGCAACTGGCCGCCTACTACCGCCATCGCATCGAACTCTCCGATCCTTCAACATGGCTCGACACCCACCCCGTGCTGGTGCGTTCCATGCTCACCGATGACGCCTGGACGAAGCTCGACGACTGGGCCGACTGGGAAAAGCAGCTCCTCGCCCTGCGCGGCCGTCGCGTCTGGCTGCTGCTCTCGCACGAACCCAGCGCCGGTTCGAAGCCGGATGAGAAATTCCTTGTGTCGCTCATGCGGAAGCATGGCCGGCTGCTCGATGAACTCAAGACGGAGGAGGCTTCGCTCTATCTCGTGCAGGTTGGTGAAATGGGCCCGCAGTGATCCGGGGAGCCGGGGGAGCCGGGGCTTCGCGGACTCAGCCCCAGCCACCCGACCGTGAATACGGCCCTCACCTGTCTCAATCGCTCCGCTGCGCGGCGATTGAGACTGTCCTCTCCCCAAGGGAGAGGGCGAAGAGTCAAGCCCTGTGATACATGCGATGGCCCTGGCGCTCCACATTCCCCCGCGCGCCGAGCATTCGCTGACGTGGTACATTGCACGCATCATTCGTCCAGGCGACCTGGATGATGAATCTCACCGAGTTCGACTGCAAGGATCACTCATGGGCTACATTGCCGACCATCTGACCCAAGGCGAAAAGATCGTCTTTCTCACCAAGCGACACTGGATCACCTCCGTGCCCTGGCCCGCGCTTTTCTTCATCATCGGCGGGCTATTGCTCTGGCTGGCGATCGCCCGGGAATGGTCCTGGATCAAATACATCAGCTACGGCCTGTTCATCATCGGGGCCGTCAACCTGACCTACAAAATCATCGTCAACGCCTCCACCGAGTTCGGCGTCACCGACAAGCGCGTGGTCATCAAGACCGGCATCATCTGGCGCAGAACCCAGGAAGTCATCCTGCAAAAGGTCGAATCGATCCAGGTCGATCAGTCCATCCCCGGCCGTCTGCTGGGCTACGGCACCATCACGATCACCGGCTCGGGCGGTTCCGCTGAGCCGCACCGCAACATCGCCCAGCCCCTGCAATTTCGCCGCGCGGTGCAGGAGCGGATTGAGGCGATGCCGCGCGATCATGATTGAATCTTCTCTTACCCGGCGACCCACGCCCCGTAGCCCACGACACGGTCGCGCGGGCCTGCGGTGTCGCCGCTGTTGCGCAGGTCCAGGGTTGTGAGACGCCAGCCGCGCGATTGAGCCAGCAGGAGGAGGCCCTGAATGGCGCGCCGGCCGCACGCCTGATCCGATGCGATGGCGGAGGGCGTGAGGTTCTCGATCGCCCGCGCGGTGGCGCGGTCCATGTCGCCGGCCTTGTCGTAGTCGTGGTAATGGCTCAGGTCGGAGCTGATGACCAGCAGCGTCCGCGGATCGCCGCACAGGGCATCGAGCAGGTCCGCCACCTGCTGCGCATCGCCATCGCCGGTCACCAGGGGCACGATCGAAAACGAATCGAGCATGACCTGCAAAAAGGGAAGCTGCACCTCCAGGCCATGCTCCCGATCGTGGGCTGCATCGAAGCGGTGTACGCCTTTCATGCTCAACGCCTGTTCGATTTTCCGCTGATCGACAGCCACCGGTCCCAGCGGTGTATCAAACGCTTCATACGATGGCGCCGCAATCCCCTCGAACCCGACATGATGCGAAGGCCCGATGATCACCACGCAATCCCACGCCCGCCGATGGGGTGCGAGCGTCCGGTAGGCCGAGCCTGCGACGGGGCCGCTGTAGATGTAGCCCGCATGTGGCGCGATGATGGCCCTGGGTTTCGTCGCCGGTCCGGGCTCCGCTTCATGGACATATCGCAGCGCCTGCTCCCTGAGCGCCGCCGGCGAATCGGGATAAAACCGCCCCGCCACTGCGGGCGGTCGAATCGAAGGCGAGTTTGCATCGGATGAGGTCACGATATCTCGCAATGATCGGAAAGCGGAGCGGAGAGAGCCGAGAGAGCATACGGAGCCGACGGAGCTTGTGGAGCATCCGTCGGGTGGCTGGGCAGGGCAAAAGCATATGGCGGGAGAGCGGGAGCCTCCCGCTGGGAGGGCGAGGCCGCTGGGAGGGCGAGGCTCCCGCCGAGCCGTCGTTTGCGAAGCCCGTCCGCGGGCTGAAGCAAACGAAAATCGCGCGGCCGGTGATCGTGCCTGATCGTTCGCCTGCCGCGCGAGAACGGCTCGGCGGGAGCCTCGCCCTCCCATATGCTTTTACCTTGGGGTGGCCGGGGCTTCGCGGACTCAGCCCCGGCCACCCCTCAGCTCCAGCCACCCGGCACATCCCCCGGCGCATTCGATCTTCGTCCACTTGCCTCACGCCTTCGCTTCCCCCATCGCCTCCCGTCCTCGAATCAGCAGCTTGATCGGCACCTCACTGAACGGCAACACCTCGCGGAAGCGGTTCATCAGATACCGCTGATACCCCGAATCGAAAAAGTCTTCGTCATTCACGAACAACCCGATCGTCGGCGGATTCACATCAAGCTGCGTCACGTAATAAACCTTGGGCCGTTTGCCCTGCTTGGCACTGGGCGGCTTGGCCTTGATGATGTTTTCCACCACGCGATTAAGCTCCCCCGTGGGTACGCGATGGGCCGCCTGCTCGTGCAGGTTCAGCGCCATTGCCACCACCTCGCGGACGCCCTCTTCGTTCTTCGCGCTGATGAACGCGATCGGGGCATACGCAAAGCCTTTGAGGTGCTTCTCCAGGTACTTGATGTACTCCTCCTGATCGTGCTCCTTCTCCACCAGATCCCACTTGTTCACCACGATCACGCAAGGCTTGAAGTGCTTCTCGATCTCGTGGGCGAGCTGCTCGTCAACCTGGCTCACCGGAACCGTGGCGTCGATCAGCAACAGCACCACATCGGCCCTGCGGATCGAACGCAGCGAACGGTGATAGCTGTAAAACTCGATGTCGCCGTCGAGGCTCTTTCGCTTGCGCACGCCTGCGGTGTCGATGGCGGTGAAAACCTTGTCGCCGAACTCGAAGCGCACATCGACCGAGTCGCGCGTGGTGCCTTCGATTTCGCTGACGATGACGCGCTGCGAGCCGGCCAGCGCGTTGACCAGCGTGCTCTTGCCCGCGTTGCGTTTGCCGACGATCGCCATGAGCATGCCGGGCTCGGGCTTGTCCTCCATGCAGGCGTCGCCCTGCCCCAGTTCCTGGGCGGCTTCCATGATCTCCATGAGCGTTTCGCGCAGCTTGCGGACGAAGTCGCTCCTGTTGTGTTTCGTCTTGGCGGAGACGGGCATCGGCCGGCCAAAGCCCAGTTGATTGGCCTCTTCCGCGTTGGCTTCGAGCTTTTCGCCATCGACCTTGTTGGCGATGAGCATGACACGTTTGCCGACGGCTCTCTTGCCGGTGATCTTTTTGCCGACGGGGATCGCTCCAGCTTCGCGGAGGAGCTTGGCGACTTCCTTGTCGAGCGGGACGATGCCGGTCTGGGCATCGACGATGAAGAGGATCAGGTGGGCATCGGCGACGCCGATTGCTATCTGGCGTTCGACATCGAGGGTGAGGTTCTGGGAGTCTTCGATGCCGTGGCCGCCGGTGTCGGTCAGTTCGATGGCCATGGAATCACCGCCATCGGGATCGATGAGGTCGGCGAAGGTGGAGATGCGATCGCGCGTGACGCCGGGCGTCGGATCGACGATGGAGATCATCCGCTGAGCGATAAGGTTGAGCAGGCTGGACTTGCCGACGTTGGGCCTGCCGACGATGACGACCTTGGGGATCATGGGAAATTCAAGCGTGAAAGGCTGGCGAAGGAGGCGCCCGCCGCGCGGGGCGAACCACGAATGATAGACGAAAAGGACGGGGCCTGCCGGGGAGATGGAACCGTCTTGCAGGGTCGTTTAATTCTCGACACCCACTCTGTCGGAAGTTCCAAATTGCAACCTTCAAAGAAGCTCCAGGACCCCGATGCCGTCCATTCCATCACACCACATCCACATTCTTGAACACCGCATCCTGAATCGGCACGACGGCTTCGAGGATGTCACGCATCACGCGGGCCGGTGAGCCGATCGAGTCCACCTCCAGGATCAGGTTCTTTTTGTAGTGATCGAGCACCGGCCGCGTTTCATTCTCATACACCGCCCAGCGACGACGGATGGTCGCTTCGTTGGCGTCATCGAATCGGTTCTCCTTCAAGGCCCGACGGCGAAGGCGCTCGAACATGCTCGCCTCGTCCTTGCAGACCAGATGGATGACCTTGAGCACCTTGATGTGCTTTTCGATGATCTTCGCCTGCTCCACGGTGCGGGGAATGCCGTCGAGGATGAGCAGATCCTTTTTGGGCTTGTACTGGCTCAGCACGGTGTGGGCATGAATCGAGTCCGCCCACATCTGCACGGTGATGTCATCGGGGACCAGTTCGCCGCGGGAGCTGTAGTCGTAGAAAATTTTGCCGAGCTTGCTGGTGATGTCGATCTGTCGAAAGACATCGCCGCAGGCGCAGTGGTAGAAGCCGGGGATGGTGCCCAGGATTTTTCCCTGCGTGCCTTTGCCCGCGCCGGGCGCACCGAAAAGAAGGATGGTCTTATAGCGTTCGTGGCTCATCGATAGAGTTCCAGGTTGCAAGTTCCAGGTTCCAAGTCGGAGGTTCCAAGTTCCAGGTTGCAGGTTCCAGGTTGCGGGTTTCAGTCGGAGTGATCGCCGGAACATGGAACCTGGAACTTGGAACAAGGAACATGGAACGCGGAACCGGAGGGGAAAAAATCATCGGCCCGCTTCATTGGCGAGCATTTCAGGATCGCGGCGGGCCAGCGATTTGAGGTCCGCAGCCGCGGCGCCCTTGAAGGATGTGTTGATGCTGCTGCGCACCCAGTCGAGGCTGCCCGAGTACCACTCGTAGGCATACCCCACGATCACGATGCCCAGAAACGGGAGGCCGACGATGAGGGCCTCGGCAGGGAACTGGCGGAAGACCACCGCCCAGGGATAGATGAGGGCGACTTCGACATCGAAGACAAGATAGAAAAGGGCGACGATGTAAAAACGAAGGTCGAACTGGACCCAGCTTTCACCGATGGTCGGCTCGCCGCATTCGTAGATCGCCTCCTTCTCCTCGTTGGGCAGGCTGGGCCGCACAAGGCCGCTGATGATGAGATTGACCAGCACGAAGCCGAACCCGACGCCAAGGAAGATTGCAACGGAGAGGACTTGTTCCACAGATGATGCTCCGAGAGGTCTGCGGATGATAATGGAGCAGGTGGCAGGTCACAAGGCAAAAATGCGGGGCGGAATGTGGCGGTGCTCTGCCACCTCTCCCTCTGGGAGAGGTCGGCGAAGCTTTGCGAGCCGGGTGAGGGTGGTTCCACGATTGATGTTGCGTCGAAAGTCCTGCCCTCACCTGTCTCCATCGCCAGGCTGCGCGGGCGATGGAGACTGTCCTCTCCCCAAGGGAGAGGGCGAAGCGGCAGGCCCTGACGACGGGTGGCTGGGGCTGAGTCCGCGAAGCCCCGGCCCGATGAAACAGCAAGGCGCCGGGGCGTCGAAGACTCCGCCCCAGCCACCCGGATTCAAACCGAACCACTACCCGAACGTCCGGCATCCCCAGCCCCGTCCGCCTCACGGCTCGGCCAGGCCTTCGCGGATCGCATAGCGGGCCAGCACGACGCGGTCGTGGATGTCCAGCTTGGTCATCAGGCTGCCGCAGTGATTTTCGATCGTCTTCACGCTGATGGACATGGTGCTGGCGATTTCCTTTTTGGAAAGGCCGCGGGCCACGTAACGAAGCACCTCCAGCTCGCGCGGGGTCAGGGTGGAGCTTCGTGTGGCGGCATCCTCGACCAGGCGGACGCCGTCGTCGCCGATGATCATCCGTTCGCGGACATCCCTGGAGAAGAAGATGCCGCCTGCCGACACTTCGCGGACGGCTGCGACCACGACCTCGGGCGGCTCCCGCTTGGTCACATAGCCGCGCGCCTTGATGCGCAGCGCCTGCTCGATGTAGCGATCGTTGAAGAAGGCGCTGAGGAAGATGATGCGGGTCTTCATGTGAAGCGACATGATCCGCTCGGCGGCATCGAAGCAGATCAGGCCCGGCATGTCGATGTCCATCAGCACGATGTCCGGCGCATGCGTGGCACACATGGCGATGGCCTGCTCGGCGTTGACCGCCTTGGCGACGACGGAAAAACCGGACTCACGGTTGAGCCGTTCGCTGAGCACATCGCGCACCAGCATGTGATCATCCGCCAGCAGGATGCGAACGGAGCCCGGGGCCGCCGGGCTTTCGCCGGCGCTGTCGGGGATGGAACCGCTGGATCGCAATCGCTCGTTCATAAAACCTCATATGCCAAACCTCCCCAACCTGAACAACAACATTTCAATCGATGCGGACGGGATGATATGCGACAATGAATCACCCGATCGTCTTCCCATTGATCCGAGCGGGCATATTGTTTCATTCCGCAACAATCAGGGTCTTTACCCCGCTCAGGGGAGAAGGGGCAAAGGCAATTGCGTTTTCCGTCTCCTGTTTTCTGTCCCCTGTTCCGCAGACGCGCAGCGAGGACGCTGCGGCTATGAATCCTCTGCCCCCTGCCCCCTGCGTTTGCCCTGGAAAAATCTGTCGTAAATCGCTTGACATTCCGATGGATATGATACACTTTGGATGGTTCCACCCGGTTCTGATTTTGGTCGGTATCACGTGATCGGTTCCACTCACTTCTCAAGGAGCACGTTGATGTCGGAAGCAGTTCATTCATTCGTTGGCATGGCCGATTCGGTTCCCACAACGCAGACCAGCACGATTCAGGCGACGCTGCGGCGGGCCTGGGCGTGGTGGCTGATGCTGCTGGTGATTCCGTTTGTGTTGTTCCTGACGCTGCTGGTTTACCTGTCGCTGGGGCCGGTGAAGAACGCGGCGGTGGGGCAGATGTATTTCATCGCGGCGGTGGCGTGGCTGGGCATCGCGGTGCCGGCCAGCTTCTTTGTGCGCGCCCGGTACTTCCGCGACTACTGGGCCGGGGGCCTGTGCAAGCCCGCCGACTACCTGCGCGGCACGCTGACGGCCTGGCTCACCATCGAGATCGGCGGCCTGATCAGCCTGGTCGGCTGCTTCATGAGCAACTCGCTCACGCCCAACGTGCTGCCTGCCGTGGTCGCGTTCATCCTGTTCACCCCCTTCTGGCCCAGCGGCGAAGCGATGACCATGCCCCTGGGCGATGAGGAAGACCCCGAAATCATGCGGCACCCGCGATGAGCGGCAGCCGGCAGCGGCAGGAGCAGCGGCAGCAGCCGTAACTTGCACGCCAATCATCGGCAGGCGGTTCAATGTGTCTCGACGAAAGAAACTCATCTGGTTGTCCGCCATTGTCCTGATGTCGGCGATTGGTCTGTTGATCCACCCGTTGGTGATGTCGTTTCTGCTCCTTGCGGAGCGATGCAGGTCGGAATATCCAACCGCCAACGCCATTTCCGCCGTGACGAGGCATGTTCAAAAACACCAGGGGCAATGGCCGACGACATGGGATGACCTCTCGTTCCCGCCGGATCTGCGCCATCAGGTCAATATCCGATTTGATGTGACATCCAGGCAGATTCTCGCAAATCGGCGCCTGATTCACGAAGTGATTACACCGGTCACCGGCCCCTTCCGAATCTATCCCCATTCAAAAGACGATCTCGACCATCTCCTTTCTCAACTGATCATCTTCAACGCATTGGATGACGATGCACACCCGCCGACAACCGATGCGGGAGCGAGCGGGCGGCGCGTGCGTTGATTTTCGCAGCCGCAGCGTCCTCGCTGCGCGTGCCTTGGAAACGCGCAGCGAGGGCGTTGCGGCTGCGACACCATTGGCCGTGACACTTTGCCGCAGCTCTTGCGACGAATTGCCGCACCGAGGGGCGCCGATGATCCATTATTGTTCCCCGCGATTCGATCATCAGGTTTTCACCCGGTTATTGGACGAGTGAAAACCGATTGACCGATGAGCAAACGGGCGGCACCGCAGCAGCGGCATTTGTAGCCGCCTCCCGTTTGGCTGTGATCATCCGAAACATGGATGAGGAACGACGGAAGCACCCCCACTACGTTTGGGATGCCCTTATATTCCAGCCCTGCTTCGACTGCGATCCGTGGCTTTGATTTTGTTCTTCAACCTGCCGCCATCATGAGTGAAGTGCAGTCCGACAAGCCGTTCGTCTTCCCGCGCTGGGCCAACTACCTGTTGCCTGCGTTATTGCTGATGGGCATTGGAGCGGGGCCTTACCTGGTGGTGGCGCTGGGGCTGGGCGGGTCGCCGGTGACGACGGATGTGGGGTATCAGCCGGTGCAGCCGGTGGAGTTCAGCCATGCGTTGCATGCAGGCAAGTTGGGGGTGGATTGCCGGTATTGCCACACGACGGTGGACAAGGCCGCCTTTGCCGCGATTCCACCGACGCAGACCTGCCTGAACTGTCATTCGTCGATCAAAACCGACAGTCCGAAGCTGCTGAAGGTGCGCGAGAGCGGCGTCACCGGCAAGCCGATCGAGTGGGTGAAGGTTCACAATCTGCCTGATTACGCCTACTTCGATCACAGTGCTCACATCAACAAAGGCGTCTCCTGCGTCTCGTGTCACGGCCGGGTCGATCAGATGGAAACGGTCTATCAGGCCAGGACGCTTTCAATGAGCTTCTGCATCGAGTGCCACCGCGCCCCGGAAAAACACCTGCGGCCGCTCGATCAGGTGATGAACCTGGCGTGGACCCCGCCCGATGGCGATCAACTCAAAATCGGCCTCGAAATGAAACAGAAACTCGGCATCCGCGATGCGGCTTACATGACCAGTTGTTCGGTATGCCATCGATAAGTTCCGAGTTCAAAGTTCTGAGTTCTGAGTTGAAAGGCATAAGAACTCGGAACTCCAAACTCAGAACTTTGAACTCAGAACTCAGAACTCAGAACTCAGAACTTTGAACTCGGAACTTATTTTGAACGTCACGCCCAACATCCAAGGCCGGCAGTACTGGCTCAGTCTTGAGCAGCTTGCGAACTCGCCCGAGTTCGAGGCGCGCATGCATGATGAGTTTCAGGGTTACGATCCTGACGCCATCACCGCGATGTCGCGCCGCAAGTTCATGAAGCTGATGGCAGGCTCAATGGCGCTGGCCGGGCTGACGCTCACCGGCTGTCGTCGATATCCCGAAGAGAAGATTGCGCCGCACGCCCGCCAACCGGATGGCCGCATCCCGGGCAAGACGATTCCCTACGCGACCAGCTACGAAATCGGCGGCGTTTCGCATGGCGTGCTCGCCACCAGCTACGATGGCCGGCCGATCAAGATCGAAGGCAACGCCCTGCACCCGACATCGCTGGGCGCGACCGATTCGATCGCCCAGGCGAGCGTGCTGGAGCTTTACGATCCCGAGCGCAGCCGCATGGTGATGAAGCGCGCAATGGGCCGATCCGCGGATCGGCTCGCGGGCTCGACCTGGGAGGCGTTCAGCGAATTCGCATCGAAAAATCTTGAAGCGCTCAAAGCGACACAAGGCGAGGGCCTCGCGATCCTCAGCGAAGCGACCAGCAGCATCACCGTTGCAACCGCGAAGGCGAAGCTTCTCGCGGCCTATCCGAAAGCGCAGTGGTTCGAGTACGAACCGATCAGCGGCGACAACATCGGCGAAGGCGCGAAACTCGCGTTCGGCCAGGCGGTGCGTCCGCAGCTTCATCTGGCCAAGGCGAAGATCATCGCCTCGTTTGACGGCGACCTGTTCGGCCAGCACCCGGCCAAGCTCAAGCATGCCCGCGACTGGGCAACCGGCCGCAAGTCGGCGGATGAAGGCGTGATGAACCGTCTCTATGTCGCCGAGAGTCGCTACTCGGTGACGGGCGGCGTCGCGGACGAGCGCATGGGGATCAGGCCTTCGCGCGTCGAAACCGTACTCGGTGTTCTGGCTGCAAGACTCGGTGTGGCTGGGGCTGAGGCTTTGCGAAGCCCCGGCTCGGCAACCGCCGCGCAGACCGCCGTGGCTTCGCAGACTCCGCCACAGCCGCCCGAAACACTCAACGAGCGCGAGATGCGCTTTGTCGATCTGCTCGTCGCCGACCTTCAGCGCGAAGGCGGGAGCGGCGTGATCGTCGTCGGCCACATGCACTCCCCTGCCGTACACGCCCTGGCTTTCCGCATCAATGCGAAGCTCGGCGCCATCGGCAACACGATCACCTTCACGCAGCCGCAGGGTGAACCGCGTCAGTCGCATGTCGCTTCGATTCAGGCGCTGACCCGCCTGCTCCACGAAGGCGTCACCGGCGGCGAGCGGGTCGGCACCTTGCTGATCCTCGGCGGCAACCCTGTTTACGATGCTCCCGCTGACCTGCATTTTGCCGAAGCGATCCAGAGGGCAAAGACGACGATCCATCTGAGCTTGTATGCCAACGAAACTTCGCAGGCTTGCCATTGGCATCTGCCTCGCGCTCACTACCTGGAGAGCTGGGGCGATGGCCGGGCCTGGGATGGCACGATCAGCATCACGCAGCCTTTGATTCTGCCCCTGTACGACGGCAGGACGATCGCGGAAGTCGTGGCGTTTCTCGCCGATGGAAAGTGGAGCGATGGATATGACCTGATCCGCACTGCTTTCACGAGCGTGCTGCCCAGGGATCAGTTTGAGAAGGCGTGGCGAAGGGCGCTGCATGATGGTGTGGTGCAAGGCAGCGGCGCGGCGACGGTTGCGGTGACGATGCGAAGCGGCAAGCCGCCGGAGATGGCGACCTCCACCAATTCCGCGGTGGCGACGACGATTCCAGAGGATGGAAAGCCCTCGCTCGAACTCGTCTTTTACCAGTCCGAACTCTACGACGGACGCTTCGCCAACAACGGCTGGCTTCAGGAAGCGCCCGATCCGATGACCAAGCTGACGTGGGACAATGTCGCCCTCATCAGCAAGGCCGATGCGGATGAAAAACAGATTCGCACCGGCGACCTCATCAAGTTCGGCATCGCACCCGACGCGCCTGAGATCGCCGCCTACATCATGCCCGGCCAGCCGCGCGGCGTCGTCGCGGTGTCGCTGGGCTATGGCCGCACCGCGGCCGGTCACATCGGCAACGGCGTGGGCTTCAACACCTACGCGATGCGAACCACCAAAAACTTTGACTACGACCCGGTCGTCCGCCTCTATCCCACCGGCAAACGCCACGCCCTGGCGATGACGCAGGATCATCACATCATCGACACCGTCGGCTTCAAGGGCCGTGAGAAACGTGTCGGCGCCAAGAACGAATCAGGCGCCATCATCAAAGAAGCCACGCTCAGCCAGTTCAAGAAGGACAAGCAGTTCGCCCACAAGGACGATCACGGCAACATCCACCTCCAGCTCTTCGACCCGCCCAAGTGGGCCGCCAGCGAAGACGGTCACGCCTGGGGCATGGCCATCGACATGGGCTCGTGCATCGGCTGCAACGCCTGCGTCATCTCCTGCCAGGCGGAGAACAACATCCCGATCGTCGGCAAGGACGAGGTCATCCGCAATCGCGAGATGCACTGGCTGCGGCTCGACCGTTACTTCAAGGGTTCGATCGACGACGAGGAGCCGCAGGTCGTGCATCAGCCGATGGCCTGCGTGCAGTGCGAGAACGCGCCTTGCGAACAGGTCTGCCCCGTCGCGGCAACGGTGCACGACACCGAAGGCCTGAACACGATGGTTTACAACCGCTGCATCGGCACGCGGTATTGCTCCAACAACTGCCCCTACAAGGTCCGCCGGTTCAACTATTTCGACTTTCACGCCAAGGACCCGCGCGGCGGCTTCGTCATGCCCTGGCTCGACATGCCTGACACGCAGCAGCGCGAGGCGATCGACCCCATCAAACAGATGGTTTTCAACCCGGATGTCACCGTCCGCATGCGCGGGGTGATGGAAAAATGCACGTACTGCACGCAGCGAATCCAGTCCGCCAAGATCGGCCGCCGCAACAAAGGTGAAACGATTCAGGACGGCGACATCGTCACCGCCTGCCAGTCGGTCTGCCCGACGCAGGCGATCGTGTTCGGCGATCTCAACGACAAGAACAGCAAAGTCCGCAAGGCTCACGACAACAGCCGGGCTTACTCGGTGCTGGGCGAGCTGAACGTCAGGCCGCGAACCAAGTATCTGGCGAAGGTGCGCAATCCTGCCGCGGAAAACAGGAAAACATGAAAGCAGGACAACATGAAATGATTCATGCCTGCTTTCTTTTCCTGCTTTCCTGATGTCCTGATTTCAGATTCGAAGAATCCATGACCAGCATCCCCCACCAACCCGCCGACCTGCCGAAGCTTCACGGCGAGATCGACAACACCGGCGATGATCCGCGTCAGCGGTCGCCGCTGGTTGTCGGCACGCACGACTTCGCCAGCGTCACTGAAACGGTCTGCACCATCAACGAGCGCAGGACACCCAAGGCGTGGTGGATCGCCTTCTTCATCGCCTCGCCGCTCGCCTTCGCCTTTGTGATGCAGATCGGCTACCTCGTGACCACCGGCGTCGGCGTCTGGGGCAACAACCAACCCGTCAGTTGGGCGTTCGATATCGTGAACTTCGTCTTCTGGGTCGGCATCGGGCACGCAGGCACGCTGATCTCCGCGATTCTTTTTCTCTTCCGTCAGAACTGGCGCACCAGCATCAACCGCTTTGCCGAGGCGATGACGATTTTCGCCGTCATCTGCGCGGCAACGTTCCCGGGCATTCACGTCGGTCGTCCGTGGCTGGCCTACTGGCTGTTGCCTTATCCGAACCAGATGGACATGTGGCCGCAGTTCCGGTCGCCGCTTTTGTGGGACGTATTCGCGGTGGGCACTTACGCCACGGTTTCCGCGCTGTTCTGGTACGTGGGCATGATTCCCGATCTGGCGACGCTGCGCGACCGCGCCACCGGCCGCATTCGTAAGATTGCCTACGGTTTGCTTTCGCTGGGTTGGAACGGATCAAGCCGAAGCTGGCTGCGGTTTGAGAAGGCTTATCTGCTTCTGGCCGGCCTGGCGACGCCGCTGGTGCTTTCGGTGCATAGCGTGGTGTCGTTCGACTTCGCCACTTCGCAGCTTCCCGGCTGGCACACGACGATCTTCCCGCCCTACTTCGTCGCCGGCGCCGTATTCGGCGGCTTCGCCATGGTGCTAACCCTCGCCATCCCCGCGCGCCAATTCTTCGGCCTCAAAGATTTCATCACCATGCGCCACATCGAGAACATGACCAAGATCATTCTCGCCACCGGCATGATCGTGTCGTACGCCTACTCGATCGAATTCTTCGTCGCCTGGTACTCGGGCCATTCGTACGAGCAGTTCACCTTCATGAACCGGCCGCTGGGCCCCTACTGGTGGGCGTTCTGGGTGATGTTCATCTGCAACGTGGCATCACCGCAGCTTTTCTGGTTCAAGAAATGCCGGCAGAATCTGTGGGTGATCATGGCAGTGGCGATGTGCATCAACGTGGGCATGTGGTTCGAGCGATTCGTCATCGTCGTGACCTCGCTCAACCGCGACTTCCTGCCTTCAAGCTGGGGCATGTATGTGCCCACATGGGTGGACATCGGCATGCTCATCGGCAGCTTCGGCCTGTTTTTCACGCTGTTTCTGCTCTTCTGCCGCTTCCTCCCGATGGTGGCGATGGCGGAAGTGAAGACGGTCATGCCGCAGGCGCACGCGCACCCGCACGATGAGCATCACGATGACAAACAGCACGCGGAAGGAGGCGACCATCGATGAACGAAACCTCCCAACAACCCGTCGATGAGCATCACTACTACGACCGCGAGCATGTCGATGATGCGCTGCATGTGCATCATCACCGGCCCGAGCTCTACGGCCTGATGGCGGAGTTCGATGATGTGACCGGCGTCGTCGAGGCCGCGAAGAAAGTGCGCGATCTGGGCTACACGCAATGGGATGTGCACAGCCCGTTTCCGATCCACGGCATCGACAAGGCGATGGGCGCCAAACCCACGATTCTGCCCTGGCTGGTGCTCGGCGGCGGCATCTTCGGTTTGTTCGCGGGGCTGTTGCTCTCGTGGTGGACCAACGCGGTGAGCTATCCCTACCTCATCAGCGGCAAGCCGCAGTGGAGCTTCGCCGCCAACGTGCCGGTGATCTTCGAAACCACGGTGCTCTTCTCCGCGCTCACGGCCGTGTTCGGATTGCTGATCCTCAGCAAGCTGCCGCTGCTCTATCACCCGCTCTTCAAGCACAAACGCTTCCTTCGCGTGACGAATGACAAGTTCTTCATCGTGATCGAAGCGATCGATCCGAAATTCCACCGCAATGAAACCAGGGCATTGCTCAGCGACGCCGGCGCGAAAGTGATCGAGGAAGTGCTGGAGGAAGATTGAGGCGATTAGGGATTTCGGATTTGGGATTTCGGATTTCGGATTTGAAAGGCAAATGAAAGGCAGATTTGAAATTTCAAATTTGAGATTCAGAAACTGACCTCTGACCGCTGACTTCTGATAGCTGATTGCTGACCGCTGATAGCTTTTTCCCCATGACTGACGAACTGAAACAACCTGAAGTTGAAACGCCCACCGGGCTTGAGGCGGTGCAGGCGGAGCTTGCGGATTTGCGTCTGCCCAGGCCGCCGTTCTGGATGATTGCGACGTTCATTGTGCTGGTGGTGGTGACGTGGGTGCCGCTGGCGCTGATCGCGCGGGCCCGCAACACCAAATCGGCGCAGCCTCGCGTTCATTTGTTTCAGGACATGGATGTTCAGCCGCGTTACGGTCCGCAGGCGTCCAGCAAAATTTTCGCCGATGGCCGGTCGATGCGACAGCCCGTGGCCGGCACCGTGGCACGCGGCGAACTGTTTGAAGACGACCACTACCACCGCGGCTATGAAGCGACGAAAAACGCGGAGACCGGCAAGTGGGACGTGAACTATTTCGCGGGCTTTCCCGCGCAGGTTGCCGTGGATGAAAAGTTCATCCTGCGCGGGCAGGAGCAGTTCAATATTTACTGTGCACTGTGCCACGGCAAGGCAGGCTACGGCGACGGCATGATTCATCAGCGAGCGGTCGAACTCAAAGGCCCGTGGGTGCAGCCGACTTCGCTGCATCTTGAGGATGTTCGCGTTCGTCCTGAAGGGCATCTGTTCAACACGATCACCAACGGCATCCGCAACATGGCGGGCTACGGCCAGCAGATCGACATCGCCGATCGCTGGGCGATTGTCGCGTACATCCGCGCCTTGCAACTGAGCCAGAACGCGCCGATGGATGCTGTGCCCGCGGACAAGCGCGGCGGTCTGAAGTGAAGAAACAAGCCCGATGGCGAGGCTTTGCGAGCCGTCGAGGTAAGGGACAAAAACATTGAGGTGTGAAGTCTGAATGCTGAATGCTGAAGTGTGAAGAGAGAATCGCGCGGCTGAAGCCTTCACCATTCAGCATTCACCGTTCAGCCTTCAGACTTGAGTTGAAGAGAAGAGCCGTAATTGGATATGACAGTCATGAACCACGAACCCACTCCAGACCCCGATGATCGCATCATGTTCACCTCGCGTGTGCTGCCGGTGATTCGCACGGCTCAGGTCCTTGCCGCGATCGGTTTTGTCGTGTCGCTGGTGATGGCCTCCTCCAGCGAAGGCGGCTTCGCGCGGTTCTATCACGCCTACCTGATCAGCTTCGCGTTCTTTCTGAGCATCGCGCTGGGATCGCTCTTTTTTGTGATGATCCAGCACCTGGTGCGGGCCGGCTGGAGCGTGGCGGTGCGCCGCGTGGCGGAGGTTTGCGCAGGCACGATGCCGATGATGGCGGTTGCGTTCGCCCCGATCGCGGTGGCGGTGCTGGTGGGTGAGGGTGAGCTTTATCCCTGGGCGACGAACGAACACGCGCATCACGATGCAGGCCACGGTCACGACGCCAAGGCTGACACAACTCTCATTGAAGCGGGCAAGGCAGAGCACAAGAAAGAACACGCCATCCCCGCACACCTTGATCCCGATGCGATCACGGTCGATCCTCACACCGAGGCGTACTACGCAGCCAAGAAGGCCGGCTATCTGAACATGCCCTTTTTTCTGGGTCGCTTTGCGATTTACTTCGCGGCCTGGGTCGGCCTGGCGCTCTACATGTGGCGACAATCGACATTGCAGGACAAGACCGGCGCCCTGGTTCACACTCAGAAAATGCAATCGGCGTCGGCGGGCGGCATCTGCCTGTTCGCCATCACCATCACCTTCGGCGCGTTCGATCTGCTCATGTCGCTGAGCCCCGCGTGGTACTCGACCATCTTCGGCGTCTATTACTTCACCGGCGCGATGGCGGCCACGATGGCGACGATCATCCTCGCCCTCAACGGTCTTCAGAAACTGGGCTTTCTCACCAACAGCATCACGAAGGAACACTACCACGACCTGGGCAAGTTCCTTTTCGGCTTCGTCTTCTTCTGGGGCTACATCGCGTTCAGCCAGTACATGCTGATCTGGTACGCGAACCTGCCGGAGACGACGTTCTGGTTCGCCCAGCGCGGCGCCTCGACGAACAGCGCCCACTACAGCGGCTGGTCGTGGGTCAGCCTGCTTCTGCCGATCGGTCACTTTGCGATTCCGTTCGCGGGCCTGCTCTCGAGGCACATCAAGCGAAACACGAAGACGCTGGCCTTCTGGTCGGTCTGGGTGCTGGTGTTTCACTGGATTGACTTGTGGTGGATCGTGATGCCGGAGATGGGCACGGCAGTGCGGTTGGGCGTGCCGGAGATTGCGACGTTCTTCGCGGTGGCGGGATTGTTCGCCGCGATGGCATTGCGTCTGGCGAAGATGAACAAGCTGGTGCCGGTGAACGATCCGAGGCTCAATGCGTCGCTGGCGTTTGAGAACATCTGAAACCCCGGCCAAGACCGGGACTATATGAAACGACCTTCAACATGGTTGAAAAACAGAACATCAACATCCCGCTGATCACCACCATCGGCCTCGTCTCCGCGGTGCTGCTGTTCGTGATCATCCTCGGCATCGAGGCCTGGTTCTACAGCGAAGTCGAAGATGAACGATCCATCAAGCACCAAGGCTCGGTGAACTGGAAACTCACCGACCACGAACTGGCCCAGCAGGAAAAACTGCAAACCTACCGCAAGGTGGATCAGGAAAAACAGACCGTGGCCATTCCGATTGGTGACGCGATCAGGTTGACGGCGAAGAAGTATGCGGACAAGTGAGGGGAACGGATGACGGATGTCCAAGTGCGAGTGAAGCGTCAGCAAGGATGAATTGGAAATTTTGAATTGGAGATTTCAAATCTGAGATTTCAAATTTGAGATTTGAGATTCAAAACCCGACCCCCGGAACCCGATACCCGAACCCCGATACCCGATATTTCACAGCCCATGAACATGATCCGCGTCATCACGATGCTCCTGCTTCTCACGGCGTTCGCCGGCGATGTCTTCGCTGCGCGGCCGGCCGACCTGGAAAAGCCTGTTGACCTGAGCGGCATCGGCGCCATCGAACGGCCCGGCGCTGTCATGCCTGTCGATCTCACCTTCACCACCGAACAGGGAGAAACCGTTCTGCTGCGCGACCTGCTGCGTGAAGGCAAACCCGTCGTGCTCAATCTCGGCTATTTCGGCTGTCCTTCGACGTGCGGCCTCGTCATCAACGGCATGACCGATGCGATGAAGGCCACCGCCCTGCTGCCTGGCCGTGATTACATCGTGCTCTCCATCAGCATCGATCCCAATGAAACGCACAAACTCGCCAAGGCGAAAAAGTCCAACTATGTCCGCGAACTGGGCGACGAGACGGCGGCCGGCGGCTGGCACTTTCTCACCGGCAGCGAGGCGAACATCAAAGCCGTCACCGATGCCGTGGGCTTTGAGTTCAAGTGGGTCGAGTCGGCCCGCGAGTTCGCTCACCCTGCCGTGATTCTGGTGCTCACGCCCGATGGCACGGTGTCGCGTTACCTGCACGGCGTCACGTTCGATCCCAAGACGTTCCGCCTTTCCATCGTCGAGGCTTCGCAAGGGAAGGTCGGCTCGCTGCTCGATCAGATCATGCTGATCTGCTTCACCTACGACAAGGACAAACACAAATACACCGTGACGGCGGTGACGCTGATGCGCATGGGCGGCACGGCGACGCTGGCCTCGCTGGCCCTGCTGGTGGCGCTAGCTGTTCGCCGGGAGCGAAGGCTGCGCCGCGAGACTGCGGAAACGGAAGCGAACGACGCCTCGATCGGACGACCCTCAACATGATTCACGTTCTCGCCAATGCGGATGCAGGTCTCTGGATGCCCGAGCAGGCCTCGACGGTCGCGCCCGGCGTCGATCAGCTTTTCTATTTCATCCTCTGGCTCTGCGTGACGCTCTTCGTCGGCATCGCCCTGGTGCTCGCGGTCTTCGTCTGGAAATTTCACGGCAAGCCCGGCCAGCCCGCGCAGAAAGCGCCCGCCCACTCGACCGCGCTCGAAATGACCTGGACCGTCATTCCCACCATCGTCGTGATGGTCATCTTCTACATGGGCTTCCGCGGCTACCTCGACATGACCACCCCGCCGCCCAATGCGTATGAAATCCGCGTCACGGCGAGCATGTGGCAATGGCGCTTCACCTACCCCAACGGCCACGGCGACTCGGTGCTTCATGTTCCGGTGGATCGTCCCGTGCGGCTGATCCTCGAATCGAAGGATGTCATTCACAGCCTGTACGTGCCGGTCTTCCGCGTGAAGAAGGATTGCGTGCCCGGCCGGCTCAATTACATGTGGTTCCATGCGACGCGCGAAGGCGAGTTCGATCTTTTCTGCACGGAATACTGCGGCGTGCAGCACTCGACGATGATCACCAAGGTCGTCGTGCAGGAGCCGGACGCCTTCGCGAAGTGGTTGCAGGACGCCTCGAACAAATTCAAGGACATGCCGGAGCTGTCCGACGCGCCGGAAGTCGTCAAACAGTACGTCGATGCGGGGATGAGCGTCTATACCGACCGATGCAGGACCTGCCATTCCATCGATGGATCCGTCGTCAACGCGCCTTCGTTCAAGGGGCTGTTCGGCTCAACGCGATCGTTCATCAACTCGCCTGACGCCATCGCCAATGAGGAATACATCCGCGAGTCGATCCTGAACCCCGGCGGCAAGGTGGTCAAGGGCTACGGCAACGTGATGCCTCCGTTCCAAGGCCAGATCGAGGAAAAGGAAATCTCCGCCCTGATCGAATACATCCGCACGCTCAAGTAAGAAAGATGACGGGCGATGCCCGCTCCACGGATTGGAAAGACCTATGTCCTCGATCTCCTCAAAACTTCCGCCGCTGCATGAGCCGCCCGCCCTGGCGTCGGGAAGTTTCTTTCAGGCCAGGCGCGGCATCATGTCGTGGCTGATCACGCTGGACCACAAGCGCATCGGCATCATGTACCTCATCGGCATCGCGGCATCGCTGGCGCTGGGCGGCTTCTTCGCCCTGATGCTGCGCGTGGAACTGTTCACCCCCGGCCCGACGTTCATGTCCGACACCACGGAGGCCTGGACGTTCTACAACCACATGTTCACGCTGCACGGGGCGGTGATGGTTTTTCTCGTCATCATCCCCAGCATCCCCGCCGCCCTGGGCAACTTCGTGCTGCCGATCATGCTCGGCGCCAAGGATGTGGCCTTTCCCCGGCTCAATCTGTTCAGTTTTTATCTTTACGTGATCGGCGCCTTGTTCTTTGTGTGGGTGCTCTTGCGCGGCGTGATCGGATCGGCGTTCGGCGTTGACCTGCCGCCGGGGCTGGATACCGGCTGGACTTTCTACACGCCCTACTCGACTGGCTACGCCAAGTCCGCCGTGGTGCCCGCGGTGATGGGGGCGTTCATCCTGGGCTTCTCATCGATT
>CAZYPK010000021.1:0-48355 GCA_964649195.1 uncultured Phycisphaeraceae bacterium
GCAAGCCCCGGCCCAGACGCGCGAAGCAAGGTGGCGCAACTGAAAGTCGATGATCACCTGGGCCGGGGCTTCGCAGACTCAGCCCCAGCCACCCGCCGGAAGTTCCAAATGACAAAATTCAAACTCCAAACAAGCTCCAACAACAAAAAACGCAATCAAACAAAATCCGGATTCTGATCGGTTTTGCCCGATTCGGTTCGCTTTCGAGTTTGTTTGAGATTTGGTTTTTGGGATTTGGAGTTTTTGCTTCCAGTGATGGGACGGAGAATTAAACGGCCCTGGCCCCCCTGCCCATACTTCCGCGCCATTGGACCAAAGTCCAATGCTGACCCTCATTGCATTTCATAATCTTGACCCAGGCCGTGTGGCCTTTCGACATGACGGACCGATGCTCCGGTTCCACGTTTTTCTCAATCCACCAGGAGGTTTCCCATGACTGCGACGACTTCATTCCGTTCCATTCTTGCCGTTCTTGGCGTGCTGCTGCTGCTGGGCGGCTGCAAGGCCATCGGCGGCGCCGAGGGCGATGACCCCGCCGCGCAGCGGGCCACCATCAAGAGCGAGCAGGCGGCCACGCTCTCGGAACTCTACGCGGCCAGGCCCGAGACCCGCGACAAGGTGAAGAACGCCGTCGGCGCCGCGTTCTTCAGCAACATGAACGTCAACGTCCTGCTCCTGAGCACCGAAAACGGCTACGGCATCGTGCATGACAACGCCACGGGCAAGGACACCTACATGAAGATGGCCTCGGGCGGCTTCGGCGTCGGCCTGGGCGTCAAGGACTACCGCGCGATCTTCATCTTCACCGACGCCGCCGTCATGCAGCAGTTCGTCGAGAAGGGCTGGTCCTTCGGCGGACAGGCCGATGCCGCCGCCACGACCGGCGAAAAAGGCGGCGCCGCCGGCGGAGCGGTGACCGTTCCGGGCATCGAAATCTACCAGTTCACCCAGGCCGGCCTGGCCCTCCAGGCCACCGTGCAGGGGACCAAGTACTGGCGCGACGACAAACTGAACCAGTAAACACCCGCCCCTGCGACGTCACTCTCCGATCGCATCCACTCCACGACGCCACCGGCACCCCACTGCCGGCGGCGTCGTTTTGTTCTCCGGGAAAATCAAATGCGCCTGCCCCCGGAACCCGCCCCGCACGCGGCGGGGCGTTCACCACGATCACCTCTGTTGAGTCGGGAAGACGACCTTCCAGTCCTTCTTCATGTCCACGACCGTCCACCCCTTGGCCCTTGCTTCGTCGAGGCCCTTGTCGAGTTTGGATGTGCGACTGCCGGTCGTATAGGCCCTCTCGTCACGGCTGTGCGACGTTATGGGCGTCGCACAGTTTTTTCGCGTCGATCATGCCCCATAGCCACCAGAAGACCGGCACGATCATCAGCACCATGCCGACGAGGCCGACCGAGGCCGAGACACTAGGGGCGGCGGGATTGTCCGGGGTGCTCACAATGGCGGCCGAAGCACCGAGGCACCCCGCGAAGCCGCCGGAAAACGCGATCACCCAGATGATGGGCGTCGCCACCATCATCACCAGACCCCGCCCGATGCGGCCCGCATAAAGCTGGCCCAGCCCGGTCCAGAAGAACGACAGAACAATGGCGATACCCGAACTTTTGACCTCGACGGCCATGGCAATGCTCCTCATTTTGGGGAATGTTCTATTTCACAATCTCAAACACAAGCCTCGCGTTCGATTGCTCGATCACCTTGAGTTTCACCCCCTTCTTCCTGGCGACGGAATAGATGTCCTCGGCAAGCTGCGGGGCGGCGACCGTGGCCTGAATCTCCATCTCGGCCCGTGATTCCTGAAATGACAACTCGTCAATGCCTTTGATCACGGGCATGTCCTTGAGCATGTCCTTGAAATCCACCTTGGCCTCGAAGTCGACGCCGGCGAGGATGACCTTGATCGGCCTGTCGGTCTTGCCTTCGATCAGCAGCGTCTTGAGCAACGATTCGGAAAGCTTTTGAGAAGCGGTCCGAATCGCCGCCTTGGCGGCCACTGCGGGAGCGAGGTCCTGGGCGGTTCCCTCGCCGTCGCCGGCGGCCAGGATTTCACCGGTGTCGCACAGGATGACCCTCGCCTCGATCCGCGCCCGGCAAGGGAAAAGGTTGCCGTCGATTCGCGGGTTTCTGGGCACATCCTGGCTGAACGCCTCGCCGACGATGATGATGTCGGCGCCGAAGCCTTCCGCGATGGCGATCAGTTCCTTGGGGTCGCCCTTCATCGCCCGTTTCACGAAATCCTTGCCGCGGATCGTTTCAACCTGTTTCTGATCCACGATGCGAAAACCGTCCTTCAGAAACAGCCTGATCATTTCCGTCTCACCCGCCGGGTCGGGGATCGGGGCGGCGATGTGATACTCGGGAATGACGATCATGAACCGCTTTTTGCGAAGGGGATGATCGACGGACAGGGTGCCGCACCAATCGCGGAGTTTGCCCAGGTCCAGCGAGGCATTGAGTTGCACATCGCAGTAGCCGGCGCGTTTTCTTTCGCGCAGGATGGTGATCGAAGTGAAGAAGGGTTGAAGCCCGTTGAAGTCCCGGGCCTCGACGGCCGCGACAAGCTGGCGCTGCACGGCGGCGTCCACCTTCAGCCGCTGGGCCCCTTGCAGCATCGCCTTGCGCAAAGCGACAGCCTTGGCCTCTTCGACATCCTTCGGCTGCGGCTGGCCGCCGGGCCTGAACACGCCTTCGACCTCGAAAGCGACCGTCTCCGCGCCGGCGACGGAGCGCATCCCGCCGGTACCGAAAGCTGACAGCATGCATATGAGAGCCGTGATCCTCACCAGCGAAATGAACGGATGTCTCATGGGTTTCTCCTGTCCTGATCGACTCCCTGATTTCTCAGTTCCGTCTGGTCCCGGATGGTCATTTCGGTTCGGCGGATGGAAGCCTGGGCGTCGGTGTTGTTCGCATCGAGCCGAATGACTTCGCGGTAGGTCTGCAAGGCCGCGTCAAACTGATTGTTGAATTCGTAACACAGGCCCAGGTTGTGCGTGACCTGCGAAATGGTCTTGGCGTCGGACTTCGGATCGAGCCTGGCGATCTGCAAAGCCTCCGTGAACCGTTCGATGGCCCGCGGATAGTCCCCCTGCTCGAAATAGACGATGCCGGCATCGTTGGCGGGATTCTTGTCCACGGTGTGAAGCCTCACATTGACGCGCACCTCGTGAGGCGCGATCGCCGCCATGAATTGCTGAACGATGCTCGGGTAGCAGTTCTGATAGAGGGAACTGGGATCGATGTGAGCCGGCGGCGTGGGAGCCAGCGGAATCTTGCCCTTCTGAGTGGCGGTGATGATCTTGGTGGTGATCAGGGTGGCGGTTTCAAGATCGGTGACATCGAATGCGGCCTGCACGGTCGCCTCCACGTCGGCGCCGTATCCCTGGACCTTCTGTCCGTTGCCGTAGGTGATGACGCCGGTCGTCTGCCGCACATGGTGGCGCGGTTCGAGCATTCTGCCGGCGATTCTGACGTTGGCGGTGGTGATCTGTCCGCCGGAGGGGTTGTCGATGTTCTGTCGTTGCCGGATTTCCTCCTCGCGGGCGCGGTCGAGAAGCGATCCGCGATCGACCACTTTGAAGCCTTTGGCGAGCAGGGCCTGCTTGAGCCTGGCGTGAACATCCTCCCCGCCCCGGCCCTGAACCGGTTCGAGCAGGACGGTTTCCCGCCCGGCCATGTTGATCTCGGCCGGTCGGAGAATGGTTCGTGTGACGGTCTTTCCGCACCCGGTCATGGCCCCGACCATGAGGATGCAGGCCGCCGGCAACAATCGGGCAATGAGCATGATGGACTCCTATAAAAGAACGGAAAAAGAGGGGCAACCCCGACGAACGGCCGCACCGGCAGGCTCGGCTGCCGATGATGACGAAGAACCTGTTCACATCCCCGTGACCGATCCCTTGCCGTCAGTCCGCGAACCGGCGGCAAAGCCTGCCGATGCCGGCGACCGATGACGATCGGGCGTCACTCTTCCCGGCGATTTCAAAGGCGCAGCCGAAGCCGCCGTCGCCGGGCGATGGTAATTGTAGTGACAATTACGAGGTGTGTCAAGGCTTTTTCCGCCGACGGGGCGTCGAGCGTTCCGCGAGACGGAGCAGCGCGTCCTTGATCCAGGCGGAGAGCTTCTTTCCATCGGCCTCCGCCGCCTGTTTGAGCGCTGCCTTTTCGTCCTTTCGAATGCGGAACTGGATGAGCGCGTCGGCTCGCTCCTCCTCGCGTTTGGGAGGACGGCCCATTGTGCCGACATCGTAGCAGAGATGGTGGCGACACCGGCAGCCGAGCCTGGCCTGGCGGCGGGCGGCTCCTATGAGCAAGCCGCCGCCGAAAATCTCCCCGTTTCCGCCTCCAAAGTGTCCGCACTTATTTCGGAAACAGAAACGTGATCACAAACCGCACGCCCCACTCGGGGCCGCCATCGGGGGACTGGGCGTAATACCTTCCGCCCAGCGCGATCTGCACCGGCATCCCGCCGAACTTCAGCAGTTGGCTCACCTGAAGATTCAACGGCACCGTCCACTCCTGGTTCGTCCAGTCGTAGGTGGACTCGGTGTTGAAGGTGAGCGTCGTCAACGTCGGGAAGGTGTAGCTGATGAAGGGCTGGAGAAAGGTGGCGTTGATGTCATCGCGGTCGCCATCGCCGGCGTAGGACCAGATGTGGTTGGCGAGCATGCCGTATGTCCAGCCGCTGTGCTGTTTCACGATGACGATCGTCGGCCCCGCGCCCCACTTCTCGCCGCCCAGCCCTTCGTCGGTGGCGGTGGGCCAGAGGAACACCGGGCCGAAGCCGACGATCCAGCCGTTGACCGGCGCCGTCGGCGAAAAGAAAAAGCTCTGCGTAATGTCGCCAAGCCCCGTTTCGCTGCTGATGCCGTCGGCGATCGACGCCAGATGAACCACCGGCATGATCGTGCGGATGATGACGTTCCAGTCCTCGTTGATCGAAACAGGAATCACCGGCTGAATGTTGAGCGTCAGCTTGTCCCCGTCCTTGGGGCCAAAGCCCGTGTCAAAGTTGAACTGAAACGGCACGCTGATGAGGTCCGCCACCGGGTTTTGCAGCTTGGCTGCGAGTTCCGCGCCGCCGCCGCCCGAACCCGCCGCTTCATGGCCTCCTTCGGGCACATCGGCAAGCGCCAGCCGCAGCGAGCCGTCGAAAAGCGGATCGCCCGTGGCGGCCATGCTGATGCCCGCGCCGTATTCGCCCGGCTCAAAACCGTCGGCCTTCGCCTCGGAGCCGAGAGCGAAAACCGATGCGCAGACGATGCAGGCGGACACTTGAAGAGAGAGAGCATTCATGGATTTGACCTTATGACTTTGAGTTCGGGATAAGAGTGAGCCGCGACTCAACGAGTCGCGGACGTGAACGGCCTCAAGGATGGTCAAGCACACCTTGGCCGACGGAACTCGAACGCGCCAGGGGCGCACCACTTTCGCTGTCGGGTGACGACCGGTCGTATGCCGCACATCGACAGTGCATTGATGACCGCCGCGCAGCCGGCGCCGTCCATCCACCGCGCGAAGAACACTCCTCCTGGCTGCACACGTCCGCGACGTGTTACGTCGCGGCTCTTGTCCCGCGATCACTTCCCTTGAGCCGGGAAGATGACCTTCCAGTCATTCTTCATGTCCACGACCGTCCACCCCCTGGCCTTGGCCTCGTCGAGGCCCTTGTCGAGTTTGCCGATGTGCGACTGCCTGTCGTAGGCCCATTCGCGCTTCTCATCGGTGTGGTGGACGTAGAGGCAGAATCGCGGCCCCGCGCCGGCGTGGGTCCACTGGAGCATCTGAAGGTCGCCATCAGAGTTGCCGAACGCCGCGATGGGACGCCGCCCGATGTGCAGGTTGATGCCCACGGGCTTGCCGGCCCCGTCGTCGATGAAGTTGATCTCGGGCAGGCGGAGAATCACCGGCTTGCCGTCGCGGAGTTCGAACTTCGTCCTGATGCTGCTGCCGATCACCTGCTGGGGCGGGATGCCATAGACCCGCTCGGCCCAGGGGCGCATGAACTCGATCCCGCCGCCGGACACGATGAACGTCTTGAACCCGTTGTCGCGCAGGTGGTCGAGCAGTTCGAGCATCGGCTGATAGACCATTTCGGTGTATGGCCGGTGCGATGTCGGATGTTTCGCGGTCGTGATCCAGTCAGTCACGATGCCCTCGAATTCCTCCGTCGTCGTGTTGGCGTGGGTGGCCATCCCCATCTCCAGCATCCCGCGCTCGCCGCCGGCCAGTGCGCCCTTGATGTCCCCGCGCAGCACGGAGGCGAACGGCTCCTTCTCCTTCCACTCCGGATGCCGCGGCGCCAGCGCCTTGATGCGGTCGAAGAGGAAGAACGCCTGAACGTACATGGGCTGCTCGGCCCAGAGCGTGCCGTCGTTGTCGAACACCGCGATGCGCTGAGCGGACGGAACGTAGTCGGACGAACCCTTCGTCGTCACCCTCGCCACGAAGTCGGTGATCGCCTTTTTCGTCGGACCTTCATTCCACGATGCAAGCGAAGCGCCCCCGGCGCCCCCGGTACCCCCGGCGCCCTGGCAGCCGACGAGGAGAAGGAGGCACAGGCCGAGTGTGAAGGCGATGAGAGAGCCGCGTTTGTCGTGCATGGTGACTGTTCCTGAAGTGATGGATGTTATGTGCAATGGTCCTGCGTGAAAAGACGGCGACCTTGAATCGGGGATCAGGGTAGTGGCTCAGTTTGAATCCGGGGGAATCCGGGGGAATCCGGGGGAATCCGGGGGGGCTGGGGCTGAGTCCGCGAAGCCCCGGCCCGATGAAACGGCAAGGCTCCGGGGGTGCCGGGGCGTCGAAGACTCCGCCCCAGCCACCCGACGCAGTTTTTTACAGCTTCGCCATCGCATCGCGGCGCTTGGTTCTCTCACTGTCGGGCCTTTTCCATATCCGCGGCTGCACCCGGTTGTCCACCTCCTGTTGCAGCGATCGCAATGTCTGCTCCAGTTCCATCCGTTTCTTTTCAATGAGTTCATGATCCGCATCGGCGGGCACATGGATCGGATCGCCGCCGATGATGACGGCTTTGGTGAAAGGAAACGGAAGGCGGACGCGATCCCACGATTGAAAGCGATAAAAGCGCTTGCTCGTCGAAGCCAGCGGAATGATCGGCCGCCCCGTGAGCTTCGCCAGCAGGATGATGCCCGGCTTGACCTTCTCCGCCGGTCCGCGCGGGCCATCCACCGCGATGGCGGCATCGGCGCCGCCACGAACGACGCGGGTCAGGTCGATCAGGGCGCGGGTGCCGCCGCGCGAGCTGGAGCCGTGGACCGTGGTGAACCCCAGTCCGCGCAACATGCGGGCCAGCGCCTGTCCGTCGGTGGAACGGCTGGTGACGACGCACATGCCTCGATCGCGCCAGTAGCTGAGAATGGGGAAACAGGAGCCGTGCCAAAGGGCGAAAAGCAACGGCTCCCCCGTCGGGCCGCGCATGTCCGTGAGCGGTTTGGGAATCGAGCGCCCGGAGAATTCCTCATCCTTGTGCAGCACGCGGTAGCGGTAGGTGCATGCCAACAGGCGGATGATCTTCGTGCCCAGGAACGATGCCGCCGCGACGATCAATCGCTTTTTCAACGGCGGCTTCACGGGCTTTTCCGGGATGGATGAAGATGATGCGACCTCTTGAGCAGCGTCGTGGTTCGCTGCATCAACGGATGCGGGATGATCGGCATCTTGATTCATGTCGCCGGTATGAAGCGTTGGCTCATGTACCCGCCGTGGCGCCAAGCCCGATGGCGAGGGCCGCCGAGCCGTCGGGGTATTCTGTGCGCGGCGCCGATACCCCGACGGCTCGCCAAGCCCTCGCCATCGGGCTTGGCGCCACATTCGGTACATGAGCCGAAGCGTTTACGCCTTGATCTCATAGCCCGCCCGCTGGGCCCGCTTGAGCCAGCCGTTGGCTTCCCGGTCGCCGACGATTTCCTCCTTCACCGGGTCCCACTTGAGCGGGCGGTCCAGGCGGATGGCCAGGTTCGCCAGGTGGCAGGTGGTGATGATGCGGTGGTGCGAGAAGACATCGGAGACCGGCTGCTTCTTTTCCTTCACCGCGTTGATGAAGTTGGTGTAGTGATCGGTCAGGGGCGCGCCCTTGTAGGTTTTGATGAGGTCTTCCTGCGTGATCGGAGCCTTCTGTTCAGGCACCGCGGGCTGTTCGGGCACAGCCGGCTGATCGGGTTCGCCATCTTTGCCAGGCACAGCCGGTTTGCCGGGCACCGCAGGCCGGCCGGGTTTGTTCTCAAAAGCGCCGGTGCGCTTGCCGCGCGAGACAAAAATCGTGCCTTTTTCACCTTCGAAGGTGATGCCGTTTTCGCCATCGTTGCGCAGAATGAGCTCGGTCCCGTTTTCGAACTTGCAGGAGATGTTGAACTCGATGGCGGTGTTGTAGCCGTTGTAGATTTCCTGATGCCTGGAGGTTCCCTGCACCAGGACCGGCCCGGTGTTTTCCAGGCCGCAGCCCCACTGGGCGATATCGACGTGGTGCGCCCCCCAGTCGGTCATCTTGCCGCCGGAGTATTCGTACCACCAGCGGAACTGGTAGTGGCACTTCTGCTTGATGTAGGGGGTGAGTTCGACCTGTCCCTGCCAGCGTTCCCAGTCGATTTCCGCCGGCGGCTGCTCCACTTTGAACGGGCCGCCCTTGTCGCCGCCGCCGATGGCGCAGGTGACCTTGTGCACCTTGCCGATGTGACCGTTGCGAACGAGCGTGACCGCTTCGAGGAACCGGCGATCGCTGCGCTGCTGCGTGCCGACCTGGAAGATGCGGCCCGTCTGCTCGACGACCTTGCAGATGATCTTGCCTTCATCGATGGTCAGCGTGAGCGGCTTCTCGCAATAGACATGCTTGCCGGCCCGCATGGCATCGACGGCGATCCGGGTGTGCCAGTGGTCGGGCGTGGTGATGACCACCACGTCCAGATCCTTGCGCTGGATCAATTCCTCGTAGTGCGAAAAGGTGTCGCACCCCTCGCCCCGCCCCAGCTTGCGGTTGCGCTCGCCGATGGAGTTCTTGGCCCGTTCGAGATAGTTCTTATCGACATCGCAGGCGGCGACGGCATGGATGTTGGGCCGGCCGCTCAGCCCGTTGACATGCGACATCCCCCGCGAGCCGACGCCGATGTACCCGACCGTGATGCGATCGCTCACCGGCAGGTTGTTGTCGTCGCCGAGAACCGAAGAAGGCACGATCATCGGCGCAGCCACCGCCGACGCGGCGACGGCGGCGCTCTTCACAAAGGCACGGCGGGAAAGTTCGTTGAACACGGGCGAACTCCTCTCTGCAAGGGAATGGAAAACTCAAAAGCCACATCCCCCATGATAACGGATGATCGCGCGGTGTCATGATGAACGGCCTGCGCATCCAGGGCAATCGCATGTAGCCTTGGGCGGGAGGGCGAGGCTCCCCGTTCCGGGGGCGAGCCGATCCGCTTTCGAGGCCCGCCGCGGGCCGGTGAAAGCGGAACTCGTGCGGAAGATGAGCAGTTCAGGGAGAGCAAGGCGCGATTTTCTTCACTCGGCCTTTGAGGCCTCGTGAAGAACGGCTCGGCGGGAGCCTCGCCCTCCCGGCCACATGCGATTGCCCTGCCTGCGTATCCGATGCCATTGTTCTTTTCCGTATCCCACTCTTTCCCGCGGCCCACGGTTTTCGAGGGCTTTCACCAGCCGCGCGATTTTTCCGCTCCTTCAGGCTGCTCGCGTCCGCGACTCGTTGAGTCGCGGCTGCCGCATCAATTTGAAATCATGATCGGCATGCGCCTGCGACCCCAGTTGCCGGGCTTGTTGGTTTCCATGTCGAACACCCCGGCGATCCTTGTGCCGCAGAAGGCGCAGGCGTTGCCCTTGAGGTGATACCGGTTGATTTCATGCCAGTCGCGTTCGATGACGATCCTGCCGCAGCCCGGGCAGTAGGTGGATTCGTTTTTCGCATCGTGTACGTTGCCGACGTAGGCGAACCTGATGCCCATGTCGGTGGCGAGCTGTCTGGCGGCGATGAGGGTTTCGTGAGGCGTGCGCGGGGTGTCCATCATCTTGAAGTCGGGATGGAAGGCGGTGAAGTGAATGGGCACCTGGTCGCCGATGCGGTCGAGGATCCAGCCGCACATGGCGCGGAGTTCTTCGGGTGAATCGTTCTCGCCGGGGATCAGGAGCGTGGTCAGTTCCTGCCAGACGCCGGTTTCGCGGTGCAGGTATTCGATGGTTTCCAGCACGGGTTTCAATTCGGCCTGGCACAGCTTGCGATAGAAGGTTTCGGTGAAGCCTTTGAGATCGACATTGGCGGCATCCATCCACCGGTAAAACTCCCTGCGGGCGTCGGGGGAGATGTACCCCGCCGTCACCGCGACGGTCCTGACGCCTTCCCGCCGGGCGACCTTGGCGATGTCGATCGCATACTCGGCCCAGATGGTCGGGTCGTTGTAGGTGAAGGCGATGCTCGAACAGCCATGCCTTTGAGCGGCGGCGACGATCGCCTCCGGTGTCGCCTCGCTTTGCACCGTGTCCATCGCCCTGCTCTTGGAAATGTCCCAGTTCTGGCAGAACTTGCAGCCGAGATTGCAGCCGGCGGTGCCCAGCGAAAGCACCGGGGTGCCGGGCAGAAAATGGCTCAACGGTTTTTTCTCGATGGGATCGATGCAGAAACCGCTGCTGCGTCCGTAGGTGGTGAGCACCATTTGGTTGTCCACATTGGCGCGGACGAAACAGAAGCCGCGCGAGCCTTTGGGGATGTGACACTCGCGCGGGCAGAGCGTGCAGACGACTTTCGCAGCCGGTCCGGTGTCGGAGAGATGCCACCATTGGTCGGTGTGGTGCATGGTTCACAAAACAGGTCATGTCTTGGGGCGGGCCATCGCCGCCTCGCGCTCCCTGCGGATTTCGTGCAGGTTCACATAGCGATGCCCGGATTCCTTCTGCCTCTCGATCAGGTGATCGAAATAGCGAACGGGATCATGTCCGAACCTTTCGCTGATCCGCATGGCACGCTCGCGGACCTCGGCCACCACCGGATCTTCGTCGGATTGAGGCGCGGGCTTGTTCATTCGTCATGCTTCCAAGGTTGAAGTTCCAATGGCGTGATGATGCGTGGCATGATGATGCCAAGTTCACGATTGAGCTTTTCCAAACGGGCAAACTTATTGGCGTTTGCAAGGTGGGTGCAGTTCCATGTCAACAGAAAGTCTATGCCGTGATATGACGCGATGGCAACGTGCAAGGCGTCACGTACCGGCCACCTGGGCATCAGTTGCCGTCGGCAGTAAGTGTCGGCGATCTCTCTGATCTCCCCGTTCAACGGGACGCGCGACAGATCGGCAACAAAAGCCAGACACAGGGCTTTGCCGGGATAGTCGCCTTCCGCCAACTCCTCCATCACGACTTCCGACACAAAGCAATCATAGTCATGGCGCTCCTGATCCCACCATGTTCTTGTGCGTGCGATATGCATCGCCAGACTCGGACGCTGATCGTGATAGTAGGATGGAATGGTCGTCTCGATGTAAACACTCGGCTTCATGAATCTCAATGATACATCATCGATTCCCGCAGGAATGCAGCCCTGATTCAATCAACCGGCCCCTTCCGTCTCCGGCGCGCAGCGCAGCGTGATGCAGGCGATTTCCGCGGGGCATTTGAATCGCAGGGGGAACCAGCTTCCGACGCCGGAGTTGACGTAGAGGTGGCTTCTGCCGCGCCGGTAGAGGCCGCGCGGATAGCGGTGGGCGAGGCTGCCGATGCCGATGGATCCCTTTTTGCCGCGATGATTGGTGAGCACCAGTTGGCCCCCGTGCGTGTGGCCGGCCAGGGTGAGATCGACGTGATGATTGATCGCGGCATCGAAGGCGTTGGGATGATGCGACAGCAGGATGCGCAGGTCCTCCCGCCGGCGGCGCGGGGCTTCGCGCATGGCGGCGCGAACGAAGGATTTCATCTCGCTTTTCTTGTGCGGATAATCGATGCCGCTGATGACGATTCGCCGCTCGCGATGTTCGAGGGTGACCGATTCGTTCATCAGCATCCGCAGTCCCGCATTCCGAAAGGCGGCGATGAGCCTGGGGCCGTCATCGAGATAGTCGTGATTGCCGGGCACGAAATAGACGCCCAGCGGCGCCTGGAGCCGGGTCATGGCATGGACCACCTCGTCCAGAACCTTCAGCGAAAGATCGACGAAGTCCCCGGTGACGGCGATGAGGTCGCCCCCCAGCGCGTTGGTCGATTCGACGATGGAGGCCAGCCGCGCAGGCTTGACGAGCGAGCCGATGTGCATGTCGGTCAGGTGGGTGACGCGCAGGCCGTCGAGGGCGTCGGGCAGATCATCGAGGCCGATGGTGCGTTCGATGATCTGCACGTTGTTCAGGGAGCGCGTGCGCGTGAGCTTGCCGCGGCTGAGCCAGACCGGCACGGAGGTGAGGGCCGCATGGCGCAGCCTGGCCTTCATCCGTCGTAGCGATTGCCTGGCTTTGTCCTTGAATTGGGAGAAGCGGCCTGCCATGACACCTCACCAGCGATGCAAACCTTGCACCATCCGAAATCAGCGACACGATCAATCGAAACTCGAAGGTTTGTGTCTGCGGCACACATCAACCCTCCCTGTCGTCCTGCATTCATACGTCAATCGATCCCGGTGAAGCCTCTTACATCACTTTTGTCCATCTTACCCAACCCGTCAATCAGGGCCGTTTAATTCTCGGCACTCACTCTGTCGAAAGTTCCAAATGACAAAATTCAAACTCCAAACAAGTTCCAAAGAACAAAAAAACGCAATCAAACAGAATCCGGATTCGGATCGATTTTGCCCGGTTCGGCTCGCTTTCGAGTTTGTTTGAGATTTGGAGTTTGTGATTTGGAGCTTTTGCTTCCGGTGATGGGATGGAGAATTAAACGGCCCTGAACCGCCAATGCGTCCCGTGCCGACGATATCGGGAAATTGCCGAACAAAGTGACTATACTTCACGTAATCATCAATGGACAGGGGCAATGTTTTGTATGTCACGGCAGGGGTTTCAACGGCCGAAGGTTTTACTCATGAAGAAGATCAAGCAAACCGAAGACGTCAACGGCAGCGAACTTCTCAAGGGAGACATCGTCGCCACGCTTTCGGGCAATCTGACCGCGAAAATCTGCGATGTGGCGGAAGACGGCGGCACCCAGTTCGTCTGCCTCCGCGCGGTGCAGCATCCTTTCAGCAAGGGCATCTGGCACCCGTCCGACCAGGTGCAGCGAATCAAGGCCGCCAAACGCATTCCGACTTGAGCGGCTCGCGCTGATTTTGAAATTTCAAATCTCAAATTTGAGATTCCATATCTGGAACTCTTGAATCACTTCACCTCCAAGCCGCTTGCGGCTTCGCGATCCCTTGGTTCACGGTACATCGGGGGTTACTCAGAAGTCCCAGAAGTCCCATTTGAAATTTGAGATTTGAAATCTCAGATCAGGTCGGGGCGACGCGCTCGAGCAGGTGATCGACCAGCACATCCAGTTCCGCCTTGAGCACGCCCAGCCGGCCGGCGATGGCCAGCGACGCCAGGCCGTGCAAGGCGATCCAGTAGGTGCCTGCGATGCTCAGGGCTTTCTGCTTGATTTCGGTTTGATCGATGCCCTTGGCGGCCATTTCAAGACCGACGCGCTCGATGAGTCCCTCGAAGCCGCGGTTGAGAATCTGCACCTCCGCCTTGCCCGCGTCGCTGTCGGTGGCGAACATCAGCTTGTAGAGGTGGGGGTTTTCGATGGCGAAGCGGATGTAATGCTTCGCGCTGCCGCGCCAGCCCTCGGCGGTGCCCAGCGTGCTCGCTTCCTGGCAGCCGCTGGAAAGCAGATCGAACCCATGCTGCGTCATGGCCAGGCGCAGTCCCTCCTGGCCATCGACGTAGGTGTAAAGCGTCATCGCCCCGACGCCCAGGCAATCGGCCACGCGGCGGATGGTCACCGACTCCAGCCCCGATTTCTTGAGCAGCCGCACCGCGACCTCGATGATCAGCTTCCGCCTTTCATCGCGGCCCGCCATGCGCCACTGGCGGCGAATCTGCGAAGTTGGAATCTGACGGGTTGCGATGGCGATGCTCCGTGTAAACCAAACGACCCTGCCTCCGGCAAACGGGCCTTGACCTTTCAACAATCACTCATACACCGTATGAACAGTATCGTACATTGTACGGTCCGGCAATAGGATTATCCCGGAGTTCTTCAATGTCGGCTCATCCCATCCGACCGCGCATTGCGTATGACTTGCTCTTTCTTGCGACTTTTGCGCCTTTCCCCGGAGACTGGGAACTTAATTCCGGGTGGCTGGGGCTGAGTCCGCGAAGCCCCAGCCCGGTGCGCGAAGCAAGGTGAAGCAATTGAATGCTGAAGACTGAAGGCCGAATGCTGAAGACTGAAGGCTGAATGCTGAAGGTCCCTGGGCCGGGGCTTGCGCAAAGCCTTCAGCCCCAGCCACCCAAAAAATCTCACCCCAAAGTTCTCAGGCTCCCGGCAAGGCTTCGATCACTCCTCATAATTGAGAATGTCCTCGATCGTCACGTTCCATCGCCAGTTGTCCATCCATCGCCTGATCGTCCGCACCGAGGTGCGATGCGTGCAACGGTTCATCTCCGCCAGCCGCCGGGCCCATTCGTCGAGCACCGGCTTGGTCAGCTTCTTGTATTTGAGCAGCACGCGGATTTCCTGCCACCACTGCGATTCGGGTTCCTTCAGTTCGACCCTGTACCCCCGTTCGACGGCATAGACCGCATACACCTTCGACTCCATCGACAGGCTGTTGCCGCGATCGACCACGATGGGCGTGATGCCTCGATCGACCGCCTGTTTGAACCGCTCCAGATTCCAGGCCCGGGCGGCTTCCATCAGATCATCGTCGTAGGTGAACTCATCGGGGTTGTCGCCCACGTGTTTGAAGAAGTATTCATCGGTTTCGCAGATGACGCCCGTGTCGCCGATGAGCTTGCGGGCCGTGGTGCTCTTGCCGCAGCTTGGGAGGCCGCGCATGAGATACGCGATCCGTTCGGGATGACCTGGGTCGGTGTCACTCATTTTCGCGTCCATCAGCGGTTATCGGCATAACAGCCCGTTGGAAAAGAGGTCGGAAGACAGAAGACTTTGTAGCCGCAGCGTCCTCGCTGCGGCTACAAAATCCCCCGGCCATTCCCCTTGACCGGCCCGGCGTTCCCCACGATCATTGGAAACATGTCCTTTCCTCCTGTCGGGAACCGTCATGAACCCCCGCATTTTCCGCCGTTTTTTCGCTTCGATTGCCGCCCTCCTGCTGGCGCTGGCTCTGCATGACGCCCATGCCGCTCAGGATGCGCCGTCCGCGAAGGAGAAGGAAGAGAAAAAGAGCGACACTGAAACCACCACGCTCGACCTGGGCGGCGGCGTGAAGATGACGCTGGTGAAGATCGAGGCCGGCGAGTTTCTCATGGGCAGCCCGGCTGACGAGAAAGAGCGCGATGACGATGAAGAACAACACGAGCAAAAGATCGATAAGCCGTTCTACATGGGCATCCACGCAGTCACCCGCGGCCAGTTCGCCCGTTTCGTCCTCGACAAGAGCTACAAGACCGATGCCGAGAAGGACGGCAAAGGCGGCTGGGGTGTCGTCGATGGCGAGTGGAAGCAGGATCCGAAGTTCACCTGGCGCGATCCGGGGTTCCAACAGGATGATGATCATCCGGTGGTGAACGTCAGTTGGCACGATGCCGTCGCCTTCTGCGGCTGGTTGAGCGAAAAGACGAAGCGCACCGTCCGTCTGCCGACGGAGGCGGAGTGGGAGTACGCCTGCCGGGCCGGAACGACGACGACGTTCTCCTTCGGCAACACCATCAACACGGACGAGGCGAACTACAACGGCAATGTCACCTACGGCAACGGCGTGAAAGGAATGTATCGAGAGAAGACCATCCCCGTCGGATCACTGAAGAAGCCGAACCCGTGGGGCCTCTACGACATGCACGGCAACGTGTGGGAGTGGTGCAGCAGCAAGTACGCCGATTATCCGTACCAGGCGGACGATGAGCGCGAAGAGGCCGGCGGCACAGCGTCTCGTGTGCTGCGCGGCGGTTCGTGGAGCAACAGCCCGATCGGCCTCCGCGCGGCCCTCCGCAACTGGGGATCGCCCGGCTACCGGGGCGGCGGCATCGGGTTCCGTGTGTGTGCTCCGCTCGGTTCGCCTGGACTTCCGTAATCACCCTTTGCTCTTTGCCTTTTTACCCTTTGCCTTGAAGAAAAGTTGGCTCATGTACCGAATGTGGTGCCAAGCCCGATGGCGAGGCTTGGCGAGCCGTCGGGGTATCGGCAGCGCACAGAATACCCCGACGGCTCGGCGGCCCTCGCCATCGGGCTTGGCACCACGGCGGGTACATGAGCCAACTTCTCAAACGCCGTACAGCGGCCGCAGTTTTCCTTCCAGGTGTCGCATCAGCGCATCGGCGCCGGGCGGTTGGCCGGTGACCACCTTGCACAGGTCCGCCGCGTGATATCGCATGCCCTGATGGTGAATCTTTTCGTTGAGCCATCGCTTGAGCGCACCAAACTCCCCCGCCTCGAACTGTCCGTATAAATCCGGAATGTCCTGCATGGCCTTCTCGAAAAACTGCGCCGCGTAAAGATTGCCCAGCGTGTAGGTCGGGAAGTAGCCCATGCTGGCCAGTGACCAGTGAATGTCCTGAAGGCAGCCCCGGCGGTCATCGGGAACATCGATGTCCAGATATTCCTTGTAGCGCGCGTTCCACACGCCGGGCAGATCATCGACCGACATGTCGCCGGCGATGAGCTTGCGCTCGATCTCGAAACGCACCATGATGTGCAGGTTGTACGTCGCCTCATCCGCTTCGACGCGAATCAGGTCAGGCTTCACGATGTTCGCCCCGCCATACACCTGCTCCAGGAAAAGGCCCCCCACCGCATCCCCAAAATGATCGCGCAACTTCGGGAACAGCCATTTCCAGAACGGCAGACTTCGGCCCACCTGATTCTCCCACAGCCGGCTCTGGCTCTCGTGAATCCCCAGCGACACGGCATCGCCCATCGGCGTTCCGATGTGCGCTTCGAGCAGGTTCTGCTCGTAGATGCCGTGGCCGGTTTCGTGCATCGTCGAACCCAGGGCGTCGTTCACGTTGTTCTCGTGAAAGCGCGTGGTCATGCGGATGTCGTTGCAATGGGTGCCCGAGCAGAAGGGGTGCGTCGAAACATCCAGCCGGCCGCGATCGAAGTCAAAGCCGATTCGCCCGGCCACGAACCTGACGAATTGCTCCTGCGCCGCGATGGGCAGCCTGATCTCGTTGAATGCGTTGACGGGGCCTTTCCCGGACCCCATCAGATCGCCGACGAGTTTCACCAGCTTCACGCGGAGCGGCTTGAAGAGATCATCCACCTGCTTCGCCGTGCAGCCGGGCTCGTAACCATCCGCCAGCGCATCCCAGGCCTCGCCCCCCTTGGCCCATCCATGGCACGCCGCCTTCTGCCGCAGCAATTCGACAATTTTTTCCAGCCACGGCTTGAAGTCCGCGAAGCTCGAATTCTTCCGCGCCTGGGCCCACTGGGCGCGGGCCACGCTGCTGATGCGGGTGAGTTCCTCCACCAGCGATGAAGGCAGTTTGGTGTTTCGGTCATATTCCCTGCGGATTTCCCGCACATTCACCGCCGCCGCGCCCGCCGGTTCATCGCGCAGCTCCTGGTCGGATTCACAGGCCGCCAGCAGTTCGCCGATGCGCGGCGAGGTCTTCATGCCGTGCACCATGCGCGCGATTTGCGCCAGTTGCCTGCTGCGGTGCTCCAGGCCGCCGGCGGGCATCAGCGTCTCCTGATCCCAACCCAGCAGCGCCGCCGAGCTGCCCAGCAGGTTGGCTTCCTTGATGGCGTGAATCAATTCCTCATAGGCGGTGGCGGTGGTGGTGGCTGATGCGGTCGCGGTGGTCATGCTGAACCTTTCAATGAACGAACCCTAGGCGGGCCGGGTGTGTAGAGAATCGGCGTGCCCATTTTTTGTGACAACTCAAAGCCCTGCCCCCGGGGCCGGGCTTTGAGAAGTTTTGGGTGGCTGGGGCTGAGGCTCTGCGAAGCCCCGGCAAGGTGAACCGGGGGAGCCGGGGCTTCGCAGAGCCTCAACCCCAGCCACCCGAAATCATATCTTGCCGCAAAAGATGGACACGCTCTGGAGAATCGGGATTGTCCCGCGTGCTGGCTTGGTTGTAAACCCTCTGCTACCGTATCGTGGTTGGGGAGAACCACCGGCGGGTCTCACGAGCAGGCCACTCCCCTTCGGCGCCTGCTTTCGATCAGGATTGTTTCGTGCCCGACCAACCGATTGCCTATGTTCAGATCAAGGACCCCGATGGCAAGCTGTCGCGCGCACCGATCCACAACGATCGCGTTCTGATCGGGCGCTCCGCCAGTGCGGACATCTGCCTGGGGCGCGAAAGCGTTTCCCGTCAACATGCCGAGTTGCTGCGCGATCCCTTTGGCCGGTGGATGGTCCGCGATCTGGACAGCCGCAGCGGAACCAGGGTGCGCGGCTCGCTCGTCAAGCAGTCGCTGCTGCGATTCGGTGACAAGTTCGAAATCGGCCGCTACGAACTGAAGCTCTGGAACCTGCGGCCCATCGCGGAAAAGCCTCAGCAGACCGCCCACTCGGTCGTGCAGATGCCCGCCAACGAAGGCGCCCATGCCTCGGTCAGCACGCTGGCGGATGTCGAGCCTCCGAAGATCGACACGCTTCACCTGACCACCCTCACCGAGTTCGGCCAGAGGCTGGTGGAGATCGAGGATCCCAACGAACGAATCCGCACGCTCAACCGGTTCATGGTCCGCAAGGATTTTCACTGCCTGTCGGCCATGGCGCTGCGGTTGGACAAGCAGAATCCCAACGACCCGCCGCAGCTTCTGTGCGAGCCGCAACTGGCGATGGGATGGGATCGCGACGCCAGCTACGTTTCCCGCAGCCTGATTCGCGCGGTGCGAACCACGCGCGGCCCGGTGATGGCCAACAACATTTCGCTCACCTCCAACCCCAATGTCATCGGAGCGGTGGAGCTCTCCCTGGCGCCCGAAGCCGTGGGACGCATGGCGGCGGTCGCCTGCCCGATTGCCGATGAAGACAACACGATGGATGTGCTTTACGCGGTGCTGCCGCCCGAATACGGCACGCCCGAATGGCTGGCGATCATCGCCCTGGCGGCAACGCAGTATCAGCAGGCCGAGTCGATCTGGATGGCCCGCCACGAGGCCCAGAACAACGCCGCCATCGAGCAGGACCTGGCCAGCGCCCGGAAAATCCAGCAACGGCTGATGCCGCGCGACATCGCCATCGATCATGTCGATTTCTCCATCATCTACAAACCCTGCGAATGGGTCGGCGGCGACTACGTGGATGTCGTCCGCATGAAGGATGGCCGCGTCTTCTTCGCCATTGCCGATGTCTCAGGCCACGGCCTGCCCGCGGCGCTCATCGCCCTGACCATTCACAGCATGGTCCACACCCACCTGCGAAACAGCGCCGACCTCCCCACCATGATGACCGGCATCAACGAGCACCTGTGCGAATACCTGGAGGATGGCACCTTCGTCACGATGGTCTGCGTCGCACTCGATCCGGTCACCGGCAACCTCGAATGCGTCAACGCAGGCCATCCCCCTGTCGCCCTGATCAGTCCCGATGGACAAGTGCGCTCGCTTCAGGTCGCCGCCCATCACCCGCTGGGTTTGCAGCCCACGGAGTTCCGCCGGCAGGATGACCGCATGAACTCCGGCGAAATGCTGGCCATGTATTCCGATGGCATCATGGAAGTGCAAACCTCCAAAGGCACGCTCCTGGGCATCAACGGCGTCAACAGCTACATCGCCCAAACCATCATCCAATCACCCGATCAGCCCACCTCCGATGTCTCCTCGAAAATGATGAGCTACATCGAGAAGCTCAAATCAAACATGCTGCCGGAGGATGATCGATCATTCCTGGCGGCAAGATGGCTGAAATGAACGACGGGAACGGGCCAACCAGAGCCGCGACTCAACGAGTCGCGGACGTGTGCAGCCTGAAGAAGCGTCCTTCGCGCGGTGAATGAACGAGCGCGATGGATGCCCGACGGGTGGCTGGGGCCGGAGGCTCTGCGCAAGCCCCGGCCCAGGCGACCATCGACTTTCAGTTGCTTCACCTTCCCTCGTGCATCCGGGCCGGGGCTTCGCGGACTCAGCCCCAGCCACCCCCGGAATCACCCACCCGGAATCCCCCGGTTCCCCCGGTTCCCCCGGTTCCCCCGGAATAATATCTTGCCACAAAAGATGGACACGATGCGCAAATCCGGCGGGATCATGCGTCATATGAATGACCGGATCATCGTCAGGTCTCGGCAACCCATGCGGACCCCAGCGGTGCAGGAACAGCTACAGGCGATCTACAGCAACCATCGGCAGGGGCTCTTCACCGTGGCCCTGTCGATCACCCGGCGCGCCGATCGCGCGGAAGACGCCATCCACGACGCCTTCGCCCGGCTGTGCGGCACCCCGGCTGGAAAAGCCGAGGATGCGGTCGCCTATGCCTACCGCGCCGTGCGCAATGCCGCGATCGACATCGTTCGCAAACGCAGCGAACCGACCATCGATCTGATCGAACGAAGTGATGCGACAGGCAATGGTGATGGTGATTCGCATTCGTGTTCGATCTTCGCTTCGGTTTCGTCGCGGCAGGGGGACGATCCGCTGGTGGCTCGCGAATCACAGGCCCTGGTTCGGCAGGCGATCGAGGCGCTGCCCGAGGCCCAGCGTGAAGTGCTGGTGATGAAGCTCTATGCCGGCCTGACGTTCGACCGCATCAGCGCCGTGCTGGGCGAGCCGCTTTCGACCGTGGCCAGCCGATACCGGCGTGCGTTGGACAAGCTGAAGGAAGAACTGGTGAGCCTGGCCTGACCGTGGAGCAGCAACATGAATGAACCCAAGGAACAGGATGAACATGCCGAGTTGGAGCGGATCATCGCCCGGCAGCCGTTGCGGCGGCCCGGCGTTTCGCTCGATGAACGCATGGCGGCGCTCTTCCGGCGTGAAGCCGCCGAGGCTGCTCCGATTCCTCCGGTACACCGAAGGATTGGTTCGTCCTGGTGGTCCAGGGGGATGCTCGCTGCCGCGGTGTTCGGGCTTGTCGCGTTGGTCGCCGTGATGATGCTCGCCGGCAGGCATGATGAACCTGCCGGCGATGGCGCGATGGTCATCAAGCCTGGAGATCGCCGTGAATCGCAGCCGATGGCGGCCCGGTTCAATCCCGTGCGCATCGAGGAGACCTGGTCCAACATTCAGCCCGATGGCGTGCTGGTGGTCGATGGCGACCCGCTTCGGCGATACCGGCGCGAGATTCTGGAGCATGTGCAGTTGTTCGACGAGAAGAACAACATCCGCATCGAGTACACCGTGCCTCGCCGGGAAACGATCATCATGCCGGTGAAATACGACTGATTTTCAAACCCCCTTATTTTTCAGGAGTTTCGCCATGTTCAATCGAGAGTTCATCTGCGCCCTCTGTTTGCCTTTGACCTTCTGTTCCGCTTCGTTGTCGATGGCGGGGGATGACATCGATCGCCGCGTCATCGAAGGCCGCGTCATCGAAGGCCGTGTCATCACCATCGAAGTCGAAGGCGCAGGTGACGGCGACGGCAAGCCGCTGTTTCAAGTCGCTCCGGTCGCTCCGGGGGTTCCGGGGGGGGGCATTCAATTTGCTCCGGGCGACAGGGGGGCGGCGCCGGGCACGCTGGTGGTGACGGGTTCCGCTTCCGCGGTTCCCGCCGGCAAGGTCGAGATGAAAAAGGTCGCCTACCTTGGCGTTTCGACATCCCCCGTGTCGCCTCCGCTGGCCTCCCACTTGAAGCTGCCGGCGGGTTTCGGCCTGGTGGTGGATCATGCCGAAGAAGGCGGTCCCGCGTTCAAGGCCGGCCTCAAGGCGCACGATGTGCTGATTCGCCTGGGTGATCAACGTCTGGTCAACGCCATGCAACTGGGCACGCTCATCCGCGCCCGGAAGCCCGGCGATGAAGTCGAGTTCGCCGTGCTTCGTGAAGGCGGGGAGGTCACCGTCAAGGCGACGCTGATTGAAAAGGAAATGCCTGTTGCGGAGGTGTTTTTCCCCCCGCATGAGCTGTTCATCGATGGCCAGGCCGGCGATCAGCCGCGCATGAAATGGCTGCACCGGGCCGTGCCGATGGAAGGCTGGGAACGCAAGGCGATGCAGGGCTCGATGCGCTTCGCCGACGAGGAGCATCAACTGGAGATCAGCCACGACAAGGAAGGCCGATCGCTCATCGTCAAGGACAAGGCGGGCAAGGAGATTTTCAGCGGACCGATCAACACCCCCGAAGAGCGCAAGGCGGTGCCCCAGGCGGTGCAGCCGAAACTGGAGAAGCTTGAGAAATCATCGCGGCTGCGAATCCGACAGTTGACCCCGGGCCTGCCGCCCGGCGCCGTTCCAGGCGGCGAGTTCGACATCGAACTCATCGCCCCCTTCAATGCCGAGCAGATCAAGAAGCTCATCGAGGATCAGCTCAAAGGCATTGAACTGAATGACAACCAAGCCCGCGACCTTCAGCAACGCATCGAGGAAATGAAAAAGCAGGTGGATGAGGCGATGCGGAAGATCCGCGTGCAGCAGGAGGAAATACGCGCCAGGATTCAGCAGGGCGAGTTGCCCGGCCCCGGTCCCGGACCCGGCCAGAACGAGATTCAACGACACGAAGTGCGGCAGTCACAGGCCGTCGCCAAAATGAACGACGGCACCCACGAGATCACCCTCACGAGCAATCAGAACGGCCGGCATCTGACCGTCAAGGATCAGGCGGGCAGGGAACTGTTCAACGGCCCGATCAACACCGACCAGGAACAGACTGCCATACCGCAGGACCTGCGCGGGAAACTGGAACAACTGGAAAAGTCGGTGAAGCTGGACGTGTTCGGCGACCAGAAGCCATAGCAGCCCTGGAAAAGAGGACAGGGGACAGGGGACAGGAGACAGGAGACAGGAGACAAGAGACAGGAGACAGAAAGCCGCTTGCGGCTTCGCTCTGGCCTCTGTTTCCTGTTCCCTGTCTCCTGTCCCCTGACCTCTTCAAGGATTTCACTTGTCCTTCACCCGGACCAGCTTCATGATGCGGCCCGATACGTTCCAATCCTGCACGTACAGGTTGCCATCCTTGTCCCAGTAGGAGCCGTGCGTGCCGCTGAAGACGCCTTCGATCCACTGGGCCTGCGGGATGTTGTAGTTGCCGCCTTTTTTGGGGTCGGGATTCTCGCCCAGGGTCGAGATGATCTTGTTGCCGCCATCGAGGATGACGAGCTTTCCCCGCAGGTCAGGGACGGAAACATACTCGCCCTGAATCGCCACGGCGGTGGGCATCCCCAGGCCGGTGATGACCTCGCCGATGAACTTCCCATCGAGGTCGTAGTGCAGCAGGCGGCCGTTGGGCGTGTGATTGCGGTCGCAGATCAGCAGTCGGGGCGGGTCGTATCGCGTGTCCAGCGTCATGCCATGCGCGGTGTTGAACTGCCGGAGTCCGTTGCCTTTTTCACCGAAGTGAAGGATGTATTTTCCGGTCTTGTCGTACTTGAAAATGTGGTTGGTCCCGTAGCCGTTGGAAAGGAAGATGTCCCCGTTGGGCGCGATGGTGATGGCCGTGGGGCTGAACGGAAACTTGCCGCCCGAAGGCGTGAGGCCCGATTCCTGCGGATACGCCAGTCGCAACACGATCTTGCCATCGGCGCTGTTGAACTTGATTCCCTCGGCATTGGCGTTGCGGGCGCCGTAGATGTATTCGACGCCATCCTCCTCGCGGATTTCCATGTCGTGAATGTTGGTGTGATCCTTGGTGAGAAATGAACGGATCACCTTGCCGTCAGGCGAAAAAACAAAGACGCCTTTGTGGGCGCTGGTGTGGATGTTGCCTTCCTTGTCGATGACGACGGAACCATGCGTCGATCCGATGGCGGACTTCCCATCGGGCAGCAGGCCCCAGCCCGGCACGGTCTCGAAGGTCATCACCCCGCTGCCGGTCCGCACCGGCTTGGGGACATCTGCCGCATGGATCGACAGCGCCATGCCCAGTGAAAACAGGACTGCAATGCGAATGGAACGGTGGTTCATGTGTTCGACTCCTGATTGATTGATCGTGGCCATCGGATGGTGCATTCTACCGACCTGATCGCGTTTGCGATGGCTTCAATTCCCTGGGGCACAAATGTCCAAGCCCATATCCCAATCTCCGTACAGCCGCACCAGTCGATCATCTATCCGTGCCATTGTTGATGGAAAGTCGTCCGTCCCTGCGGTGGTGAGGCTGGTCATGAGGGGATTTGCCCCTGGGGTTATGCGATCGGTCAGTGGACAATCGGCCACCGTTCTCTAGAATAGGCTATTAAATGGCTACTACAGGATTTCCAGACGCATGTTGACGCTCCGCGAAGAAACATTCGATCGTGCCGGGTTGCCCGTCGGCACCGGCTGGCTGTTGGCCGACTGCATGGAGTTCCGCGGCAGGCAGGACCTCTGGAGCCGGCAACGGCCGGAGGTGCTGGAGGCGCTGCGGCGGCAGGCGATGATCCAAAGCGTCGAGTCGTCCAACCGCATCGAGGGCGTCACGGTGTCCCCGGATCGTCTTGCGCCTTTGGCGATCGGAAAGGCGCGGCCACGGGACCGTTCCGAGGAGGAGTTGTCAGGCTACCGGCGCGCCCTCGACTGGATTTACTCGCGCAAATCCCCGGCGCCGGTCGAGGCGCGAACGATTCGGCATTTGCACGCGCTCTCGCATGCGGGGGCGGGTGATGCAGGCGAGTTCAAGGGCCGGGACAACGAGATCATCGAGATTCTTCCAAACGGCCAGCGCCGAGTTCGATTCAAGCCGACGCCGGCAAAACAGACCGCCAAGACGATCAATGATCTGTGTGCCGCATACGACCGGCTGACCATCGCCGAGAGAGCGCCGCCATTGCTGATCGTCTCGACGATGGTCTTCGACTTTCTGTGCATCCATCCTTTTCGAGACGGCAACGGGCGCGTCTCGCGCCTGCTCACCACCATGCTCCTGCTCCGCCACGGCTTTGACGTGAGCCGATACGTCAGCCTTGAGCGAGTGGTGGAAGAGGGCAAGGAGGACTACTACCGCGTGCTTGGCGAATGTTCGCAAGGTTGGCACGATGGTCGCAATCCGATCCTGCCGTGGTGGAATTATTTCCTGGGTGTGCTCCGGCGCGCCTGCGTGGAGCACTCGCGGCAAGTGGAAAGTTGCGCCGGTCAGCCGCCCAAAACGGAGCTGGCCCGGCGGACCATCTCGAGCCAGGTGGGCGAGTTCACCTTGGCCGATGTCCGATCTCAGCTTCCAGGAATCAGCGTTCAACTGCTGAAGAAAGTTTTGGCGGAGATGAAGGCCGCCGGGCAGGTGTCATTGGCCGGGCGAGGTCGCGGAGCGAAGTGGACGGTGAGACCGTAAGTCTGCCCGATGCGGAGATTCGGACGCTCCGGCCACGCGCGATCAATCAAACGTCGCAGTGACTTTGGGCAGTTCCTGCGTCATCGTCTGTTTCGTCAGCCGGCCCGCCTTCGTGTAATCAAACGGTTCGAATCCGATCCGCTTCGCGGGGGACCCGTCCTTCAATCGAAAGTCATCCTTCTTCACATCGAGGAACATGGGATCGGCGACGATCGACTTCGCATCGTGGCCGGTCGCTTTGCGCCACTGGTCGAGTGTGCGGTTGCCGGGGAACTTCACCGCGTCGGCGCCGCCGGTGTGCCAGTACAGGTTGCTGTCGAGCTTCACGTTCCTGTCCGCCCAGTTCTTGCCCAGAAGATTGCCGCGGTCGTGGATGAGTATGTTCCGCTCGAAAGTGAAGGTGAGATGCTCTTCGACTCGCGATCGCTGGATCTGATCGATGATGGCGAAGGCGAAGATGTTGTTGGTGACGAGGTTTTCCTTGCCGTAGTGCTGGTGAAATCCGCCGGTTTTGGTGCGATAGACCAGGTTGTTGCGCATGACGATGCCGGTGGAGCCTTCGTCGGTGTAGAGGCCCCAGCCGCCGTAGTCGAAGGCGTGGATGTCGTGGATGACGTTGTGGCTGACGCTGGTGCCTGGCGAGACGCCCAGGGTGTAAACGCCGCCCATGTCGGAGAGGACGCCCTGGCCGATGGTGTGGATGCGGTTGAACTCGATGCGGTTGTGCGTGGCGGCGCTGTGCCGATAGCCCCAGACCCAGCCGACGGAAATGGCGGTGTAGTAGAAGTCGAAGATGTCGTTGTGCTCGACGGTGTTGTGATGGGCGTCGCCGATCCAGACCCCCAGCGCCGCCGGGTGCAGGCGGCCGCCGTGAGCGATGGTGCAGTCGCGGACGGTGATGTGTTGGGTGAGCAGCGATTCGTCATTGCCGGGCGAAACGATGGCTTTGTCCTGCGGCCCCCAGCCGACGGAGCTGCGAGCCGTGCCGATCTTCACGCCGCCGGCGCCCAGGTCGAAAAGCTCGCAAGACTCAAGCCGGCTGTCGCGGCAACCGGCGCCGAACGTCATCGCGTAGCCGCCGACATGACGCACCACGCACCGCTCGAAGGCCACGTGTCTCGCCCCGGTCAGTTCCACCGCCGACTGCACGTTGATCTCGCCCTGCGGCAACGACAAACCCTCGGCAGGCATCATCCAGTTCGCATGGGCGAACGTGACACCCTTGAACGTGACATGCTCGACGAACCGCCTGTTCGCCAGGTCGCCGCGGATCACCAGGAGTTGCTCCAGCCGCGGCATGATGACCTGTGTCTTCCGCGGCGACTCGCCATGCCTTGGAATGTAAGTGAGTTCGCCGGAGGTGCGATCGAGATGCCACTCGCCCGGTTCGGAGAGCGCCTCGCGGACGTTCCAGACGACATAGCGATGGTCCTTGCCCAGCGTCATCCAATTCGCCACGCCTCGCGTTCTGCCGGCGAATTGCACGGTTTTTGTCGCCGCATCCATCGAACGGATCGGCAGCCGCGAGGCGGACCAGATGTGAATCGCCTGCACCTCGACATGCGACAGGTCGGCCCAGTCGCCGCGAAGGTCGTCGCCCGAAAAGACGAACTGATCGAACCCCTTGCCCTGAGCGGCGGGAGTCGGCGGCAGCGCCTGGGCGATGCGGTAATACCCCTTCTTCGGCAGCCGGACGCGGTCGCGCCGCTGGTCATCGACGATCAGGTGCGTGAAATGAAACTTGCCGTCTTTCGCCTGCGGAATCGTCGTCCGCCAGCGTCCGTCCTCGCCGACCTTCCAATCGGTGACCCTGCCGCCGCCGCTGAGAATCGGTGACTCTCCGGGATGAGCCTCGATGATGAGCGGCGATTCCGCCGTGCCTGCATCGGCGGGCGTCAGTTCGATCGGTTTGCTCAATTCATAAAGCCCGCCCCGCAGCCGAATGACGATCGGCATGTTTCGTGCCGGCTCAGCGGCGCGGATGGCGCGGGCACGCTCCAGCGCCGCGGAAAGAGTCGCAAGCGGACCGTCGTTGCGAGCCTCGTTGATCGCAGGCAGTCGCCCGGACCAGTCATCGCTGCCCTGCGGTGCGACGTGAAGGTCGGCCGCCACCGCCCGCGACGCCAGGCTGACGGACAGGAAGGCGAACACCAGAAGACGGACCGCGAAAGATCGGTTGTTCAACATCAGGCTCATACTCTTCGTTGACGATGCCTGATCGTCCGTTACATGTGGATCGCACGATTGCAGATCGAAGACGGTCGTCTTGACCGCCTTTCCGCTCCTCGCCCGTGAGCCGGGCGAGGCTGTCCGTGAATGTGTCGGCGATGCGGAAGTCCACGGAACGGCAACTCCGGTAAGACGATCCTTGATCTGAGCGTCAACTCGCCACGCCGGCGTCAATTTCAAAGATCATTCTCCAGAGTCGATCGGATTCACCTCGCTCCATAATTTGAATGGGTGTTTGCCCTTCAAACGCGGGATTGGGCGTACGCATCCACTCGCCAAGGTTTTGGGATCCGATGATTTTCGTCAGTGCCGCCGTTAACCGGTTGGTCTCCGCCAGCTTCTGACGTGCCGAATCACTCACGACCTTGCCGGACTCCCATCCCGCGATCGAACGGGTGGAGTATCCTGTTACGCGAGCCAGTTCTTCCTGCGAAATCCCCATCTCTGTTCTCACGGCGGCAACCCTCATCTTTCCCTTGGACGCATTCAGGGTCCCGGTGACTTTGCCAAATCGCTTCAATTTCGACTTTTGGTGATCCCCGCTGAAAAAGACGATGCCGCCCTTGAATTTTGCGGCCCCGGCCTTTCCACCGCTCGATAATTTGACATTCGCCTTTCTCCCTTTGTTCATGTTTGTCCTGGTTGCCATGGGTGTTCTCCGTCATCGGACCATCGGATTTCAAAGGCGTCGAGGCCGGTTCATTGCATGCAAATTTGCATGCAACAAATAAGTCTATCGCGGTTTGCCCGGATTGTCCAGCCAATCCGGATGGATCACCGCGAGTTTGGAATCGGCATTCAAATTCCTCGGAAACACCAGCAGATTGGCGCCGGCGGGAACGGGTTTTGAAGGAACCAGCAATCCTTGAAGCCCGGATTCAAAGGCGGCTCGCCCAACCGCCTGGCTCGTCGCTTCGTCCCCGTCTCTCATCACCTGCCGCCAATCCTCGGCCATTAAAGTCGCCATCACCTCCGGAAAATCGGCGGCAATCGCGGCGTCCGTCAGGTTCATCACAAGCGACAGCTCCACCCGGATCGCAATCATCACTTTCGGCAACCCTTCCCAAACAGGTATGTGGTAATAGCGGTAGTGCTCGAGAGATTCGGCCGTCGCCGTTTCAGGTGCGCTGCTCGCGTACACCACCTCAGACACATCAGGAGGATTCCATCTGCCGCCCGTGATGTTCGCTCCGATGCCCGACACAATCTTTTCGGCGGTGGCATGTTCCGGGCCGGCGGCGCGGTAATAGACATCGGCGATCGGCGCCGCATCCAGTCGATGGTCCGCAAACCAGCGAGAAAAGACGCCATATCTCGGATGTGGATTGAGCCTCATAAATCCCTTCACGCCGGACCCGCCCCGCCTTGCTGTTCACTCCACCCTGAAAACCTTCATCACCTCATCTTGCCGTGGTTCACGGCGCTTTCGGCCCGATGTATTTCTTCGCCACCACCACGTCGTCGTACCAGACGGTCCGGGTCGCGCCGCCGCCCGTGCGGTCGTAGCTTGCCGGCTCGAGCCAGAGCGAGAGCTGAACCTTGTTGACCTTCAGCGTGTCAACGGAACGCCAGTTGATGTTGCGGAACTGGCCGCGCCGAGTGCCGTCGATCCAGCAATCGAGTTCGCCATCGTCCTTGCCCGCCGTGTTGGTCTTCACGCGCCACTCGATGCAGATCCACGTTTCCAGCTTCGGCACCTGGTCGGGTTTGGGCTCAAACCAGTTGCCCCAGTGGTTGCCCCGTCCGTCCGGCTTCATCTTCCACCAGTAGGCGTAGAAGATCAGCGCCCCGGGCGGCCGCCACTGGCGCGGGCCGATCGGTTCGAGCGTGGCCCAGAAGAACCTGTCGCCGTCGGGCGCTTTGCCGGCCCCCTTGAACTGCCCCTTCTCCGCGTCGGCCATGAAGCCGCTGCCGCCGTGGCCGTGGTAGCCGTAGTCCGTGCCGTAGCGAACGTAGTGCCGCATGAACAGCTCATCGTGGCCGGGACGAAGCCACTTGATGAAGGTCACATCCTCGTGGCCCTGCTTGTGGAGTTGCACGCGCGCCGACTGCCTGCCCCGCGCGATGGCGGCATTCTTCTCCGCCGCGACCGGCTCGACATCGAGCGTTGCGCCGCGACCTTTGCGGCGATTGATCGTGTCCCACGTCGCGCCGATCCTCGCGTCCTCGAAGTCATCGTGAAACAGCACGGCGGGATCGCGCGCAATGCCGACATCCTTCGGATACTTCGCCGCCAGACCCTTGGCGTCCTTGTTCTGGGCGCGGGCAACGGCGCTTGGCAGGACGGACAGAAGCAGGCAGACGATGGCTGGCATGGGCCTCATGTCACAACTCCAGAAAGTCGGCGCAGTGTACCGGCAAACGGCAGCCGTTCCGCATCGGCTCCAGTCAACGGCAGGGAGGAACGGAAGCCGATCCGAATCCGGATGCTGCTTGATGGCGTTTTTTGTTCCTGGAGCCTGTTTGGAGTTTGAAATTTGTCATTTGGAACTTCCGACGGAGTAGGTGCCGAGAATTAAACGACTCTGGACCGCGGCCGAACCTCGCTTGCTCAATCACCCCGCTCCGCTATTCTGGCTGCTCCACGAGGACATGATTCCCTTGCCCAAGATTGGTTTACTTTCCGATTCCCATGGCCGCGCGGCGACGACGCGCCGGGCGGTGCGGGCGCTGATGGAAGCGGGGGCGTCCAGCCTGCTGCACATGGGGGACATCGGCTCGATGGAAGTGATTGACGAACTGGTTCTGCCGCCCGATGCCAACGGCAAGGGGATCGATGTGCGGCTGGTCTTCGGCAATGTCGATTGGGACCGCGCCTCGATGGCGCGGCATGCCGAGCATCTGGGCATCATCGTCTGCGATCCGGTGGGGCGTCTGACGCTGCCTGCCGCGGCCGATGGAGTCGCGGGGCAACCATCGCCGCGCGAGTTGATTTTCCTGCACGGTGATGACAGTGAAGCCATGATCAAGGCGCTGGCATCGCACCCCGCCTATCTCTGTCACGGCCACAGCCATCAGGCCCGCAATGAACGCATCGGCGCGACGCGGATCATCAACCCCGGGGCGCTCTTTCGCGCCCAGAATTACACGGTCGCCATACTGGACACCGATGCCGATGAAGTGACGTTTTTTCCTGTCGAATAGCGCAGGCCGGTGACGTTGCCACGCCGCAAGCGGCACACTCATCGGCTCACTCATCATGGCTGGTTTTCAGCGGATCGTGTTAAACTGATCACCAGTTTCCATTCATTCAACCGTTTGGGGAGTTTCACATGAAAAAGATCAAACGCCTGATCATCGTTCTGATGCTGTTGCTGATCGTCGCGGTCACGGTCGCCTTCCTCTACATCGACTCCATCGCCAAGGCGGGCATCGAGAAAGGCGCGACCTATGCCCTGGGCGTTGACACCACGCTCGACAACGTCAGCCTGGGCATCTTCAAGGGCAGGTTCGGCATGGACCGGCTCAACGTGAAGAACCCCGCCGGTTTTTCCTCGCCTCACTTTTTCGCCCTGGGCCGGGGTGAGGTCGAGGTCTCCATCCGGCAACTCATGGGCGAGAAGGTGCAGGTGGCCCGCATCGGCTTCAAGGACATCGACGTTCACCTCGAAAAATCCAAGGGCAGGACGAACTATGCCGTGATCATGGAGAACCTCAGAAAGCTCGAATCCAAAAGCGAGGAAACCATCGAGCAGGAATCCGGCACGAGCAAAAAGTTCGTCATCGACCTCGTTGAGATTCAGAACGTCAACGTCCACGTCAACCTCATCCCGGAGATCGGCGACCTGACCAGGCTGGACATCAAAATCCCCGCGCTGACCCTCAAAGGCATCGGCTCGGACACCGAAGGCGGGGCGCTGCTGGCGGAGGTGAGCGATGTGATCATCAAGGCGGTCATTCAAGCGGTCGTTGACAAGGGCGGCCTGCCCGGGGACATGCTCGGCGATCTGCAAGGCCACCTGGCGAAGCTGGAAAACCTCGACAAGTTCGCCGTGGAAGTCGCGGACAAGCTGATCGACGACACGACGAAAAAAGTCACCGCCGAGATCGACAAGGTGACCAAGGACGCGACCAAGGACCTGCTCAAGGATGGCGCAGGCGGCCTGCTCAAGGACAAGACGAAAGACATCGGCAAAGGCATCGGGGATATTTTCGGCAAGGACAAAAAGTGAACGACAAGCCCGATGGTGAGGTTTGTTCCGGGGGCGAACCGTCGGGGTATCTTTCGAAAACGCCACATCCTCATCCCCCGACGGTTCGCCCCCGGAACAAACCTCACCATCGGGCTTGAGTCACCTGTTGTTTTGTGCTTTGAATTTCGTATTTTTCCTTTACGCATCCGCCGCCAGCAATGCCGTCGGCTGCTTCCGCATCAGTCGCCAGATCGCCGGGGCCGCCGCGCCAAGCGCCATGATGATGACGATCGCGCCGCCCCAGAGGACCACATCCCAGGGCAGCAGCCAGCTGTAGGTCATGCCCACGAGTCTTCGGTGAAACACCTTGCCGACCAGGGCGATCTGCACACCCAGGGCGGTGCCGACGAGGCAGGCGACCAGGGCGATGACCAGCGTCTGCCCGGCGATGAGGCGGCCGAGCATGCCCTTGTGTCCGCCGATGGCGCGGATGACGCCGTACTCGAACCGGCGGGCGTTGATCTCGGCGACGATGAGGTTCGCCACGCCGAAGCTGGCAATGAGCAGGCTCGACAGGGCGAGCGAACTGGCGACGGTCATGAGCTGGATGGAGATCGCCTGAATTTTTTTGCGGATGATTCGGCTGGAATCGGCGCGCAGCTCGCCGCGCGTCAGCGGTGAAAGTTTCTGGCGGAGGTTTTCGAGCAGCGCCACATCATCCGCATCCTTGGCCAGCGACATGAGAATGATGTCCGGGCCTTTGATGTTGAAGTACGTTTCGCCATCTTCAAAGGTGCCAAAGACGGTGCTGACCGACGCCTCCGCATATTCCTGGCCGATGCCGAAATGAGCGACGGCGACATCCAGCCCGACCGCGCCGACGACGCCTGCGATCTCGAATTCGCGGTCGCCACGGGTATCGGTCTTGAGCGTGATCTTCGCCCCGACACCCATGCCATGCGCCACCAGATACTCACGGCCGACGAGCACCGCATTGCCCCTGGCGATGCGTTTGAGCGCCGACTCCTTGTCGCCGGCGAGCCACTCGATGTCCGTCATTTCCAAAAACTCCGGAATGTTCGAAGCGGCAAAAAGCGTGTAAGGCGGCGTGATCGTCTGCACACCGAAACTCACGCTGCGCGTCTGCACCGGTTTGGCGGTGACGCCGCAGATGGCGGTGATGTCTTTCTCGCTCCTGACGATTTCCATCATCTTCGGCGTGACCCCGTCGCTGGCCATGATGAACGCATCGGGCATCTTGATGGTGTTGAACCAGCCATAAAGAAGATTGCCGCCTTCGGTCCAGATGGCCACGAGCATCGCCAGCCCCATCATCAAGGCGCCGGCGGTGAGGCCGTGGCGAAACGGCGTGGCCATCACTGTTTCATGCAGCAATACACGGGGAATTCGCAGCGTTTTCGCAATCAGCGATGTCAGCAGCGGCGCAAGAAAAACAAGAACCGCCACGCAGATCAGGCAATAGCCAAAGAACGTCGCGCCCAGCCCCCACGGCAGATAAATCCAGAAGGCCTGCTCCGTATCCTCCAGCATCAGCAGCACCATCGGCTCAAAGAGCACCCCTGCCAGTCCCAGCACGAGACAGACCACCACGCCCCAGAAGCGAGGCTGCCTGGCGCGGGCCGCCAGCGCTTCGAGCGGACGAACGCGCGTCGCCATGAAAGCGGGATAGAGCGCACCAAGAAGACCGGCAATGATGGTGGCGAGATTGGCCTGAATGATGCCGGGCAGATTGAAGACGAAGCCGGCCGAAAGAATCTCCCGGTTCTTCGTGTAGATGAAATAGGCCAGCGCGACGCCCAGCGGCGTGCCGATGATCGCGCCCATCGCCGCGATGAAGCCGCCCGTTGCCACCTGCGAAAAGCCGATGTGCAGGCGCGGTGTGCCCACGCAGCGCATGATCGCCAGCTCGCGCGTCCGCTCGGTGACGGCGGTGGTCAGCCCGGTGACGATGATGAAGGCCGTCGAAAGACAGACGAGCACGGTGACGATCTGCCCGATGAGATTCGTCCACTTCACGCCGCGGTTGATGCCTGCGCGAACATTGGCGGGCGGCTCGAACAGCGTGTCGCGCGGCAGCTTCCATTCGTGCTGCTTGATGAAGGCGTGGATGTGGGCGTCGTGATGACTCCCCTCCCTCTCAGGGAGGGGCCGGGGGAGGGTGGGACCGTCGATGAAACTGGCACGTGTCGTTGTTCGAGGACGCAACCCTCCCCCTGCCCCTCCCTGGAAGGGAGGGGAGTGAGGCGAAGTCATTGCTGAAGATTTTCTCTCCACCGGCTCCTTCAACTTGATCTCGATCTTCCGCAGCTTGTCGGGATAGCCCGCGATCTTCTGCGCCGTCGCCAGCGTGGTGATCACACCCGGCAGTTGCAGCACGGTGAGCGGCGGCTGTTCGCTGACGCCCACGACCTTGAGCCTCGTCTCCTGCCATTCGATCTGAAGCTCATCGCCGACTTTCGCATCCAGCGCCGCCATCACCCGGCCATCGATCACCGCTTCGTCATCCTTCTCGACATACCGGCCACCGATGAGTTTCACCGGAAAAAACAGGCGATCGTATTGCGGCTCCACGCCGTGGATGACGACGATGACATTCCTCTTGGTGCGCGACAATTCGAGGTTCACACCGCGCTGTTCAAGCCTGCCTGCGGCAAATTCGACTTCGGGAAAGGTGCGCACCTGTTCGAGCAGGTTCGCATCAAAGCGCTGATGGCTGCGATGGCGGATGTGCAGATCGCCGGCGCCGGCGGCGGACTTCATCGCCTCCGTGTAGGAGTGTTGCAACGTGCCGATGGTGACGGCGACGAGCACGCTGAGCACGGTGGCCAGCGTGACGGCGGTCACGAGCAGCGCGGTGCGGCCGGGCCTACCCGCCAAGTTGTTGGTAGCGAGATGCCACACCGATCGAATCAAGGCCGTTCACCTCAAAATGTCCTTTGTTCTGACCATCGGCAATGACGAAGACGCGCTCGCAGTGCGCCGCCGCCGCCGGTTCATGCGTGACCATCACCACCGTCATCCGCTGCTCTTGCGCGAGATTGCCCAGCAGTTTCCAGAGTCGCTCGCTGTTGGCCGAATCGAGATTGCCCGTCGGCTCATCGGCCAGCAGCACCGCGGGTTTGAAGAGCATGGCGCGGGCGATGGCCACGCGCTGCTGCTCGCCGCCTGACATGGCATCGGGCCGATGATCGGCGCGGTCGCCGATTTCAAGCGCACCGAACAATTCGTTGACCCGCGCATCGATCCACGCCTTGGGTTTGCCATCGATCACCGCAGGCAGCGCCGCATTCTGAAACGCGGTCATGGTGGAGATGAGATTGAACTTCTGAAAGACGATGCCCAACCTGCCCCGGCGAAACTGCGTGAGTTTCGCATCGCCGAGCCTGGCAAGGTCTTCACCATCGACGACAACGCGGCCGCTGTCCGGTCGATCCAACCCGGCCGCCAGGTGAAGGAAGGTGCTCTTGCCGCTGCCCGAGCGGCCCATGACGGCGAAGAAGCCCGGCTCTTCGATGCGAAGGTCCAGGCCTCGCAAGGCTTGCACCTTTTGAGAGCCCAGTTGATACGACTTGTGTACCTGTTCAAGAGCGAGCATGACAAGACCAACCGGTGGGACAACAGGACGGTTGCAGGAATGAAGATGATAACCGGTTCGCGCATGCGTGAGACAAGCCCGATGGCGAGTCCGCGAGCCGTCGGGGTATGGTTTGCAATCATGTTTCCCGCACGCGCATCTCGCGCAGCTCATCAATCACGCCATGCTCCTTGGCCTTGCTGAAGAAAAGTCGCATGGCTTCAAGCTCGCGCGGGCCGATGGCGTACTTGAGCCAGTGCCCCAGATACTGCCGGGCAAGATCATCAGGCCAGCCCAGACGCGAGGCATGTTTCGCCACGATCGCATCGATCCGCTTCGCATTGGTCCGGCGATTCTGATCCAGCAGCGAAGGCAGATCGCCCAGCGATGAACCTTGCCGGGCCATCCAGACCGCAAAGACAAACGGCAACCCGGTGAGCCTCTTCCACGCTTCGCCCAGATCCATCTGATGCGGATAGTCGCAATCGCCGGGGGCGCTGGTCACCACCTTGTCGCCGATGAGCAGCATCGTGTCAGGCTGCGTGATGATGCGATGCCCGGCAACGTGTTCCCGCGCGTGATAGTCGATCAGCCTCGGCTTGATGTGGTAAAGCTCCGCCAGCAGCACGCGCATCAGGCAGATGCTCGTGTGGCTGTCGGTGTCAACATGGATATCGGTGATCTGATCCAGCGGCACGCGGCTGTAGATGCGCACCGTCAGCGTCGGACCATCGCAGCCGATGCCCCCGACGGGCACCACTTCCAAAGGCGCCGCGCTGCGCTGAAGATCGATCACCGGACAAAGCGAAACATCCACTTCGCCTGCTTCCAGATCAGCGAGCAGCCGACTGGGCACATCGAATTTCACCACCGGATCAGCGCCATCCTCCAGCCCTTCGATCAGCGGCCTGGCGTTGAGAAAACTCACGCAGCCGATGCGGCGAACGCTCCCTGCCGTTCCAACGGATGATGTTGTCACCGCGATCGTTTTCATCTCACGCGATTATAGGATGAGCATGGACAAACGGATTGTGCGGTGATTTGTCGCATTGCCCTCGGATGCCAACGCCTTGACCAAACCCCTCCAACTCCCGAAGATTCCCCCCTCATGAGTGATGCACTGAAAACACCTTCCGCCCAGGTACTTGTCGTTGATGACGAAGTCGATCACGCCGAGGTCATGGCCGAGGCCCTGCGGCGCATGGGCCATGTCTGCACCATCGTGCATGATCTGCCCGGCGCGGAGGATGAACTCAAGCATGGCAACTTCGATCTCGTCGTCACCGATCTGGTGATGGACGGCGAGACCGATGGCCTGAAGGTTCTCGCAGCCTCCAGGCAGCTTCAGCCCAACGCCGAGACGATCATGGTCACCGCCCACGGCGATGTGCCCACCGCCAAGAGCGCGATCCGTGGCGGAGCCTACGACTTCATCGAGAAGCCTCTCGATCTGGAAGTCTTTCGCAACCTCTGCGACCGCGCGATTCAGACGGTGATGCTCCGCGCCTCCAACAGCGAACTGCGCGAACGCCTCGATGAAAAGTATGGCTTCGAAGGCGTCGTGGGCACCTCGCCGCAGATGCGGAACCTGCTCACCATGATGAGGCAGTTCGCTTCGACCTCGATGCCGGTGCTCATCACCGGCGAATCAGGCACCGGCAAGGAACTGATCGCCCAGGCCATTCACAACAACAGCAAACGCGCCAAGCTGCGCTTCGTGCCGCTCAACTGCGCAGGCCTGAGCGAATCGATCCTGGAGGATGAACTCTTCGGCCACGTCAAAGGCGCCTTCACCGGCGCCGAGCGCGAGCGCGAAGGCCGGTTCGAATACGCGGACAACGGCACGCTCTTTCTCGACGAGGTGGGCGACATGCCCCTGGTCATGCAGGCCAAGCTGCTGCGCGTTCTCGAAAGCGGCGAAGTCGTCCGCCTCGGTTCCAACGAAGCCAGGCATGTGAATGTCCGCCTGATCTCCGCGACCAACCGCGATCTTCAGGAAGGCGTGAAAAAAGGAACCTTCCGCGAGGATTTGTTTTTCCGCCTCAAGGGTGTGGAGCTTCATCTGCCTGCGCTGCGCGAGAGGCGCGAGGATATTCCGCTTTTGTGCAGGCATTTCGTGCAGAAGTTTGCCCGGCAGATGGAACGGCCTGTGCCGCACATCAGCGAGGATGCGCAGATGGCGCTGGTGCGCTACGGTTGGCCGGGCAATGTGCGCGAGCTTTTGAACGTGGTGCAGAACGCCACGGTGCTCGCCGGCGACACCATCGAGCCGCGCCATCTGCCGCCGGCCCTGCTTGAAGGCGCCGCGGCGGGCGGTGATGAAGGCAGCAGCGTGCCCACCGGCCTGAGCCTGGAGCAGATCGAAAAACAGGCCATCCGCAACACGCTTCGCCTCTGCAACGGCAACCGCGAACAGGCCGCGAAGATGCTGGGCATCGGCGAACGAACGCTCTATCGAAAGCTCAAGGAATATGGGCTGAAATGAATCCTTCAGAAACGAAATCTCCGCTCCCATTCCGCATCGGCCACGGCTTCGACCTCCACCGCCTCGAACCCGGCCACAAGCTCATCGTCGGCGGCGAGCATCTCCAACACGATCGCGGCTGCGTCGCGCACTCCGATGGTGATGTCGTTTATCACGCCGTCGTCGATGCGATCCTCGGCGCGCTGGGACAGGATGACATCGGCCAGCTTTTTCCCGATAGCGATGCGAAGTGGAAAGCCGCCGACTCGCGCATCTTCATGGAGGAGGCCGTCCGCCGAATGAATGCGGCCGGCTACGCGATCGGCAACCTCGATGTCACCGTCATCCTTCAGCGGCCCAAGCTCAGCCCGCACAAGGCAGCCGTGAAGGCGAATCTTGCGGCGCTGCTGGGCTGCGATCTTTCGCAGGTGAACATCAAAGGCAAGACGCACGAGCAGGTCGATGCCATCGGCGAAAACCGGGCGATTGCGTGTCATGTGGTGGCGCTGCTCACGCCCAGGTGAACAGCCGCACGATCGCATTGAGAATGATTTCCCCCACGACAAGGTAGGCATTGCCCCACGCCTCTTCGCGGAAGAAGGCGGTGGGTCTTTCGGGATCGCCGATGAACGGCCGCAGAATCCACGCCATCTGAATCGCGACGAACACATAGAGCACCAGCCAGGCCCGCAGCATGATGCGATGCCTGGAATGTCGCGCGATCAGCGGCTGATAGCGCCGCTTCAGAGGCCACTGCGCCGCGAAGCAGGCGATGGCGAACATGAGACCGTTGAAGAGCGTGGCGTGCCGGTAGTGGCCGCTGGTGAGATACCAGACGGCGGTGTAGGGCGTCATGGCTGCGAGGATGATCGCCAGTGACGCCTGTCCTGCGATGACCGCTCTCAATGCCTGCGGGAAATCGGCGCGAAGGCCGAGCAATGTGTTGATGACGAAGAAACTGGGAAGCGTCAGGGCGAAGGCCGCGATGATGAGCAGCGGCACTTTGACTGCGGAGAACAGAACCTGCAGCCAGCGTTCGCCCGCGATGCCGCCGAAGAGACCCATGATGCCGCCGTAGAGCATGCCGCCGATCCAGACATAGAGCACGAGCGTGCGAAGGCGCGGGCCGGGACCGGCGATGCGACTGACGGAGTGAGTCCGTCCATCACTGCGCGGCCCCAGCAGGTCGATGGCGCCGTGAGCAAGTTCACGCAGAGGATCAGTGAGCGGCGGTGACATGGATGTTCCGTGTGAAACGACTCCAATCAGAACAGGCTCTGAATCGCTTTCCATACGGCTTCGAAGAAGCTCGATTCACGCGGGCCAAACAGCGTGAACTCTTCATCGAGCCTGCCGATGAACGGGCGCAGCACCCAGCTCATCTGGCTGCCCACCAGGGCGAAGGCCACGACCCAGCAGCGGAAGATGGTCTTCACATGCTCGCCCAGCACACGGCCTTCGATGGCATCAAGCGGACCTTCACCCGCAGGCTCGGCGGGCATGTCACTCGCTGTGAACGGAGTTTCATCGGTCGCCGCATCCGCGGCATCATGTTCCGTTCCGGCGGTTGCTTCCACGCGATCGCTCGTTGATGTTGTCTCCGTTTCCGCAGCCGCGATGGTGTCTGATTGTGATTTCAATCGCCATTCATCGAACGCCCCGGCATCGGAGGCGATGGTCAGCCGATGCAAAGTCTGAAGCAGGAACGCCATCCCCAGGAAGCCCGCGACGCTGCAGAAGAAGACGTTAAGCAGCAATATGAACGGATGACTCGTGGTGGTCACAGAGAAGAATGCAACGATCGGCCCGAACGAAGCGAGCACCGCCAGGATCACCGCCATCGCCGCGACGAGCAGCCGTGTGAGGGTTCGCAGGGTGAGCCTGGAGCCGACGAGCGCGTTGAAGACGTAAAGAGACGGGAAGGTGACGATGAGGGTGAGGAGAAAGAGCGCGGGGACCTTGATCATGTTCGCAAAGAGCTGTCGCACCCCCGCGCCATCAGGCCGCGCGAAGAGGCCGAACCATGCCATGCAGAATCCGTAAATCGCCGCCAGGCTCAGCAGCACGACCGTGAGTCCTATCACCGGCAGTTCCATCATGCCTTGGCGAATGGATGACAGGCTTGTCGCCTCGCCTCGCAGGATGCGATCCAGTTCATGGACCCAGTGAAACAGGCCTCGCCGGGGTGGACGCTCGATGGAAAGGGTGTTCATCATGGAGGCTGATTACGGGCGATCGCCTCGCGGGTTCGGAAAGAGTTCCGAAATTTTTGCGAATGAACAAAATGGTTTCGCAAGCCGTATCGCGTTTGGCGTTGCAAAGGAAGTGTTGAATGGGGCTGCGCGATCGCTCCTGCATCATCGCTCACTCTTCGCGCAGGGCCGCCAGAATCGGGCCGCGCAGGGCGATGCGGGAAGCGAGCCAGGTCCAGAGTGCGCCGCTGATCACCACACCGCCGAGGATCGTGGCAAGCAGCGTGTAAGGCACCTTCGCGCCGGGCGAAAGCACCGCGGGCAGCACCGCAATCGCAGCGGAGATCACACCCACCAGAAGGCCAAGCGCCAGCAGCAGCCAGTGTTCGCGCCGCACGAGAGATCGCAGTTTTCCATGCGTAAAACCGACTGCGGCAAGCAGTGACAGTTCGCGCCTTCGCTCGAGCACATTGCGAAGCACGACAATGCCCAGGCCGATGGAACCCAGCAGCAGACCGAGGCCGCCCAGGACCTGGAAGATGCCCAGGTAGGTGTTCTGCACCGCGTTGAAGGCGGCCAGGCGATCGATGGTGGAAGTCAGTTGAATGCCGACGTCGGCCAGGGCTTCGTTGAGGAGTTTGATGGTGGCATCGAGCTTGTCAGGCGGTGCGTCGATGAGGAATGCGCGGTGGCCGCTGACGGAGGGATACCGTTTGGTGAACTGCCTTTCATCGATGTACAGGCTGCCTTGCAGGATCGAATTGCCGAGCGTGGCGACGATCTTCACCTTGAAGGGGTTGCCTGCTTCATCGGTGTAGTCGAGCGTGTCGCCGACGGAAAGGCCAAGGCCGTAGGTGATGGTGTTGGCATCGCCGATGGCCCGGACGACGTTTTCCTCTTCGGAGACACCCGATGGACAACTCGGATGAAGAGAGAGCCAGCCGCTCGACTCATCGCTGCGGAGTTGTGAAGTGGATGCGAAGGTGAATGCGTTGAGCTGGGCCAGTCGCTGCGGGTTGACGCCGACAAGCTGTGGATTCTGGGCGCGGTTCAGGTTCAGGCAGCTCGCATCATCACCATCGCGCACGCGCATGGAGAGGAACGAAACGCCTGGGAGGTCTTCAGGATCGAGCGCGAACTTGTCGAGTCCTTTGTCGCTGTTGAGATCGACCAGAACAGGCAAAGTGGATTCACCGTAGAGAGCAAAGCCGCCGGTGCCGCTCCGGCGATCGTGGGCGTTTTCACTGGAATCGAGCCAGAACGCGCCGATGGCGATGACGAGAAACGAGCCGCAGGCGAGCAGGCCGATGGTTGCGAGACTGCGGCTAGGGCGGCGGGCGGCGTTGCGGACAGAGAGGGAGGCGAGGGAGATTCGGAATTTGAGATTTGAGATTTGAGATTTGAGATTTGAAATTTCAGATTGACTTGCGCCATCACCTTCGCCTGTTGCGGTTCGTCGTGCATGGCCTGAGAGTCGGGTGAGCAGCGCAAAGCAGAACGCAAAGCCCGCCATCAGCAGCATGGAACCCCCGCCAAAAAAAGCACCGGCATTGCCGGTGCCGCGTCCGATGCCCACCGCTGCGAGCAGTGCGATGGCACCGAGAAGGAAGATCACACCCAGCGAGAAGGCGAGGCGTCCTTTGCCGTTGGCTTCACTGGATTGATCACCGCCGATGGTTCCGCCGGCCAGTAGCACTCGCGCCGGGGTCTGCCCTTGCTTGCGAAGCACCAGCCGGATGGTGGCCATCGCCACGGCGACGCTGGCGGTCCAGCCGATGATCAGCGTCGAGGTCTTCGCATGAAACACGAGCGATGAGGTGGAGATCGCATCGCGCCAGATGGTGGTGAGTCCCGCCAGGAGCATCCGCGTGTAGAGCATGCCCAGGGCAACGCCGACGGCCGCGCCGATCATGGCCAGCAGCAGGCCTTCGCCCATGAGAATGCGTCGAACGTGGTGTGGCCGAAAGCCGACGGCGAGCAGCGTGCCCACTTCGGCGCTGCGCTGCTCGATGGCGAAGACGAAGAGCAGGCCGGTGAGCAGAAGGGCCGCGATGATCAGGAAGAAGCTGAAGCCCAGGAATAGCTGGGCGAAATCGAAGCCCTGCGAGCTGGCGCTGAGCGCATCTTCGCGCACGGGGATGAACGAAAGGCCCAGCGCCGCCGGCTGAAGCCGGGATCGGATCGCGGCGGCGAGCTTCGCCTGATCGATGCCTGCCGCGGGGTAGCGCACCGCGGTCAGATTGCCGAAGCGATTGCCCCACATCGCCTGGCCTGCATCCAGCGAGATGAACGCCTTGGGCGTGCCGCGATGTTTGGCCCAGTAGTCATCATCGATTTTGCGAATCTGCCGGGTCATGGTGAAGCCCGGCTTCCACTGGCTGAAGGTGGTGTTCTCATCAGGCAGGTCGGGAAAGTCAGGCAAAAAAGTGCGATCGGCGGCGGCGCCTTCGAGGGGCACGATGCGGGAGACGGTGAACGGTTCGCTGGTGGTTTCGACCAGATCGCGCATGGGGCCGACGATGAAGTATTTCAGGCGCAGGGTGTCGCCGACGTTGACGCGCAGGTCGGAGGCGAGCCAGTCGTTGAGAATGATCGGTTGCGCGGGGGCGGACCCACCCACGGGAGTGGGCGGGCTTTGAGAGGGTGTCTGTTCATTCGTCAGCAGGTCGCGCCAGGAGACGGAGTGCGCGGCGGTCTTGAGCCAGTCAACATCGGGCGCGTGCAGCACGCCGATGGCGGTGGCCATCGCGTAGGGCGCCTTGCGGTCGCCGGCATCGAACTCATTCATCAGGTAGGTGAGCACGCCCAGCACGCCGACCTTCTCGCTCTTGCCCGCCTCGATCGCAGCCAGAGCGAGAGGTGGGTCGAGAAAGATGCGGCTCGAACGCAGTTCGTACATCCCTTGCTCCTGAATGTGCCTCAGCTCGACATTCACATCCGCAAGCCGCCAGTGCCGCTCAATCGCCGCGTTCGCCTGCCTCACATCGATCGCCTGCCCCTTGTTCGCGCCGACGAGCAGCAGGTTCGCCTGTCCTTCAAGTTTGAGCTGTTTCTGGAGCCAGGCAAGATTCACGAAAGCGTTCATCGGCGTCATCTGGCTCGCCTGAAGGCTGAATCTGCCGGGGTTGGGACCATCATCCGTCAGAATCCACTGCACCTTCACCCGCAATGCCAGCGAAATGTCCGATGTGTCCGTCCGAGTCAGCGGGGCGTCACGCGGCAGCAGGCTCGGCTTGGACACGCGCAGCAGCACCTCGTCTCCCTGCTTCACCTTCAACCGCTCCGCCAGCTTTTGCGAAAGAATCACCCGCTCGGGATCAGGCGGAATCGGCCGCTGATTTTCAGCCGATTCGGCGGGCCACATCATCGCCCAGAAATCGCGGTCCACGCCCAGCACCTCGATGCGGTTCACGCGGTCGCCCGTCTTCTGATTCTGCCCGGTGCCCGGCAGCAGCATCACGCCGGCGGCGGGAACATCCAGCGAATGCTCGAGGCGATCCTTCAGCGACATCTGAAAAAATCGCTCGTGAGGCGCCATCGCCAGATGCGTTTCGCCCAGCCGCGCCAGGGCCATGTCACGAAGGCTCTGTCTCACGGAGTCGCCCACGACCATCGCGCCCACGAGCACCGCCGTGGCCACGACCACGCCCAGCAGCACGCCAAGCTGCGTGCGCCGGTAATAAAGAAGGCTGGAGAGGATCAATCTGAATGAAGTCATGGCGGAAGTTCAATCGGCGAAGTCTGATGATGTTCCGATGACATCATACGCCGTTGCATCCGGGGCCATCGGGGTCGCCTGTCAAGAGCGTGATCGCATGAGATGTCGTGTCATGGCCTGGCGCACCACGCGAACAGGCCGATCCATTCGCGGCGCTGCATGTCGATCAGCGCGGCAGGCGATGCGCCTTGTGCGTGCGCCTTTTCCACATCATCGATGAACCGGTGCGGATCGTAATCATCAACCTGTTTCATCGCGGGGTGCGCGCCGGCCTTGCGGAACCAGTAACGGCTGTTCCAGAAGTCGCCTTCGCGGCGGTGCATGATGCCGTGCCAGAATGAACCCGTGGGATTCTCCATCGCCTGGCTGACGGCGTGGCTCGCATCAAGCTGATCGGCGTAGAGCCAGAGCCCGGCGATGAGCGCAGGCTTCACCTTGATGAGCGGATGTTTCACGAGTTCGCTGACGATCTCCATCGGGCCACCCTTGGTGACGACGAGTTGTGTCATCGCCTGCGACAGCGGCATCGCTTCAAACAACGGCCGCAAAACAGCGAGGTATTCACCTTGAATATTCAACTTCAGGTTCATGGATGAAGTATAACGGCGACATCAGCCCCGCATCGATTTGAAACACCCCGGCAATCCGCTACGATCTTCCCCCTTCACTCCCTCAAGCAACAGCAAAGGAACATCATGGCAGAGCAAGTCGGAACCAACCTCACCTGGCACGGCGGCGTCGTCACCCCCGCCGAGCGCGCGGAGAACCTTCAGCAGAAGGGCGTCACCCTCTGGATGACCGGCCTCTCCGCCAGCGGCAAATCGACCATCGCCGTCGCCCTCGAACAGGTGCTCATCAACCGCGGTCACGCGGCCTATCGTCTCGACGGCGACAACATCCGCATGGGTCTAAACAAGAACCTGGGCTTCTCCGCCGAGGACCGCGCGGAAAACATCCGCCGCATCGGCGAAGTCGCCAAGCTCTTCGCCGACGCCGGCCTGCTCACCATCACCAGCTTCATCAGCCCCTACCGCAAAGACCGCGACGCGGCGCGCGCCCTGCATGATGCGGCGAAGATTCCGTTCATCGAAGTTCACATCGACATCCCCATCGAGGAAGCCGAGAAGCGTGACCCCAAGGGTCTCTACAAGAAGGCCCGCGCCGCGGTCGAGGCGGGCAAGGGCATGGGCTTCACCGGCGTCGATGATCCTTACGAAGCCCCGACGAATGCCGAGCTCGTGCTGCGGACCGACCAGCTCTCGGTGGAAGAGTCCGTGCAGAAGTTGCTGGACATTCTCGAAGAGCGCGGTTTGCTCGAGCCTTGAATGATTGAGCGGTTCACGAAAAGAAAAAAGCCCTCGACCATCGTCGAGGGCTTTTGTTTTTTTGAGCCGCGATTCAACGAGTCGCGGAGGTGGACCCGGAACGACCTGAAAGAGGCGCGACGCGGGGCGGTTGATCGACGGACTTTGTTTCGTGTCCGCTGTCCTGTGTTCCACGGTTTTTGAGGCGTCTGATATCCGCGCGATTTTGACTCTTTCAGGCTGCTGACGTCCGCGACTCGTTGAGTCGCGGCTCCCAGGGCTTCAATAATCCCTGCCTTCGGTGACGCTTTTCCATGTGTCGGTGCGGAACGGCGAGGCGGGCAGGCCGGCCGAGTTGATCAGGTTCGGCTCGGCGTCATCGCGCCAGGCGAAGCGGACGGCGACGGGTTTGTTCACATCGCGCGAGGAGATGATCAGCTTTTTCTCGCCGATCTTGACCTGGGCCGCGTGGAACACCTTGTCCTCACCGGCGATCTCGAAATGCGTCAGCGGCTTCTCATCGCGCGATTTGAGGCCGGCGCCGGCGTGGTCGAATTCGATCTCCATCATGTCGCCATCCACGCGATGCGATTTGTAGATCGGGCCGCTGTAAACGAGGTTTTTTTCGCCATAGACCCGGGCGCGGGCCCACAGCGCCAACCGCTTGCCGACATCGAGCTTGTTGGTCGGGTGGATGTCCTTGACGTTGCCGATGTCGGTGATGATCGTCATGCCGGTGTTGTCCAGCTTTTTGAGCGTCATGAGCTGGGCCTCCCACAGTTCGGCTCCCATGGCCGGGTCGTTGCGCGTGTAGCGGAAGGGGGCAAGCTGCACGAAGCCGAAAGGCATGTCGGCGCCGAAGTCGTCGCGCCAGTTGTTGATCATCAGCGGGAAGATGGTTCGGTATTGATGGGCGCGAGGCACGTTGGATTCGCCCTGATACCAGATGGCTCCGCGCACGCTCAGCGGCACGAGGGGGGCGATCATGCCGTTGTAGAGATTCGCCGGCCGATGCTGGCTGCGGGCCGCCTCGACGATCGGCCGCGGCCTCTGCGGGGCGGTCTTGCCGTCGGTCTTCGCCTTGGCGGCGGCGTTCTGCCATTTCTTGAGGGCATCCTGATTCAGCTTCGCCACCTTGTCGGCCGTCTGCTCCAGCACGCGCTTGTCCCAATCGGCCAGCAGCGGCTTGAGCGAAGCGACTGATTCGAGCGCAGCCCGGCTGGTCCATGCCTCCGCGGGCGTGCCGCCGAAGCTGGTGTTGATCAGGCCGATGGGCACGTTGAGATTCTGCTGAAGATCGACGCCGAAGAAATAGGCGACGGCGGAAAAGTTGGTGCTCGTCGTCGGGCTGCAAGCCTCCCACTTGCCGATGAAATCGCCCTGCGGTTTGTCGATCGGGGTGCGCGGCACGGTGATCAGGCGGATGGCCGGGTGATTCGATGCGGCGATCGCACTGTCCGCGTTGTCGGTCTGGCGCAGCGTCCAGGCCATGTTCGATTGACCCGAGCAGATCCAGACCTCGCCGATGAGCACGTTGGTCAGCGTGATGGTGTTTTTGCCTTTGACGGTGAGCATCAGGCCGCCGCCGGCGGCCACCGATGAAGCCTTCATCGCCTCCAGTTTGGCCATCCATTTTCCATCGTCGCCGGCGGTGACCTTGGCGGTGTTGTTGTCGCCGAGGGTGATGGTGACTTCCTCGCCTTTGTCCGCCCAGCCCCAGATGGCGATGGGCTTGTCACGCTGAAGCACCATGTTGCTGCCGAAGATCGAAGGCAGCTTGACATCAGCCGCTGCGGAGGAGGCAAGACATAGCAACGCCAGCCAGATCGGAAGGATGAGTTTCTTCATGGCGGATACTCCGGGAGGGTTGGGATTTGGGATTTCGGATTGCGGATTTGAAAGGCAGGATTGGTGATTACTTATTGCTTATGTCTGATTTCTTATTTGGCTCAAGGCTGATGGCTGAAAGCTGATAGCTGACAGCTTCCCTACAGCTTTTCCTACCGCTTCCACTCCAGCTTCGGGCAGTCGCCCCAGAGCATTTCCAGGTCGTAGAAGGCGCGGGCCTGGGGTTCGAACAGGTGGATGACGGCATCGACCATGTCGAGCACGATCCAGGTCGTCGGGCCGTCGATGTGTTTGCCAAAGGCCTGAAGCTGATGCCTGCGGCCCAGCTCGACGAGATCATCGCTGACCGATCGCATCTGGCGGTCGCTGGTGCCGCTGGCGATGACGATGTAGTCCGTCACGTCGCTCTTGCCCTGCACGTCGTAGGCGATGATGTTTTCGCAGCGCAGGTCCTTCATGAGCCGGCAGGCTTCGATGACGAAAGCCTTGCTCTCATCGCCGGCGGGCCGCTGACGGTTCTTGCGCTGCGTCGTGGAGGATGCCGGCACGATGTCGGCAACGCCCAGTTCGTTCACCTTCACCGAAGCCTTGCGGGTGGCGCTCTTTTTGGCCGGTTTCCCGGCGGGCTTTTTCGCGGCCTTCCCGGTGACTTTTTTGGCGGGTTTCGTGACTTTTTTCTTGCGGGGTGCCGGCATAAACGAGAGCGCCTTGGGCATGTGTGGGTGAGGCGAAACAGTAGCCGTCAGGCGCGGGGAATGCAAACAGTTCGTCCATCAGGAAGAAGGGGCCATCGCGCTTATTCGGTCTGGGTCTGGTTGTCGCCCGTCTGCCGATACTTTTCACCGGTGGCCAGTTCCCAGCTTGGGTGGTCGTTCCTGATCGGCGTGTCGCGGAACTCGCTGCGGCAGCGGTAGCAGACCAGGCAACGGCCGGCGAACAGGTAGATGATCGCATCGATCAGCACGACCAGTCCCAGCAGCACCAGGCCCCAGATCACTTCATTGGCGCCAAAGAGGGCCGTCGCGCAGACCGCGGCGGCGACGACGATGACAAAGCCGGTCACCTGCGGAAAATCCTTGCGGGCGAAAAGCTCCCGGCAGCCGCAGGCCGGGCAGCGGCGAAGGTGGTAATGATCATCGAAGGCGCCGTCCCAGTCGAGATAAACCTCCTTGGTCGCGCCTGCGGATTCGTGTTCGGCGGCGGATGCGGCGGGCTTGCCAACCGAGGGCGGATCCTTCGGATCGACCACGATCTGGAACAACCTTTGTCGTCGGCGATTTCGAAGGTCTATCTTCACCCCGCCATTCTCGTCCGATGTGCAGGCAAAGGCAAGGGGTGGGCGGGCAGGGCCAAGGCAAAAGCATATGACGGGAGAGCGGGAGCCTCGCCCTCCCAGCGCCTCGCTCTCC
>CAZYPK010000022.1:0-47893 GCA_964649195.1 uncultured Phycisphaeraceae bacterium
AACGTGACGCTCTACCGCTGAGCTACACCCGCGTGGGAGGCACAGTATAGGTGCAAGGGTGGGGGTGTATCAAGTGGCGGTCATTCTCGTGTGGCGGTAGCGGTAGCGGGGGCGGGGGACAGGGAACAGGAATGTCCGCGCTGCCTTGAAAATAAGGAATAAGCAATAAGCATTAAGTAATAAATAATCGCCTTTTTCTGTTTCTTGCCTCCTTGCCTTTCTCCGATCTTCTGCTCTCTTGCTCTTTCCTCCCCTTCGTGCCTCAATGCCTTCCCTTCCCCTACCTCACCTTGATCAGTGCCAGCGCCACCGCGGCGAACAGGCCGCTGAGGAGCCAGAAGCGGACGACGACCTGTTGTTCGGTCCAGCCGCCGAGGTGGAAGTGGTGATGGATCGGGGCGCAGCGGAAGATGCGTTTGCCCCTGGTGAGTTTGAAGTAGCCCACCTGGAGGATGACGCTGACCGCTTCGAAGACGAACACGCCGCCGATGACCATGAGCAGGAATTCCTGGCGAATGACCACGGCGATGAAGCCGAGCAATCCGCCCAGCGGCAGCGAGCCGGTGTCGCCCATGAAGACCTGTGCGGGGGAGCAGTTGAACCAGAGGAACCCCAGGCAGGCGCCGCCCATCGCGGCGCAGACCACCGCCAGCTCCTCCGATTGCGGGATGAACGGCACCAACAACTGCTTGGCCACCGGCTCGGTCCCGGCAATCACCGTCAGCACGATGAACGCCAGGGCGTTGATGATCATGATCCCGCTGGCCAATCCGTCCATGCCATCGGTCAGGTTCACCGCGTTGGAGGCCCCGATGATGACGAGCACCGTCAGGGCCACGAAGACCACCGGGCCAAGCACGATCAGCGTTTCGCTGGGCACCCAGGAACCGGTGGCCGTGTCGCGCTCCCAACTGTTCATGAAGGGCAGGTTCAGGCTGTAGGCCATGCGCATGGCGGCTTCGTCGTTGGCCTGCCCGTGATGGTGAATGAACAGGCCCAGGATGACCGCCAGTCCCAGTTGAAAGAGCAGTTTTTCCCACGATTTGAGGCCGTCGCGCGATCCCGGCTTGCGCCGCGCGGTGGTCAGTTTGAGGATGTCATCGGCCCCGCCCACCGCCGTCAGCCAGAGCAGGCAGAGCATGGCCATGTGGACGTAAAAGTTGGTCAGGTCGGCCAGCAGCAAGGTGGTGGCGAGGATGGAGAAGCAGATGAGCACGCCGCCCATGGTGGGGACGTTGCTCTTGCGGCGCATCAGTTCGTTGAGGTCCTTGTTGTGGAACTCGGGGTTGTCGCCGATTTTCAGCTTGAGCAGGTGGCGGATCGTCGGCTTGCCGAAGAGGAGCACGATGATGAAGCTGAGGATCAGGGCGGAAACGATGCGGAAACTGATGAAGCTGAACAGGCGGAAAAACCCGAGCCCGTGCTCGTTGAGCCAGTCCTTGGTCGCGTTGTAGAGGTGAAAGAACACGGAGAGGTTTCGGATTGGGGATTGATGTCCGTCAAGGCATCGACGATGAATGAGCGGCTGTCCGCCCGATGGGTGTTGGTTGGTTGATCCTCTTGGTCAATCGGGGAGGTGTTTGATATCGTGCCAATCCGTCATGATGGAATCATCGAATGTTCAGTCATCGACAATACAATACAGGTGCGGAGCGGGTGGCCGGGCAATGTCCTGCCATTCTCCGTCTTCTGTGCGGCTGATTCAATCACAGTCGGGGTTGCGGATGCCCATCACCATTTCTCGCCAAATCTTCCCTCCATCGCCGGGAGCAGCCGTTCGAGCTGCATCCCGCGCGAGGCTTTGAGCAGGACCAGATCGCCGGCGCGGAGCAGGCCGGCCACCTGGGCGGGCAGGTCATCGGACCAGCGGGCGAAGCGGATGATGCGATCAGCCGGCCAGTGGCGGGCCAGCGCATCGGCGGCATGTCCCATCTGCTCGCCGATGAAAATGGCGACGTCTATCTTCTTCGGCTGATTGCCTGGCGTTTCCGCAACATCGCCTGTGCCTCCCTCGCCGCCTGGTGCGCTCGTCGAACCGATCGCCCCGAGCAGCTCGCCCACCTGCCGATGGGCCGCCGTCGTTTCATCACCCAGCTCGCGCATGTCGCCCAGGATCGCCACCCGGCGCACCGGGCGCGACACCGGCAGCGACGCCAGCGTCCCGATCCCCGCCGCCATCGAATCCGGGTTCGCGTTGTAGGCATCGTTGATCACCGTCAGCGCCGGTTCATCACCCGTCTCGCCCCGGCCCACCTTCACGATCTGCATCCGCATCTCGACGCCCGCGAGCTTCGAGAGCGCCGCCGCGGATTGCACATCCTCGATCCCCATCGCCCGCGCCACCGCCACCGCGGCCAGGGCGTTGTCGATGTTGTGCTCCCCCAGCAGAGGCAGATCGATGGGGATGCCGTTGATGAGTCGAAAGTGCAGCCCGCCTTCATCCACGGTCACCGGCTCCGTGATGCGCACGGTGGCGTTCTCATGCCGTCCGAAGCTGATGACGCGGGCATGGCGCGGCACGACATCGCTTCGCCAGCGCATGGCGTAAGGCTCGGCGCAGCGCACGATCGCGCGGCCGCCCGGCTCGATGAAGCGCAACAGCGAACCCTTTTCGGCGGCGATGGCCTCCTTGTCGCCGAACATGCCGATGTGGGCCGTGCCGATGTTGGTGATCACCGCGATGTGAGGCCTGAGAATGTCGGCCAGCGTTGCGATCTCACCGGGATGATTGGTGCCCGCTTCCGCGACGACGAAATCATCCTCCGTCGAAGCCGCCAGCAGCGTCAGAGGCACGCCCAGATGATTGTTGAAGCTTTTGGGACTTTGCGTGCCGCGCAGGGAGGACGAGAGGGCGCAGTGGATCATGTTGCGCGTGGTGGTCTTGCCGTTGGACCCGGTGACGGCAATGACCTTCACGCCATGCTCCCCAAGAACGGTTCGCCACGCGGCGGCGATCCGCTGCAAGGCGAGGACGGTGTCGGGGACGAGGAGAAGGGGGATGGGGATGGATTTGGGATATTCGATTTCGGATTTCGGATTTCGGATTTGGGATTTGGGATTGGCGGAAGGGGATGATGCCGTGTTCCCAAGGTTCGGCAAATCCGAAATCCGAAATCCGAAATCCGAAATCTCCTGCACCATCACCATCGCCGCGCCGAGTTCGATGGCTTGACGCACATGCTGATGTCCATCGCCGGATTCGCCGCGGATGGCCAGGAAGAGGTCGCCGGGCTTGAGCGAGCGGGTGTCGAAGGAGAAGCCGGTGATGGTCGGGCTGTCGTCGCGCGGCGGGACCAGCCAGCGGCCCCGGGTGATCGCCTGGAAATTGGAAGGGGTGCGGAAATCCATTTCAGTCTGGGTGCCTGAGTTCGGGATAAGAGCCGCGACTCAACGAGTCGCGGACGTAAACAGCTTCAAGGGTGACCCTGCGCGCCCTTTTCTTTCAGCCTCGATCGGCGCCCGGTCGTTTTCGCGTCCCGTGATCCGCTGCGCGATGGTCACTTCACTCTGGTCGCTCACGTCCGCGACGTGTTACGTCGCGGCTCATTCTTATTCCGAACTCAGCCTGAGTGGTTGGCGGTGCGGCCATCCATTGACCGGTGGATATGGTAGCGATTTCATTTGGCCCTTCGCCAAGGCGAACAGCCAAAATCAGATGGCGGCGACCAATGGTCTTTCCCGCCACCGCATCAGCGCCGCGGCGGCGTGTTCGCGGTCGTCGAAATGATGCTTCACCTTGCCGATGATCTGATAATCCTCGTGCCCCTTGCCGGCGATGAGCACCACATCCTCCGCATCGGCCCCGGCGATGGCCATCGCAATCGCCCGGGCGCGATCGATCTCCACGATCACCTCCGCGCCGCCGCTGCTGTCACTGCCGCTGCCGCTGCCACTGCTCCTGCCGCCGACAACCTCATCAATGATCTGCCGTGGGTCTTCGGTGCGCGGGTTGTCGCTGGTGATGATGACGCGGTCGGTCCACCGGCAGGCGATGTCGGCCATTTTGGGGCGTTTGGTTTTGTCGCGGTCGCCGCCGCAGCCGAAGACGACGATGAGTCTGCCACGGGTCAGGGGCTTGAGCGCGCTGAGCACGTTTTCCAGGGCGTCGTGGGTGTGAGCGTAATCGACGAGGACGGAAGGGATATGCGATTTCGGATTGCGGATTTCGGATTGCGGATTTGAGATTTGAGATTTGAAATTTGAGATCTCGGATTGGGGATTGGAGATTTCAAATTTCAAATTTGAGATTTGAGATTTCGGGTTGGGGATTTCGGATTGAAACCGTTCCACCCGCACCGGCTCCAGTCTGCCGGGCGGGGCGGGGCAGTCGGTCATGGCGTCGCGCAGCACGCGGGCGATGGTCTTGACGCAGTTGGCGGCGGCCACCGCTTGCAGGGCGTTGTAAACATTATGTCTGCCCACCAGAGGCAGACGCAGGTCGAAGCTGCCCCACGGTCCATCGAGCACCACCCGGCTGTGATCGGCGGCCAGGGTCACCACCTGAGCCCGGCAGCGGACGCGATCAGGATCGACGCCCTCCTTCACGCCGCAACGCAGCACGTTGGCCACGCAATCCCGCACCATCGCATCGGCGAACGGATCATCATGATTGATCACCGCGAAGCCCGGCGAAGGCAGCGAGCGGAAGAGGATCGCCTTGGCCGCGGCGTAATCCTCCATCGTCCGGTGATAGTCCAGATGATCGCCGGTGAGATTGGTGAAGACCGCCACATCAACTTTCAAGGCCGCCACGCGACCCTGATGCAGGGCGTGGCTGGAAAACTCGGCGACGACCGCTTCGCACCGGTTGCTCACCATGGCGGCCAGCAGTCGGGAGAACTCGATGGCGCCGGGGGTGGTCAGGTCGGCCGCGTGGCGGGTCCGGCCATCGTCGTTGATGACGGTGCCGACGAGGCCGCACTTGCAACCGGCCTGGGCGAGCAGGTGCTGAATGAGGAACGCGGTGGTGGTTTTGCCGTTGGTCCCGGTGATGCCGATGACCTTGAGCTTACGCGAAGGATGATCGAAGAATCGCTCGGCAAGCCGTCCGCACAGGGCTTGATCCACCGTGTCGGCGGCGATGATGGTGAGCGGCGCGGCGGCAGTTTGATGGGGCAGCGCCTGCTTGATGAGCGCAGGCTCGGCGAGGATGGCGACAGCGCCGCGGGCGATGGCGTCTTCGATGAAGGAACGATGATCGGCGGAGGTGGGGGTTCCGGGGGTTCCGGGGGCGGGGGGGGTGCGGGCGATGAACAGGCAGCCGGGGGTGACCAGGCGGGAATCATCGGTGAGATTGGTCAGTTCGATTTCGCCGCCACCCTGAAGGAGCGTGAAGGGAAGATCGGCGATGAGTTGATTCAATTGCATCCTGCGCCTCCGTACAGCCACGGGCCTCCGGCATGGTGGCACCGGATATTATCGGCAGGATGTGAGGAGAAGGCGAAAAATCGGTGTGGGATTGGGAATTTCGGATTTCGGATTTCGGATTGGAGATTTGAAATTTCAAATTTGAGATTTGAGATTTGAATTTGGGTCTCCTGAATAACCTCACGTCCAAGCCGCTTGCGGCGTAGCAACGTACATCGGAGTTTATTCAGAAGTCCATTTGCTTTTCCTTACGCCGCAACCCTTCGCCCCCTGCACTCCCTCACCGTGACGGCCGGTTCGCTGCCTTCGCGGACCCAGGCGGTGCCGCGCTGATCGATCAGGCTCAGTCGGCGAAGGTAGGTGGTCAGGTCCGCATCGCTGAAGGTCATCAGAAAGGGAACATCGGCGGTGCGATTGTGCCGGCGGATCGCGTCGATCATCTCGTGCTTGCTCATGAACTGCTCCTCGGTAAAAGGGTGCGAAGGCACAAGTTCATCGGCGGCCAGAGGTGCGGCGGAAGCGGATTGTTCCTATCGGACTTTGTGGCGGGAAGGGGAGGGGGTTATCAGACGGGAATGGATTTCGGATTTCGGATTTGGGATTGGAGATTTGAAATTTCAAATTTGAGATTTGAGATTCCTGAATGACCTCACGTCCAAGCCGCTTGCGGCGTAGCAACGTACATCGGGGGGGTTATTCAGAAGTCCCATTTGAAATTTGGAATTTGAGATTTGAAATGGAGATTGCTGTTTTCTCACCCCGTCATCACCGGCGTCTTCACCTTCTGCGGCGGTCTTTCCTCGCCGTGGCTGATCAGGCACTGATGCGCCTGGCCGCACGTCGGGCAGGTGGTCATCTCCTCGAGCTTGCGCTGGTAGGCGACGAGCGTCGAGACGACCGTGGCGTGGCTCCAGGTCAGCGGCGAAACCGAGAGCGGGGCGTTGCTGTAGGGATGCACCTGCTCGGCCAGCACGCCTGAAGGCAGGGCGTGATTGGCGACCCAGTCGAGGATGGGCAATGCTTCGCGCAGCTCATCGATCGTGTGAGCCTTGGCGATGCGCCAGTCGGCGAGCCAGAGCGTGCAGATGAACCACGGATTGCCCGCCACGTTGCGGATGTCGTCGCTGATGCGATGGTAGTAGTCGTTTTCGTATCGCGCGACGCCGCCCACGTTGGTCTTGCACCAGAGACGCTCCTCGATGGCGAGCATCGTCTTCTCAACGCGCGGATCAGTGGCGCTGAGCAGGCCGAAGCCGAAGATGGCGTACATTGAGGAATCGATGATCGGATCGAGTTCGTACTCGACGGCGTTCAGATCGGATGACCCCGACGGTCTGCTGTCGGTGTCGAAGGTGATGGTTGCATCGTGTGCTTGAGACATCGGCAGCGGACTGCCGGCGCCATCATGTTCGTGGCCGTTGCCATTGTCATGTCCGTTGCTCCCGGACCCCCCGGCCTCCCCGGAACCGTTCATGCCCGCATGGGTGCGTGAAGTGAACGGCGAGCCGTGCATGCGTCCGTTGCCGCCGCCCGAACCGTTGCCGCTGACCGCAGGCGTGGAAAGCGCGGCGAACTGCCTGTCACGATCAGGCGACCTTCCGGCGAGCACTTCCGCCATGAGCCGGGCGGTGCGGTCGTGATCCAGCGGCACGATGCGGCGAAGGAATCTGCCATGCTCCTCGGACCAGAAGTGCTTGCAGAAGGCTTCGCGCAGTTGCTCGGCCGCCTTGCCGTAGGCGTCGGCGCGCTTGGTGTCACCGAAGCAGATGGCGAACTGCCACGCGGCCTTGAGTCCGCCGTACACGCTGGCGACGGTGAAGGTGTGCACCCCCCAGCGTTCTTCCCACAGGTCGTAGCTGGGCAGGGGCAGATGCGTGTCGGGATCGCGGAAGCGCACGAGAAAGTCGGCTGCCTTGGTGATGAGGTTCACCCACAGCGGGCGGACGAATTCGATATCGCGATACTGCTGATAGTGCCGCCACAGGGCCCAGAGGACCAGTGCGGTTTCATCTTCCTGGATCGGCAACTGCGGGTTGCCCAGGCTGACCCACGGGTGCCAGCTTGATGCGGGCGAGCCGTCGGGGTTGTATTTGTGGAGGAAGTAGCCGCCGTCATCGATGATCTCGGCGCAGAACTTGTAGAACTGCCTGGCGACATCGGGAAAGCCGGCATCATCGAGCGACGCGGCGACCAGCGCCCCGTCGCGCGGCCAGAGGTAGCTGTAGGTGTCACGGGCGAACTGCATGATGTCCGTGTCGTTGGCGGCGATGATCGCGCCGTTGTTGTCGATCTGCGTTCGCACCACGAGGAGGGAGCGTTTGAAGAGATCGACGACTTTCTCGCTGGGGCCATGCTGCCGGGGATCAGGGAACTTGAGGCGGGAAGCCGCCAGCCACAGACGCCAGTAGGCGGTGGTGCGGTCGATGACGCCTTGCGGTCCGTGAGCGTGGAGGAAGTGGTGCAACTCCTTGAGGTCATCGTGGCTGAAGCCCGCGCCGATGACCATGTAAACCACCCTGGTTTCATTGGGTGCGAGCTCGACGCGCAGCATGACGGTGGAATCGACGGCACCCTGGGCGATGGCGTTGTTGCCGAGCCTGCCGTCTTCCGCATCGCGCCAGGTTCCCTCGGCATTGAAGAAGCCCGCGGTGCCGGTGGCGTATTCATCCATCCGCTGTTCGCCGTCGCTGAACCAGGTGGTCATGAGGTAGCGGTTTTTGCGGTAGTGGATGACGGCCCGAAGCTGCGGGTCGAAGTAGGCGGTGTCGCCGACCTTGGTGCCGTACATTTCGAAGTTGTTGTGATGGAAAAGATGAACGGTGCGCGTCTCGGCGCAGAGGTTCTTCACCTCGATGCGGCGGACGTGCAGGCAGCGGTGGAAATCGACGACGTCGCTGCAATTCATTTCAAGCTGAAGCACATCATGGCGCAGGTTGACCTGCGTGGCCATCGTCTCCGACTGGTATTCGCTCTTGATGTCCCAGCCCTGGTTGGTCCAGTAGAGCCGGCGCCTGCGGCGGTCGCCATGCGCATGATCGGCTTCAGGCAGCGGCGACCAGACGCCGAAGCGGCAAGGGCTGCCGCCGGTGTGATTTTCCTGGCCGACGTGGGGGTAATAGATGTCGCGGATCTGGTAGTGCTGGTCGAAGGTCACCAGCATTTGTCCGTTTCCAACGGGAATATCTCGCGGCATTGAGGCTCCCTTTACAACCTGTGGTGTCCGGGGGTGTCCGGGGGGGGTCCGATCAAACGGGCTTCCTGCCCGGCGTCTGATGGGAATCCTGAATAACCTCACGTCCAAGCCGCTTGCGGCGTAGCAATCGGCACATCGGGGGTTATTCAGAAGTCCCTGATATCAGTGCAAAACCAATGCCTGCATCCCCCCGGTCCTCTGATGCGGCAAAATCGCGGCGACAGCATCACCGTTGCCCATCCAATGGGCAGACTCACCCTGTTTAATCGGTCAAATGCAGGGGTGGTGTCCAGTGAAGCCCCGATCAGGGAACAGGAGACAGGACACAGGCGACGAAAATCACAGGCACGGGAGCTTCAGCTCCCGTGAAGTCCGAACCGAACCCCCGGAGACTTCACCGCCGCAGCGTCCTCGCTGCGCGTCCACGTTCGAGTTCATCGCTCAATCCTTGAGCCATGTCGGCCATTCGCGCCCGTTCGTCTTCACCTCGATCTGAATTTCCCCACCCGGATGATGCCACAACCGCCCCCCCGGCTCACCGCGATCATGCCGCGGTATCGACATGAACCCCCCCGGCTCCGCTTCGGTCGCCTGCGGAGGCGTCCCGGTCAGCCCCGCGATGAGCAGCCCGACATAAACCGCCACGCTATATCGAACCCAGCTTCTCATCATTGACCTCGGTTCCCACCAACCCGAGCGTTGCCGACCACCCACCAAGGCAGCCGGCCCCCCGGCCCCAAATCAACCATTCAATACCCCCGGAGACAATGCAAACGGAAACGAGGCGAAATTCCCAACCCGCATTCCCGAACCCCCCGTCTTGCGACACCCCCCTCAGAACCGAACCAACCGACCCCCGAAACACCCCCGAAACACCCCGGCCACCCAATAAAAAAACGCCCTGAATTCCAGGACGTTTCTTCATCAAGCAAACCGACGCCATTCGCGAAAATGGGCGAGGTGGGACTCGAACCCACGACCTCACGGGTGTGATCCGTGCGCTCTAGCCAGCTGAGCTACACGCCCGAAACAATTCATCCGTCATCATAGCATCTGAACTTGGGGCATCAACTTTCGCATTGATGCTGCCAGGGCGATCGCATGTAGAGGGCTTCTCTTTGGAAACACCATCCCGACAAGAGAAGAAGGGCCTGGGCGACGAACACCGGCAACCATCCGTTGTGGGTGCGTTCACACAGGAGCCACCCTGATCGGGATGGTGCCGTCGGCAGGGCAAGCGCATATGACGGTTGCCCGCCTGTTGGTTCATCATTTTCTGTTCTTTTGTGACTCTTTGCGGCCGTCCAATACACCGTTCGCCTAGGCGAACGGCTAAATGCGCCGACCCTGGTACTAATCGGAGGCCCATGCGATTGCCCTTGCATGGGAGCGATCTCGTGATCTCTTGTTTTCTTCCTATCCTCATCGGTAGAATGGATGTTTGCCGCCGATATCGGATGATGTGCCGTACCGGAGCCGAGCAGCCATGTGGCGACAAAACGCTTTCACGCTCATCGAACTGCTGGTGGTGATCGCCATCATCACGTTGCTCATTGCGATGACTCTTCCATCGCTCAAGGCGGTGAAGGAGACCGCCCGCGATGTTCAATGCCGTTCGCAGTTTCATCAAATGGGCATCGCCATGATTTACTGGGGGACGACAATCGCGGTCGTCTGGCCGGGGTTTGGGGGCCGCCCTGGACGGGATCGCAACCGATCGAAGGTCCCTTCATGGGGAAGGAGGTTTTCAAGCCTTACTATCAGCCCGTGCCCGTTTCCACGAAGACCGGCACGCTGGTCGGGTATCTGAGCGGTGAGGAGGCGGCACGCGCCCTTTACCGCTGCCCCTCGCTGCCGACGGGAACCTTTCGATCCGGCATCGGCAGCAACGGCATGTTCGATGTGGCCCTGATGCAGTCGCTGCCCGGGGCGCGGATCAACAACCTCCCGCAGTTCGCCGAGTATCAGGCCCCGGTCACCGGCATCGCCACCCGCACCCCGACGCCGGTGATCATCGAGGAAGATCCAAGCTACGGCATCAACCTCGACTTCGTGGACATGGGCCACACGTCGATCAACCGCTTCGCCACCACTCACTTCGGCAACGGCGGCAACTACATGAGCCTCGATGCCAGCGCCCACCGACTTCGCTTCGAGGGCAATCTCGGACCGCAGGGGTATGCGTGGTCGTTCCAATACAAAGGAACCGTGCTGCAGATGGGGATCGCCTTGCCTTATGGGGGGTTGGATTAGAAAAAGAGGTCAGAAGTCAGAGGTCAGAAGTCAGAGGTCAGAAGTCAGAAGTCAGAGGTCAGAGGTCGGAAGTCAGCGCGAAAGAAACCACTGGGAAACAGGATGCTTTTCTGATCTTTGATGGGACTTCTGAATAACCCCCCGATGTACCGTCAATCAGGGATTGCTACGCCGCAAGCGGCTTGGACGTGAGGTTATTCAGGAATCCCTTATCTCCGACCTCTGATCTCTGACTTCTGACCTCTCCAACCACGCTTCGGGCGCCGTCATTCCTTTTTGTTGCGGATCGCGTCAAGCATCGCGCCGAGTCTGGCGACGGTGTCGGGGTGTTTGTCGTAGAGGTTGTTTTTCTGGGCGAGGTCTTGGCGCAGGTTGTAAAGTTCGCCCGCCGAGGTGTTGCGTTGGTAGCCTTGCGCCTCGTCGTACCATTTGGGCACGGCGGAGACGCCGCCGGTTGCGGCCTGGATCAGCACCCAGTCGCCGTGGCGGATGGCGTAGCCGTTGGCGTTGGTGTTGTGAACGAGCGTGTTCCGGGCGCTCTTGCCTTTGCCCAGCAGCAGCGGCAGTTGATTCAGGCTGTCTTCGCCGGAGTCCGCAGGGAGTTTGAAATCGATGATGGCTGCAAGCGTGGCAAGAATATCGATCTGGCTGATCAGTTCGTCGCTCACCGCGCCGGCCTTGACCACACCCGGCCAGCGCACGACAAAAGGCACGCGGTGGCCGCCTTCCCAGAGGTCGCGCTTGAGTCCGCGCAGCGGGCCCATGCTGCGATGGCCCGAGTTTTGAACGCGGTCGTAGGCGTATCTTTCGGGGCCGTTGTCGGAACTGAAGATGACCAGCGTGTCGTCGCTGAAGCCGTGTGTTTTGAGGGCGTCGAGAATCCGGCCCAGGCTCCAGTCGGTCTGCACCATGAAGTCGCCGTAGCCGTGGGCTTTGGACTTGCCGATGAACTGCGGCGTGGGAATGATCGGGGCGTGAGGCGAGGTGCAGGGGAAGTAGAGGAAAAAAGGTTCGTCTTTCTTCTGCCTGCCGATCCATTCGACGGCTTTTTGCGTCATCCTGGGCATGACATCGTGGAAGTCCCAATCCTTGACCGACGGCCCCGGCCTCGCTTCCCAGTTTCCCTCCGCCGTCTTGGGTGTGATCTTCAGCGGCACGGTCGGCGCGGTGATGATGCGATTGTTTTCAAACCAGGCGTAAGGCGGAAAGTTGGGCACATCATCGCCGAAGTAATAATCGAAGCCATGCGACAACGGCCCGCCGGGGATCGGCTTGCTCCAATCGAAATCATCCGGTGCGAAGGCGCGGTCCTTGGGCCTGGCGCCGGGCTTCTTGATCGCGTTCCAATCCCAGCCCAGGTGCCACTTGCCGATGCAGGCGGTGCGATAGCCCCTGGCCTTGAGCATTTCCGCGATCGTGGTGCGGCGATCATCCATGATCGGCTGATCGAACGAATTGACGATGCCGTGAAACTTGCGCCAGTGATATCGGCCGTGAAGCATGGCATATCGACTGGGCGTGCAGATGCCTGATGAACTGTGGGCGTCGGTGAATCGCATGCCTTCACCGGCCAGGCGGTCGAGATTGGGGGTGGGAATCTTCGAGTCGGGATTCTGAACGCCCAGATCGCCAAAGCCCATGTCATCGGCATAGAGGATGAGGATGTTGGGCCTCGCGGCGGTTGCGGCATGTGCCGTCGGTTCAGATGCGCAAGCCATCATGAGAACGGACGCGGCGATGAAGGTGTGTTTCATGGAACGGCTCCGGTTTCAACAAAGCATCAAAACGGCACATCGATCATGCATCAGTTCCCGAGCAGTTCCACCATCGCCTCGCCCATCGCCTTGCCGATGCGGTTGAACCAGATCGCGCTGCCGAGGTAGTGGTAGGGGAAGTCGCCGCCGGTCTTGTTCCATTCATCGACGTTCTGCTTCCAGGTCGGGAAGAGTTTTTCCGCGGCGACATCCACCAGCACATCGGTGCGGATCGCCTTCACATTGCCCCGGTACTCCGGCACATCGTTCATGCTCATCTGCGCCTGCTGCACGGTGAGCATCGCGCCCTTGGCCGGCGTCGAGCCGTTCTGCCCCATCGCCGCGATGACCACCGGCAGCCTGGGCGACTTGTATTCCTTGCGGACATCATCGATCAGGTGCTTCATGTTCGAGGCATATTCATCCTGCCCGCCGTACATGTCGTTCCAACCCTGGAACCAGACGAAGCCGGCGATCTCCAGCTTCTTCCCCTTGAGCTGGGGGAACATCGTTTCGTAATCGGTCATCGCGCCCCGCACCTGGGCGAGCATGTCGCGGTAGGAGCTGCCGTACCCCGCCTTGATCTGTTCCATCGTCGGTAGCGGGTCGGTCCTGTTTTTCTTTTCGTTGTTGTTCTTCACGCGATCCTGGGCCTGCTTGAGTTCCGCATCGAGCGCCGCCTGCGCAGGCAGGCCCGCCGAGGGGGAGCGGAAAAGTTTCACCAGCGAGTGTCCGCCCCACGCGGCCTTGATGAGCAGCACCGGCTCCTTGAAGTGATCGCCCATGACGTTGCCGAACTCGAGCTCGACACCCGTGCGATTGGGCGAGCCGTAGCCGAGCGTGAGCGGGCCTTTGCGATCGAGGAACTTGATGAACACATCATCGCGCACGATCCACCGGCCATCCTTGCGCAGATGGGCAAACAGATCGGCGGTCTTCGGATCGGCGGCCTGGATGTCGTAGAGGGCGTTGGGGGCCTTGCCTTCCATGTTGGACTGGCCGGCGAGGATGAACACCTTCACCGTGTCCGCTTCCGCGACGCCGGGCGTGACAACCTGAAGCAGCATGGCAACCAATACGAGAAGACGATGGAACATCGGAGAACTCCGTGGAATGGGTGGACACAAAGAATACCTGCAATCCAGGCGATCCGGGTGACATCGCAGCGGGAAATAGTTGACTGCGATGGATAAGAGCCGCGACTCAACGAGTCGCGGAGATGAACCGCCTGAAGGAGCGTTCGATTGCGCGACAAAGGTGCGGTGACGACAGGGCGCGGAGTTGGTGCTGAGGATCGGACAGGGCGCGCCGGCGCGTTCGAGGTCGAAGGCCCAGGGCGCGCATCACCGTTCCTTCAGGCTGTTCACCTCCGCGACTCGTTGAGTCGCGGCTCTTGCGGCTCCAAATGTTCATCACGCCTTGTAGAGCGCCGCACGCACCGCTTCGATGATCTTGCGCGTGTTGGGCAACATCTCCTGCTCCAGGCCACGGGCGTAAGGAGCCGGCACATCATCGTTGTTGACGCGGATGATCTTGTTGTCCAGGTGATCCATCGCACGCTCGTAAATCTGCATCGCAATTTCGCTGGCGACGGAGGCGAAGGGCCACGACTGGTCGACGACGACGCAGTAATTCGTCTTCTTCACGCTGTTGACGATCGTGTCGATGTCCAGCGGACGGTAGGTGCGAGGATCGATCACTTCGCAGTCGATGCCTTCCTTCTCCAGTTCCTCGGCGGCGGCGAGGGCGAAATGCACCGGCCGACCGGCGGCGATGATGGTGACATCCTTGCCCGGCTTCTTGATGTCGGCCACGCCCAGAGGAATGACGAAGTCATTGCCATCATCCGTGCCGTTGGGCTTGTATTGATCGGAAACTTCCGGCGGCGCCCACCGGCCTTCGCTCAGGTAACGCGAGAAATCCTTGTCGCCGCGGGCGCCGAAGCCGAGCATGCGTTCGGATTCGAGGAAGAAAACCGGATCATTGTCGCGGATGGCGGCTTTGAGCAGCCCCTTGGCATCGCGCGGCGTCGAGGGCACCGCCAGCTTCAAACCAGGCACCGTGGCGAACATGCTTTCAACGCACCAGGAATGAGTCGAGCCGAGCTGACCGCCCGCGCCGTTGTTGCCGCGGAAGACCATCGGGCAACCGAACTGTCCGCCGGACATGTAGAGCATCTTCGGCGCGTTGTTGATGATCTGGTCGGCGGCGACCAGGCAGAACGACCACGACATGAACTCGATGATCGGCCTCAGCCCGTACATCGCCGCCGCCACGCCCAGCCCCGCAAACCCCGTCTCACTGATGGGCGAATCGACGATGCGCCGCGGGCCGAACTCATCGAGCATGCCCTCGCTGACCTTGTAGGCGCCGTTGTACTGGGCCACCTCCTCGCCCATGAGAAAGACGCGATCATCACGCCGCATCTCCTCGTTCATGGCTTCGCGGAGGGCTTCACGGTATTGAATGGTGCGGTTGCTCAACGGAGTAAATCCTTCGGGGGCAGGGGCAGGAGCAGGGGTAGTGCGCCACTCGTTTCGATGTCATCACAAACCCGACAAACACGACCACCGGCACGCGCATGTGCCGGCCCGATCCCCCGGTCCAAAGCCCACAGCATACCGATTTTTTTTCGAGTTGCAGGGCAGCCAAGAATCGTGGAATGTTATGCATCCGGAATCAATTAGGAAGGCAGTTCAAGCCTCGGCCGAAGAGAATCTTCATGCTTGAAAGGGCACGGCTTACGTTTCAACAAGGCTCCGCCGGGCGTGATCAAGGACGGCTTCGACCTGCCTGCGGGTGACGCCGGGGAACCACGCCAGAAACTCGTCGATCGATGCGCCGTTTTCGAGATTCTCGAACAGCGCCTTCACCGGAACGCGCGTGCCTTTGAAAACCCACGCGCCGCCGACCTTTTCAGCGATGCGCTCCACGGATTCACACTGGGTCCAGTTGAGCATGACGAAATGATAGCGCGAAAGGGCGGCGTCAGCCAACAAGCCCGGCCACCCAAATATCCTGCCACAAAAGATGGCACACCGCCCCGCCGAAAAATCAACGAAAAACTCACACACTACATCGAACAGGCATTTATAATGACTTTTGGAAGGGCGGGCTGGGCATCGCTGAGCCTGTCGGAGACGACTCCTTCGCAAAAGCAAAGGACTGCCATGAAACGCCGATCGCATCTTGGTTGTCAGACCCGCCGCGCCGTCCGGGGTGGTGCGTTCACGCTGATTGAGTTGCTCGTGGTCATTTCCATCATTGCCCTGCTGATCGGTTTGCTCCTGCCGGCGCTGGGCAAGGCCCGCACCACCGCCAGGCAGGTGAAGTGTCTGAGCAACATGCGCCAGCTCTGCCTGGCCACCTCCAGCTATCAGGAAGATTATCGCCGCGTCTTTCCGCAGCCGTTCATCAACAGCAACATCGTGGGCACGGTTGCCGACCGCAACAAGGCGATGTGGTTCAACGCCCTGGATGTGTATCTCAACGCCGCCGTGAAGAACTACGGCAGCGACGCCAATCAGCGCACGTACATGGAGTTCAAGCAGGACCCCGTCTGGACGGAGTTCCCCGTGGACGGCAACGTGCGCCGCGACAACCGCACCATCAAGATGAACGAGGGCTTCGGTTACAGCAACGCCGGCGTGGCCAAGTTTTACACCGACATCGCCATGCGCGAACCGTCCCGCACGGTGATGTACGTCGATGGCCGGGCCCTTGATGTGCGCCCCGATGCCCCCGGCGACAGTTCCTTCGGCCACTTTCACGCCGTCGAGGGAACCGTCGGCCTGCGACACAACAGCGGGGCGAATGTCGCCTTCGCCGACAGCCACGCGGCGCACGTGATCCAGACGGTTCGCACGGATACCGCCGCACCATCCTGGTTCAACGAGCCGGATGCAAGGCAGACGCTGGTGTGGGATTTCGTCGATCCGTGATGAGGCGGGACCGCGCCTGCCAATCAGCCATGCCATCAGGTCAACAGCGCACGAAAAAAGCCGAACCGATGAGCGGTTCGGCTTCCTGTTTTGTTCGCTTGTCCGATGATTCTCAATACACCACGGCCGTGGCGTCTTCGACCGCCTCGATCACCTGCCGGACATGGAACGGCTTCTTGAGGTAGCCGTCGAATCCGTTCTGGATCAGGTGGTGGGCCTGGCCATCGGTGAGCTTGCCGCTCATGGCGATGACCTTGGTCAGTTGCAGGTCGCCGTTGTCGCGGACCATCTTGAGCACGCGCTCGCCGTTGATGTCGCCCAGGTGCATGTCCAGAAGCAGCACGTGGGGGCGGAACTTTTCGCATTCCACGCCGGCGGCAAACCCGTTGTGGCTGGTGCGCACCTCGTAGTTGGCCTGCTCGGTGAGCACCTTCTCGAGCACCTCGACGATCTCCGATTCATCATCGACGATCAGCACCCGCGTCCGGCCCGACTGAAGGCCGTCGAGCGGAATGTTGTGCGCCTTCATGAACTTGATCAGGGCGTTGAGCGGAATCCGCCGGTCCTTGGAGCCGGGGATGCGATAGCCTCGCAACTGGCCCGAATCGAACCATTTGCTGACCGTGCGGGGGGCGACGTTGCAGACCTTGGCAACTTCACCGGTGGTGAGGATGTCTTTGTGTCTTGACATAGGGGGGCTTCTCCTTCGGGTTCTCTCCGTTGTCCGGTCCGGGGTTGCCCGGGGCTTCGGGGGCTTCCGGGGCTTCCGGGGGGTTGCGCTGCTGGGGTACTCCAGTCAGAGCGCAACGAAACATTCGACTATGGATTCATCGGATGGCGGAGCAGACGAATTAAGCGTCACGAAGGGAAGAAACGGAAAAGTGGATGGGAAATTTTTCGGCGCAAAATGGACGAAGTGCGGCGGGGATTATCCATTGGGATTCCTGAATAACCTCACGCCCAAGCCGCTTGCGGCGTAGCAATCCCCTGGTTCACGGTACATCGGGGGTTATTCAGAAGTCCCCATTGCTCAATCGCTCTGACTCTGCGCGCCGTGACGAAATGAAAGCACCTCGACAACCTGATGGCTCATGAACATCCCCGATGTGTGGCTCACCGTTGAGTTTTGATCCCCGATCGCCTGGCGATCCGGCGCATCGCTTTGCGGGCGTCAACCACCTTGCCCTCGCTGATGTCCGCCAGGCTGCTGTCAATCGCAGTCAAGGTGGCGGCAAGTTCAGCCTTGGCGTTCAGTTCATCGTAGGCCTGCGGGCTGAGCACCACCGCTGCGGTGCGCCCGTTGCTCGTCACAAACATCGGACGCCCCGTCTCCTGCACCTGCCGAAAGTGTTCCGCCAGGTGGGCCCGATGTTCGCTCAGTGGTTGGATGTCGCGGGTTTTCACCGTGCCGGCTCCATGAAGAATACAGTACCCAACTTTGTACATTGTAGCATCTGCATTGCGGTGCCGTCGATTGCAGACCCCTGTGGCCACCCCTTGCGGTACACTGCACTTCAATCAGTCGTTCAGATTTGTTTCGCGGGGAATGGCCGCATGCAAGACATCATCTTCTTCATCCTGATTCTTCTGGCTGTGGCATCGCTGGTGATGCTCATCATGCTCCTTCGCCGCAAGGTCGCCATCGATCCCGCTTCGCTCAAGGCTTCCTTCGATGCGGTCGGCGATGGGCATGAACGCATCGAACGCGCGGTGCGCGAGGAGATCGCCCGCAACCGCTCCGAATCCGGCGACAGCGCCAAGCATCTGCGCGAGGAAGTCGGCGCCAGTCTCAAAGCCTTCAACGATTCCGTGCTCAGGCAGATGGCCGACATCGCCTCCATTCAAAAACAGCAGCTCGAATCCTTTTCGCTCGCCCTGCAAGGCATCAGCGAAAGCGGCGGCAAACGACTCGAAGCGATGCGCGAAACGATCGAGCTTCGCCTCACCTCGCTGACCGAGGAAAGCGGCAAGAAGCTCGATGCGGCAAGGGTCGATGCCGGGGCCCAGGCCAGACAGACCCGCGATGAAACATCGCTGGCGCTGAAGCATTTCAATGATTCGGTCGTCAAGACCGTCGCCGAGATGGCCGTGCAGCAGAAGACGCAGTTCGACAGCTTCAAGACCGACCTGGCCAAACTCACCGAAAGCAACGAAAAAAAACTCGCCGAGCTGCGCACCACGGTGGAGACCAGGCTCGCCGAATTGCAGACGCAGAATGCCGCCAAGCTCGACCAGATGCGGCAGACCGTCGATGAAAAACTGCAAGGCACACTCGACAAGCGGTTGGGCGAAAGCTTCAAGCTCGTCAGCGACCGGCTCGAACAGGTCCACAAGGGACTGGGCGAAATGCAGACGCTGGCCACCGGTGTGGGGGACCTCAAGAAGGTGCTCGTCAACGTCAAGACGCGAGGCACCTGGGGCGAAATGCAACTGGGCAACCTGCTCGAACAGATGCTCACCATCGATCAGTACGCGGCCAACGTCCCAACGAAACATGACAGCAACGACCGCGTGGAGTTTGCCATCAAACTGCCCGGCCGCGATGAGATGGAGGGCGGCGTGGTCTGGCTGCCCATCGACGCCAAGTACCCGCGCGAGGATTACGAAAGGCTCGTCGAAGCCTCGGAGAAGGCCGATGTCGAAGGCGTGGCGGAAGCGTCAAAACAGCTTGAAAACAGGATCAAAACGCAGGCGAAGCTGATCCGTGACAAGTACATCGATCCGCCCAACACGACCGATTTTGCGATTCTCTTTCTGCCCATCGAAGGCTTGTATGCCGAGGTGCTGCGCCGTCCGGGGCTGGCCGATTCACTCCAGCGCGACCACCGCGTTTCCATCGCCGGTCCCACCACGCTGGCGGCCATGCTCAACAGCCTGCAAATGGGTTTCCGCACGCTCGCAATCTCCAAACGCTCCAGCGAAGTCTGGTCCGTGCTCGGCGCGATCAAGACCGAGTTCGGCAAGTTCGGCGATGTCATCGCGAAAGTGAAAGACAAACTGCGCGAAGCCTCCAACACCATCGACAAGGTTGATGTTCGCACCCGGGCCATCACGCGAAAGCTGCGCGATGTGGAGGAGTTGCCGGTGCAGGATGCCGCGCCGCTGATCGCCGCGATCGAAGCGGAGGCTGCGGAAGAGGAAGTGAACAGCGAGACATGATTTCGAGCCGCGACTCCGAGCCGCGACTCAACGAGTCGCGGACGTCAGCAGCCTGAAGGAGGGAGAATCGCGCCGGTGATTGGAAGCCTCGAAAAAGGCGAGTGCAGGAAGATCGCGGAACACAGGGCGGAGGTCGTCCATCCGCTGTATTTGCATCACGCCCCTTCAGGCCGTACACGTCCGCGAGGTGTTACCTCGCGGCTCGGGAGGCGGCAGCTCTTGCGATCAGGTGCCAGAGCAGGCCGATGGCGATGATCGCCAGCCCGATCATCCAGATGCGAGGCTCGACCCGGAAGGCGAGGAACACGCAGCCGAGCAGGCCGACCACGGCGATCCAGCGCGGGTAAAGCGTTTCATCCTGCTTCAGTCGCAGGGCGGCGAGGTTGGTGATGGCGTAATAGATCAGCACGGTGAAGGCGCTGAAGGACCAGGTTGTTTTCACATCGCCGATGAGGACGAGGCAGGCGATAATGCAGCCGACGAAAATCACCGCTGCCGATGGCGTCTGACCGGTGGCGTTGAGTTGGCCAAACACTTGAGGCAGATCGCCGCGTCTCCCCATCGCCAGGGCGACGCGCGACAGGCCGAGGATGAGGTTGAGCAGCACGCCGATCATGGCGGTGATGGCGCCGAGGGTGAGGATGTGGCCCGCCCAGTGGCCGGCCACCTGCCGGGCGATGGTCGCCAGGGGTGCGCCATCGCGTGTGGTTCCGTATCCAAAGCCGGGGTCAGCCGCCAGGGCGCACCACGCCACCACCATGTAGAGCGTCATGGTGATCAGCAGGGTGATGATGATGGCCTTGGGGATGCTCTTGCGCGGCTCGTGAATCTCCTCGCCGAGGGTGGCGATGCGGCCGTAGCCGGTGTAGGCGACGAACATGAGGGCCGTCGCCTCGAGCAGCCGCCCCGGTTGCGAGCGGGTCTCTTCGGGGTCCCACGGAAAGAACACCTCGATGATGTGCGAACTGTTTTCCATGACGCGAGGCAGGCAGATGGCGATGAAAAAAAGCAGCGAGCCGAGCGTGATGGACACGATGAGAATGTTCGCATGATTGGATCGCCTGGCCCCGGCAAGAACGATCGCGGTGAGCGCGGTCACCAGCACCAGCGCGAGCCAGTGGTGGTGAGGCAGATGGTCGATCTCCAGCGCGGTCATCGCATATTGCGCAAAGCCCAGCGCAGCCGTGGCGGCGCTGGCTGATTTGGCGCAGAGGAACATCCAACCCGCGGTGAAGCCCAGCGAAGGGTGGAGGTGGCGGTGGCCGTATTCGTAGGCGCCGCCGGAGACGGGGTGATTGGCGGCAAGCTGGGCGCTGGAGAGTCCGTTGGCGGCGGCGATGACCGCGGCGAGAGCAATGGCGAGAATCACCGCAGGACCGGCCAGCCCCGCAGCGATGCCGAGGGTGACGAACACCCCGGTGCCGATGATCGAACCCAGCCCCATCATCACCGCGCCGCCGACGCCCACGACGCGCGGCAGGGCGGCGCCGGTGGTGGAAGGCGAAGGAGTCATGACGCCAGCATATCCAGGCTCCGCCCGAAAGTCCGAGCCGCGACTCAGGCGCCGAGGATCACCTGTTCGAGCACGCCGGCCTTGGCGGTCCACGATTCGCCGGCCAGCCGGCGGCGGGCGTGAGTCTGCTCCGGTGGAATCGCGCCTGTCGCCCGCAACGGGGCGATGGTCAGCAGTTCATCGAGCGATCCGAGCACATCGGCGGCATCGGACCACTCCATCGTCGCGGGAAGCCGGCGGGCGATCACCGGTTTGCCCGTGGCCAGATACTCCTTGAACTTGAGCGGCTGAATCGCGCGGGTCACGGGCAGGTCGGCGTAAGGCATCACCAGCACATCGGTCGCCGCCGCCAGCGAAGGCAGGGCGTCATAAGGCATCGGACCGGGCATGATGATGCGCGGATGATTCATCAGCCGGGGCGACGGCGACTGCCGCGGGCCCATGAGCACGAGCGTGCCCAGCTTCTCCGCGATCGCCAGACACCAATCGACATCCAGCCGCTGATCGACGACGCCCCAGAAGAGGAAGATGGGGCGGAGCGTCGCCTCGGGCCAGGGGGGGGGGATTTCGGATTTCGGATTTCGGATTTCGGATTTTTTCTCCTGTTCCTTGTCTCCTGTCCCCTGTTCCTTTGCACGGTCGCTTGAAGCTCCCGTGCCTGTTGTCGTCTGCCAGTGATTCAGGTCGATGCCATGCGTCAGCAGAATCGACTCGCGGCCCCATGTCTTGATGCGATCACGGAGGGTCTGCGAGACCGCGATGATCGCGTCGGCTCGCTGGGCCATCTGCCGGTCCATCGCGTCGAGCACGTTGCCGTCGAGACCGGGCCAGACGGAGAAGTCATCGACGCAGTAATAGATCCAGCGATCGACATCCAGGCCTGTTGCGTCATTCGCATCAGCGCGAGGCAGATCGGCGGTGATGGGAATGGTGGTGATGGCGGTGCGAATTTCGCCGGGCTGACGCGGACCAAGGGCCTTGTGGATGGCGCGGGTGATGAGCTTGCGATTGAGCTTGCGCTGCCATGCTTTGCGGAAGCCGGGGAACATTTTGGGGGACAGGACGGTGAGGTTGCCCAAGGCACGGGAGCTGAAGCTCCCGTGCCTGGCCGGCGGCCGCAGCCATTGCCCGATTTTTTTGAACGCCTTTCCCAAATCTTCCCACGACAGTTTTGGCGATCGCGTGCCGATGGTGTTGACCCAAAGCGTCTGATAACGCGGCAGCAACTGCCCGATCAGATGCTGACAACTCGATGGATGCCGGCCCCAGTCATCGGAGAAGACGATCAGACGGTGAAAGCCTCGGGTGTCGGGTGTCGGGTGTCGGGTGTCGGAAGGCATGGAGGCAGCTTTGGTTTGCTCACAACTCAGAACTCAGAACTCGGAACTCAGAACTTACTTTCTTCTATCGGCCCAAGTCGGGGTCCGTTTGTGCCGAATGTAACGAATGTGCGGGATATTCCGCCGGTCGTACAGGGTGGCGCATGAATCATTCGACACCATCAGCAATGCAGGTTTCGGCACGAGGCTCCGCCCCGCCCCGGGAGCGGGTGCTGTTTCTGACGCATCGCGTGCCCTATCCGCCGGACCGTGGCGATCGCATTCGGGCGTTTCACATTCTCCGGTTTCTCGCCCGGCGTTACGACGTGTCGCTGGCCTCGGTCAGTGATGAGCCGGTCACGGCGGAGCAGATGTCGGTCCTCGAAGGTTTCGCGCGGCAAGTCTGCGTGCAGCCGATCAGCGCCCGATGGGGCAAACTGCGCGGCTTGCTCTCGCTCGCTTTGGGCGGCGCCGTTTCACCCGCCTACTTTTACCGTCCCGCGCTCAAGCGCACCATTGAAGCGTGGCATCGCGAGCGGCCCTTCGATGCGGTGGTGACCTTCTGCACCGGCATGGTGCGGTATGCAAGAGCGCTGACGAAGCGGGATGCGTCGATCAAGCACATCATCGATCTCGTTGATGTCGATAGCGCCAAGTGGGCGGAATATGCAAGGAACAGCAGGCCGCCGATGCGCTGGGTTTACGCGGCAGAGGCCAGACGCCTTCGCGCCATCGAGGCCGGCCGGCACGATCGCTTCGACGCCATCGGCGTGGTGAGCGAGGCCGAGGCGAACATCTACCGCAGGGAAGTGGGCGATCATCCCGGACTCGTCGAACTGCGTCATGCGGTCGATACGACATTTCATCAGCCCATGCCTGATGCGGGTTCGCAGATGATCGTGTTCATCGGCGTGCTCGATTACAAGCCGAATGTCGAGGGCATCATCTGGTTCGTGAATCACGTCATGCCTCTGCTGCGCCGGCGCGTGCCCGGGGTGAAGCTCCAGATCATCGGGCGGCATCCATCGGCGGAGGTTCTTGCATTGGACCATGCGGAGAATGTCGAGGTCGTCGGGTCGGTGCCTGATGTGCGCGACCATCTGCGCCATGCCGTCGCATCGATCGCGCCGCTGAAGATCGCCCGCGGCGTGCAGACGAAGGTGCTCGAAGCGATGGCCGGCGGCCGCGTGGCGGTCTGCTCGCCCGGCGCCGCCGAGGGGATTCATGGCGACGACGGCGAGCACCTGTTCATCTGCGATTCGCCGCTGCAATGGGCCCGGACGATCGAGCGCATCATCCACGACCGCCACCTGCGCCTTCGCATCGCGGCACAGGCCAGGGAGCGCATCGAAACGATGTACCGCTTTGAAAAGTGCTACGAACCGCTTGAAAAACTGATCAATCGACAGACTGAACCTTCACTGCGAAAAGCGGCGTGAAAAAAGTTCCAGGTTCCAAGTTGTTGGGAGCCTGCCTTCAAACATGGAACATGGAACATGGAACCTGGAACTCAGAACTCAGAACTCAGAACTCAGAACTCGGAACTTATTTATGCAATCCAAAACCGCACTCATCACCGGCATCACGGGGCAGGACGGCTCCTACCTCGCGGAACTGCTTCTCGATAAGGGATACGAGGTGCATGGCGTCGTTCGCCGTGTGGCCACGGAAGACCCTGCCGCGCGTCATGGCCGGATTCGCCATCTGCTCGATCGCGTGACGCTGCACCCGGCTTCGCTGGAAAATTACGCGAGCCTGTGCAGGGTGATGCAGACCGTCAAGCCTGCCGAGTGCTACCACCTGGCGGCGCAGAGCTTCGTCAGCTATTCGTTCGAGGATGAGTTCTCGACGATGAACACGAACATCAACGGCACGCATCACATGCTCGCCGCGATCAAGGAAGTCGCCCCGGAGTGCCGCTTCTATTTCGCAGGCTCCAGCGAGATGTTCGGCAAGGTTCGCGAGACGCCGCAGAGCGAATCGACCCCCTTCCACCCGCGCTCCAGCTACGGCATCAGCAAGTGCGCCGGCTTCGAACTGACCCGCAACTACCGCGAAGCCTACGGCCTGCACACCTCCAGCGGCATCCTCTACAACCACGAATCGCCCCGTCGCGGCTTCGAGTTCGTCACCCGAAAAATCACCAGCCATGTGGCGAAGATCAAGATGGGCATGGCTCACGAGCTGCGCCTGGGCAACCTCTCGGCCCAGCGCGACTGGGGCCACGCGAAGGATTACGTCGAGGCGATGTGGCTGATGCTTCAGCAGGAGACGCCGGATGATTACGTCGTCGCCACCGGGCAGACCTGGAGCGTGCGCGACTTCTGCGAAATCGCGTTCTCCCATGTGAATCTGAACTACCGCGATCATGTCGTGACCGATCCCAGGTTTTTGCGTCCCGCGGAGGTCGATCTGCTTCTTGGCGAACCGGACAAGGCCCGCAAGGCGCTGGGCTGGAAACATCGCCACACGTTTGAGCAGCTTGTGTGCGGCATGGTCGATGGCGACATGGAAGCCCTGGGCGGCGGCAAACGCAACCTGCGACTGGCGGCGTGAAGCGGCGGGGAAAATGAGAACTTATTCCGGGTGAGGGTGGATGGCTGGGTGGCTGGGGCTGGAGGCTTTGCGCAAGCCCCGGCCCGGTGCGCCTTGCTGTGACCAACCACTTTTGCCTGTCATACACGCCTGCCGCGCGCTCAGCCGGGGCTTCGCGGACTCAGCCCCAGCCACCCTATCACTCACCCTACGCACCCTATTTATTGATGGTCACTTTAGTAAAAGCCCCAAGCCCAAGGGTGAGGTCCGCCGAACCCTTGGGGTATCGAACCGGAATACCCCGACGGCTCGCGGACTCGCCATCGGGCTTGGGGCTTTTACTAAAATGACCATCAATACCCACCCTATGCACTCACATCCGCCACCAGCACGCGGGGCAGGCCTTCGTGATCGGTGAGGACCTGTGCGTTCTCCAGGCCCGCCTCCTGCGCCAGTTCCAGCGCCGCGGCCTTCTGCGAATCGGCGATTTCAATCACGACCTGTCCGGGCGCCTCGATGTGCTGTTTCGACTGCGCGATGATGCGGCGGATGAAGTCGAGGCCGTCGCTGCCGCCGCGCAGGGCCAGGTGCGGTTCGTAATCCTTCACGTTGGGCAACACGTTTTCAAATTCCGCATCGCTGATGTAAGGCGGGTTGCTCACGAGATATCTGAATCGCTCGAACTTGAGCGGATCGAGCAGATCGCCCCGGCGGAAGTCGATGCGATCGGTGACGCCGTGTGTGGCCGCGTTTTCCCTGGCGATCGTCAGGGCCTCTTCGCTGATGTCGGTGGCGACGATCCGGGCGCCTTCGATCTGTTTGGCGAGGGTGATGGCGATGATGCCGCTGCCGGTGCAGATGTCGGCGATGACCGGTGCGCGAAAGCCCGGCGTTCGGCGCGAGTGCTGGATGATGTGCTCGACGACCGTCTCCGTCGAGGGTCGCGGGATGAGCACCGCCGGGGTGACCTTGAACATCATCGAGAAGAACGGCGCGTGGCCGACGAGGTAATCGACCGGTTCATGTCTGCTCGCGCGTTCGACGAGGTCGCGGAAGGCGGCGCGTTCCAGGTCGCCGGCGGGCCGGTCGGCATCCATGAAGAGCTTGATGCGCGTCACGCCGAGCACGTGGGCCAGGAGCATCTCGGCGGAGTGGCGCGGGGAGTCGATGCCTTTTTTCCCGAAGTGTTCGGTGGTCCATGCGAGCAGTTTTCGCGTGGTCCAGCGGGGAGTGGAGGAGGGGGACGGCATGGTTGCATTGTAGTGAGTGGTTGAAATGAAAAACCCACCCACAGGAGTGGGTGGGCTTTGGCTGTGTGACTTCTGACTTCTGACCTCTGACCTCTGATTCTCACTTCTTCGCGGCGACTTCGATGGTGGTCTTTTTGATGCCCAGGGCTTCCCTGGTCTGGCCGGTGCCGGAGCCGCCGGCTTCGAGGGCTTTGACGACATCCATGCCTTCGACGACTTCGCCGAAGATGGTGTGCTTGCCGTCGAGCCAGGAGGTGGGGACGAAGGTGAGGAAGAACTGGGAGCCATCGGTGCCGGGGCCGCGGTTGGCCATCGAGAGGAGGCCGGGCTTGTTGTGGCGGACGTTCTTGTCGAACTCGCCGTCGTACTCGTAGCCGGGACCACCATCACCTCTGCCCAGCGGGCAGCCGCCCTGGGCCATGAACTGGGTGATGACGCGGTGGAAGCTCAGGTCGTTGTAGAAGCCCAGGCGTGCGAGGTAGATGGTGCTGGAGACGTGCATCGGGGCGACATCGGGCAGCAGCTTGATTTTGATGGTTCCTTTGTTGGTTTCCATGATCCAGAAGTAATCGCTCTTGGCGTCGAAGGTCGCCTTGGGCGGCTTGGGCAGGCTGGTCTTCCAATTCTTCTTTTCGAGGTCGATCTTGCCGGCGGCCTTCTGGTCGGCGATGAACTTGTCGATGGAGGCCACCGCGCCGTCGCCGGTCGCATCGGCGGCAAAGGAGACGCCGGCCATGAGCAGTGTGACAAGGGTGATCGCGGCAATCAGGTGCATGAAAGAACTCCGTTGAGGGTGAGGCGGCATTGTAGTGCGTTTGCCTGTCACTTGCGATGCTTGTTCCTCAGTTGCTCGAACTTGGGCTTGAGCGCGGGGCCGCCCAGATCGGGATATTGCCCTTCGAGTTGATTGATCAAACGGGGAATCTGGGCGGTGTGTTCGTTGAGCCTGTCATACACCTGAAGGGCCCGCAGCCAGGACTGCCACCAGATGCGGTTGAGGATGTCGCGCTGCTGCCGCTGTGCGGGGGGCATGTCGGCGGTGATCTTCACCGGGCGGGTGCTTTCATCGCCGGTGACCTTGCCGTACACGCCCACCGCCTGGATCAGTTCCGTGCGCTTGCCCGTGGCAAAGAGCGCCTCGCCCTGAAGGAAGATCACGCGCGGCTCGCTCGGATCGGCCTCGACCAGCGGCCTGAGCACTTTCATGGCTTCATCAATCTTGCCCGTCAGCAGCGAGGAACGAACCTTGATCAGGCGATAGCGGAACAGATCATCCGGCTCCGCCCCGCTCTTGAGGCCCCACTCCAGCAGCATGTCCGCCAGCCGGTCCGACGCCTGGGCCTGCTTGGTGGCGCGGTCGGCGAACTCCTTGCGGTCGATCTCGCCCTTGGCCAGTTCCGCCGCGGCGCGAAGGTCCTCAATATCGTCCGCCAGTTCCGCCAGCGCGGCATCGATGGTCGCGGCCGCCGCGGCCTGCTTCTCCTTGTCCTCGCCGGAGGACTGAACCAGTTCCTCGGCCAGCTTCACCGCCTCGTTCGCATCGCCCTGCTTCACCTTCACCAAAATGCGCCGGCTGATCGCCTGGCGGATCAGGTCGGGATCGTCCGGGTGGTCGTCCGCGAAGTTGCGAAGGGCCTTGTCCGCGTCATCCCAGAGCCGGCCGTGAATGTCCAGTTCCACCTTGCGGAGCACGATGTCCGCCAGGGTGTTCTTCATGATCTGCACCTGCCTGGTGGTGCCGGTGTCCTCCTCCAGCGCCCGGCGGGCAAGCCTTTCGATGCGATTGGCCTCGTCGCGCAGGGCGTCGCGGCGCAGGTCCTTGGCCTCTCCTTCGGGCATCGGATTCCAAAGCTGTATCTGGCAGTAGAGCCATTCGCGCTGCCCTTCGACGTAATCGCGATGCTGGAGCGGCAGCTTCTCGTAGGACTCGGCGGCCTCCTTGTATTTGCCCTCGGCCTGGAGGACGTTGAAGGTGTAATACACCCGCTGCTCATCGGCGATGACGGTGTGTCCCAGCTTCGCGTAGAGCACCGCGCAGGTGTTGCGGTAGGCCGCATCGACGCCATCGGGCCGCTGCTCCTGAATGTGCAGGTTGTAGAGGAACCGCACCGCCAGGCCGATGGCTTCCTCGGCCAGCGGATGCTCGGGCAGTTCGTTGGCCAGCTCGGTCCAGATCGCCGCCGCCGACAGGAAGGCTTCGCCGTTTTCCGGATCGCTCAGGTAGGTTGAATACGCCTTGTTGTAACGGGCCCGGGCCTTCACTTCCGCAGGCACATCCGCCCGGCGGACCAACGCATCGCTGATGTCGATGCAGGCGTTCAGATGCACCCGGGCCTCCTTCATCGCCGCCGCCGCCTCTTCGTTCTTTTCCTCCTTCTGGAACGCGGCCCACTTGGCGACCAGTTCATTGCCCAGGATGCGTTCCATCTCACCCATGCCCGAAAGCACCATCGGCGGCAACGTGTCCTGCTTCTGGCCGGCGAACTGTTTCGTCCAGCGGGTGAAGACGAACATCCGCGCCGCCTCCGTTCGCTGGCCCAGCCGCTTGTCGGCGAAGAGCCTGTCGTAAGGCATGTAGGCCGCCTCGATCTTCTTGCGATCCTTGCCCACGTGCTTCATCAGCAGGCGGTGCTGAAGGTCGGCAATGAGAATGGGGAACGCCACGCCGCCCTGCGTCAGCGGATGATCCTTGAGCGATTCGAGCGATTCCACGGCTGCATCGGGCTTCTTGTCGCGCAGCTCCAGCGCCACGGCCCGCATCAGGTTGGCGCGGAAGGCCATCAGGTCGTCCTTGGAGGCCTGGACGACCTTGTCGAGCAGGGCGATGGCGTCGTTGTGCTGCCCCAGCCGGGCCATGGCCTTGGCCTTGATGAAGTCGGAGGGACGCTGGGGGATGCCGTACTTGGTCGCCAGTTCGACGGGGATGTTGCCGATGGCGTCGATGGAGGCGTTGAGCAGGCGGGCGCGTTCGCCGGCGGGGTTGGTGGCCTGGAGCGGAATGTTGGGGTTCCTGCCCAGGTTCTGGAAGTAGGGATGCGAATCGGGGAGCAGCGACGCCCAGTAGGCCGCGTGAGCCAGCATGAAAGGCACCTTGGTCTTGGCGTACTCATCCATGAGTTCCTCCCAGCGGCCGGTGTTCACGTAGGTCTGGTTGTAATCGGGCGACCGGGGAAGCTCGCGCTGCAACCGGCTGAGGAAGATGGAGGCGTCGAACATGGCCTCGGCGGCCAGGGAGGCGCCGGACTCGAACACGCGGGTCTGCTCCGGCGTGGGGACGCCGAACTCGTAGAAGTCGTCCGCCAGGTCGTTGAGCGACATGCGGGTGTAAATCAGGTGGAGCGCCATGTCCGTCTGCCACAGGGCCCGCTTGGTGTTGTCGCGGTTGCCGTTGATCAGGCTCTGAAACTCCGCGATGCCCTTCTCCAGCGAGGCGATGCGTTCCTTCAGGTCATCAGGATTCCCGGCCACGGGGGTCTGGGCCCGCATGATGAGCATTTCGACTTCGAGCTTCTTCGCGTCGGCGGGGTCCTTGATGGAGCCGTCGCGCGACAGATGCACAAGCAGTTCGGACATGCCCCGCTCGCGCATCTCCTTGATCAGGCGATCGACGTTCAGATGATCCAGCTGCGCCGCCGCCGGCGAGGTCAAGGCCGGCAGCAGAAGCGTGCAGGCGAGAAGAAACTTGCGGGAGAGGGTATTCATGGGCATTGCACCGGGATGAAAACGGGCGGGCAGGGGCAGCGGCAGGAGACATCGTATAGTAGCCGCAGTGTCCTCGCTGCGCGTCTGCATCGTTGTAGCCGCAGCGTCCTCGCTGCGCGTCTGCGGAACGCGAAGCCGCAAGCGGCTCCCGCCTCATCAGGGCGCGCCTTCGGTGGCCTGGGCGAAGGCGATGTTCTTGTAGCGTGCCTTGACCGCCTGGTTGAAGGCGTTGACCACATGCTGCCAGCGGACATCGCCGCTGGGCTGGATGATGATGGGGTTCTCATCGCTGAAGGCGCCGCCCTTGTCTTCGCGCATGCCTTCGAGCATTTTGCCCAGGTCGCCGAAGGTCGAGGGGGCGATGGTGGATTTGTCGATGTCGAGCCGGTACCCCGTGCCGGTGCGGCCGGTGCGGGCGTGGACGATGATCTTGATGGGCTGTTCGAGCTTGGGCACCTCCGCCGCCTGGCCCGAACCGGCGGGCATGGTGGCGGTGATGATGCCTTCGCCGGGCACGAAGTTGCTGGTGATGATGAAGTAGATCAGAAGCTGGAAGACGACGTCGATCATCGGCGTCATGTTCAGTTCCATGATGTTGCCGGACTGCTTCCGCCTGGACTTGTGCGGTTCGTGATGCACCGTCTCCTGCGCCGGAGCCGCGGCGACGGCGGCGGCGGAAGGCGGCTGTCCGGTGGTGGGGCCGGGGGTTGATCCGGGGGTTGGTTGTCCGGGTTGTCCGGGGGTTTGGCTCATTTGCCTTGGGCCTTTGATGCCCCGCAAGGGTGGTTGCGAGGGGTGGGGAAATTGCGAATCTCAGATTTCAAATCTCGAATCCCAAATCTCAGATTTGAAATTTGAAATCTCAAATCTCAAATCCTTCGCATCAGCTCGTTCGTCGCCACTGCGATCACCTGTCACTTCACTTGTTGTTCATGTTGTCCGGGCCTTCATTGGGAAGGAAGGCGACAAGGTTCACCGTCTTGATCCCTGCCGTGGTGATCGCCGCCAGCACCGGCTGCACACGGTCGTAGTAGGTGGCCGCATCGGCGCGGAGCAGGACCTGAATGTCCTCGTTGCGCTCCTTGGATTCCTTCAGTTCGGCGATCAGATCGTCCAGGTTGCTGATGTCGTACTCGCGGAAGCCCAGCTTCACCTTGGTCGGCTCGCCGTTGACCATCAAGGCGTCGGCGGCGGTCTTTCGCGTCGGCGGATCGTCCGAGGGGATGATGCTGATCACCAGCCGCCGCACATCGCCCAGTTCCACCACCTTCGGATCAAACAGCTTGGGCACCAGCATCGAGACCGATTCCTCGGAGACGATGTTGTTCACCAGCAGAAAGAAGATGATGAGCTGAAAGGTGACATCGATCATCGGCGTCAGGTCCGACTTGGCGACGTAGTTGGTGGTTTTTTTTCGCTTGGCCATGAAACACCTGCAAGGAACAGATCACATCCGCCGTCAAAACATACGCCATCCCGAAACAACCCTCCCATTCACCCAACCCGAATCAAGCCTTCGCGGGCTTGGGCGCGGGCTTGCCGCCGGCGGCGGGGGCCGCGGGCTTTTCCTTTTTCTTGCCGCCGGGTTTGAACGGGCTGATCAGGTCCTCGGCCATGACCATGCCCTCGGCCGCCAGGGCGTCGGCCTTGATCTTCAGCCAGCCGTACATCGTCAGGGCGGGGATGGCGACCATCAGCCCCCAGATGGTGGTGACCAGGGCGGTGGAAATACCGCCGGCCAGCGCCGCCGGGTCGGGTTTGCCGCCGGCTTCGACCAGCTTGCCGAACGCGACGATCATGCCATAGACCGTGCCGAACAGGCCGCACATCGGACCGATGCTGCCCAGGATCGCCAGCCATTCGAGCGGGCGCATGATCTTGGTGAAGCTGAGGTCGGAAGCCTCTTCCATGGCGCGCTCCATGGCGGCATAACCGTTGCTCGCCTCGTTCAGCGCCGCATCGACCAGGCGGGCCAGGAAGCTGGGATCATTGGCGGCAAAGTCGATGGCGTCGCGGTACCGCTTCTCCTCCAGCATGACCTCCAACTGGTTGTACGTCGTGTCGGGAATCATTACGGAGCGACGGTATCTCAGAAAGAAGCTGATCGACAGGCCGACGTTGACCGCCGACATCAGAATGATGACCCAGATCTGAAGCAGACCCATCAGGTCGTCCGACCAGAAAAACAATTCGAAGTAGGACATCGTCTTGCCACCGGTCTGGGCAAGGGCGGGCGAGGCGAAGGACAGAAGGCCCAGGCCTGCGAACAATCCGAAGAGAACTCGACGCATGTTGGCTCCTTTGGGGAACTGAATGTAGTTGACGAGAATCGTAAACTGCCGCCGGGTGCGGCAAGATAGCGTACTGCGGGGAAAATATCGATTCGGGTTGCCGTCTTGAATCCACGCACTTCGAGTGCGTGGGCTTTTTTCTGTTTTCTGTTCCCTGTCTCCTTCACGGGAGCTGAAGCTCCCGTGCCTGTTACGGCAGTTGTTCGCGCAGCTTTTCCAGCCGGCCGAACAGCAGTTTGTCCTCTTCCGGGTCGATGAAGGCGCCGGCCTGGTCGAGCAGCGGGGCGGCCACATCGGGACGATTGATCTTGATGTGGACCGCAGCCGTCTCGATCAGGGCTGCGCCGACGTAGGGGCTGTTGCGGAAGAAGATGGGAATGCGGTAAAGGCTCAGGCCCGCATCCTTGTAGAGGGCGATGGCCTGCTCCTTTTTGGCGGGATCCTTTTCCAGTTCCTGGGCAAGGTAATACTGGCTGATGCCGCGCTGGAAGAGCAGGGCCGAGGTCCTGCCGCCGCCGGAGGCCGATTTCATTTCCTCAGCCACCCGCTCCAGGGCCTGATCGAACCGTCCGCGCGCGATCAGACGGGTGATGCCATCGGGGCGATCCTTGAGCATGAAGCTGGGCAGCGGGACGACGGTCTCGATACCGTTGCCCGTGGCCGGTGTCGTTCCCGGCGTGGAGGGGGTGGTGGCCGCCCCCGGATCCGTGGCTTCGACAAGCTCATCGAGGGTGTCGGCCAGCGGGGTTTTTTCCTTGGTGGCCTTGCGAAGGGCCTTGAGTTTTTCGTGGACCTTGGCCTTGTCCTCCTTGCTCAGGGCCTTGGCGCTGCGGATCGGAGGAGCTTCGAGAAAGGAGGGCGAAGCCTTGGCTTCGACGAGGGCGATGAAGGTGTTGACCGCCGCGACCGGCTCGCCTTCACGATCCATCAGCGGAATCAGGCGCGAGTCGAGCCAGATGCGAAGCCACGGTTCCCTGGCGCGGGCCCGGGCCGCCTTGAAGTGCGCCAGCACTTCCTTGCCCTTGCCCGCCCGAATGGCGGCTTCGGCCTCTTCGAGCTGCGGGTAGGCGGCGAGCTTGAAGCCGTCGATCCGGGAGAGGTACTGCTTGTTGGGCGTGCCGTTCACCAGGTAGTGAAGCTCGCTGCCATCGAAGCTGTCCACCACGACATTCTCGATCCAGAGATTGCCCAGCTTGATGGCGTCGGCGTCGGCGGTCGCGGAGCCGAGCAGGGGCAGAAGCATCGCCGCCGCCAGCATGAAGCTGCGGGCGGGACGGGTGATCATCCTTGAAAGAAATCCGACTTCCTGTCGGTGACGCTGCGCGGATGTTTCAATCATGTTGCAACCGCCGAGGGTAAGAGGAATCGCGGAAGCCCGGCCCCGGCTGATGATCGTTTCCTGTACGCAGGAAGACGACCCATGCACAGATGCGCCATTTTGCGCATCAGCAACCGTTTTGTCCAGCAAGGCATGGAATAAGTTCTGAGTTCTGAGTTCTGAGTTCTGAGTTTTTAGTTCCATGTTCCATGTTCCAGCGGTGGCTTGGTCACAACTCGGAACTCAGAACTCAGAACTCAGAACTTATTTATAGTCCCAGATCCTTTGCCGACAGGAAGCGGTAGCGGCCGTCTGATTCTTCGCTGATGCGCTCGAGCGTGGGCTTCATGCCGGGGATTCGTGTCAGCGGGTCGGGGTAGAGGAACTGGATGGTGTTGATTTTTGTTTTGCCGATGTTGGCGCGGGCGATGCGTTTGAGCAGGAAGTCCTGATTGATCTCGTAGCGTCCGCTGCCGGTGATGTTGTCCGAGAGAAGGTAGAGCACCTGGGGTTTGAGTCGCAGGCCGCGCTCGACGGCGCCGATCGGATCGGAAAGCCCGCTGGGGGAAAGGGCGTCGCCGTCGAGCCAGTCGAAGGTGCGCTGCACGGTCTCGTGCGTCGCCGGCTTCAGGCCGCCGCCCAGCGATTCGATGATCTGATCGCCCTGATAAAAGATGACGGCAAAGGTGTGCTGGTCGCTCAGCGAACGAAGGGTCCGCTTGAGTTCCGCGACAACGAAAGGCAGGGTGTCGATCATCGAGCCGGAGGCATCAATGACGAAGACGAAGGAGCGGGCGCCGGGGCCGTCGCGCCTCGGATCGAAGATGCCATCGCTGCCCAGCCCCCGCTCACCCTCGCCAAAGGGCGATGACGCGGGATTCCCCAGCCCGATATTCCGGATGATCGCCATGTCGATCGGCTGATCCAATGAACGGCGGTTGTCCGGCGACTTGTAATGAACCGTCACGGAGCGATCCCTGATCTTCTGCTGCTGCTCCGCCTTGGAAATCTCGCGCATCGCCAGGGATTGCGACGGCCTCATGTCGGAAGTGATCACCGGAACCACATTCTCCTCCACCTCCGTCCGATCCAGCGTCGCCCACACAAACAGAACCGCAATCAGCACCATGCCCGCGTGGAGCAGAATCGTCGCCAGCCAGGGCATCAGGTCCGCCGCCGTGTCGCGGACGGTCGTCTCTTCTTTACGCTCCGGCGTGCCACCTGCATCGGTAGGATGATTGCTGCCCATCATGGATCGGCCTTTCCAAAAGGGTTCGGAAAAAGGACTGGATCAACTCGGTTGACGGCGGGAATAACACAGGGACCGCCAACCACCGCCAGCCTTGCCACCGGCAAATCAACCGTGACAAGACGGCAGGTCAGCCATCCGAAATAGACAACGCACGGACGGAAGAACCGTCCGATGGAAATGTACAAATCGCGCGGACTGTTCGGTAATGACGCACGAATCCATCCACTTATTGCAACGATTCCGAAAAAGGTGACACGGAACAGAGCCGCGACTCAACGAGTCGCGGACGTGAACAGCCTGAAGGGGTGTCGATTGCGCGATGGATGTTCGGTGACGGCAGGGAGCGAAGTTGTTGTGTTGGGATCGAAGAGAAAATGCGGGGGGTTCGAGGCTGAAGGTGCAAGGCGCGTATCACCACCCTTGAGGCTGTTCACATCCGCGACGTGTCACGTCGCGGCTCGAACACCGCTTTCAGACCAATCCTAATACCTCGCCATCCCCGGCTCCACCGCCCAGGCCCACGCATCGATCCCGCCCGCCATCGAGAAAACCTCTTCGCACCCCTGATGCCGCAGGAACGCGGCCATCTGCAACGAACGCATCCCGTGGTGGCAATAGATGACGACCCGCCCGGAAGCCAGCGCCTTGAGTTCCGCCAGTCGCGGACCCGCCTCGTGCAGCGGCACCAGCTTCGCCCCTTCAATGGCGGCGATGGCGAACTCCTGTTCCGTTCGGCAATCGATCAGCACGTGAGGCTCACCCCCCTGCCGCATCGCCGCCACTTGCCGGGGCGACATCTCCCACTGCGGCCTGAAGGGATAGCCCCGCGGCAAGCCGTGCTCATCCGGTTCCATCGGTGCGTTCATGCCGTCATCACTCCCCAAGGTCCGGCCGCTCCACGTGTACGTTCACATACCCGATCAGGCCGCGCGGATTGAGCCGGCCATCCTTGGCCTCATACAGGATCGGCGTGCGCCCGGTCCGCCGCTCCCTCACCAGTTGGTTGAGCGTCAACGGCGGCCTGACATAAACATACCCCGGCGACTGGCCGGTGAGCGGGTTGATCAGCAGCTTGTCCAGCTCGCGGACATAGGAATGGGTGCCCAGGTCGGAAAGACTGGCCGGGTACTGGCCGCGATGGTCCTCGGCATAACTGTTGAGCGCGACGATCAGCGCCTTCATCTGATTCAGCGACCGCACGATGAGCGCCTCGTCGCGGGCCAGCACAAGCCCGCCGGCCAGCGCCTCGCCGGTGCGCCTGAGCGTGACGCTCCCGGCCTTGGCGACCACCAGCGTGCGATTAACCTCCAGCGAATTGTTGGCCAGCACGGCATGCCAGGAGGCCAGCGTGGTGATCAACTCGATCTCCACCCCGCGCATGTCCTTTCGCTTCATGAACTGATTGAGCGTGTCCAGCAGCGGCTTGGCGAGCCCGGCCAGTTGCGTGGCCGTGTCGCCTTCAGCCATCCGCACGGAGGCCGCGATGGAAGGCTCGGCGCCCAGCGAAGCCGTGATGGAAAGCGAGCGACACTCCAGCAGCGTGCGGATGAACAGCAGCAGATCGCGGGGCAGTTTGTTGTCGAGGCGATCCTGATAAGCCACGCGCATCCGCCGCGTCGGCACAAAGGCGAGCACGGCCCCGTGCTGATCGATCGGCTCCAGCGCGCTGCGCAACGCCTCCTGCCGGTCGGCGGAGCCTTTCTCCATGTAAGGCTGCGCCAGCGTGCCGTCGTAGGCCATCAGCCATGAGCCGATCATCTCGAACTTCACGCTGGATTTGCCCTTCTCGTTGAGCGTGGCCTGCTCGACGATCGACTGAATGGCGACGCGGTTGGCGCCTTGCGACATGGAAAAAAGAAAGACCGGATTGGCCACGCCCTTGGCGGCGGCATTGGCGGAGTAGGGATCGAAATGGACGATCGCCATCGAGGTGCCCCCGGCTCGAATGAAAGGCCCATGCAGCCGGGCGTAGGGCGCCAGGGCCGCGTTGACCGGTCGCGCATACCGCCCCATCGCCGCATCCACCGCGCTGCTGAGCCGGCCCGCATCAACCTTGGCCGCATCGATCCACAGCACGCCGGCCACATCATCCCCCATCGCCTCCCCCGGCAGATCAGGCAACGCCGCCCCCAGCGACGAAGCCAGCAGAAACATCCACGCAAAAGCCATTCGTGAAACCATTGAACTCATGATGAAGCTCCTGCGGACATTGTAGGGCAGGAGGGGAAGGACAAGTTCCGAGTTCCGAGTTTCGAGTTCCGAGTTGAAAATCCGAAATCACAAGGCACGGAGGAAAAGGCACGAAGGCACGGAGGGAAGAAAATATCCAATGGCCATTGCAAAGTGCAAAATGCAAAATGAAAGGCAACGGCAACGACAAACGGGCCGCTTCCGTCAATTTGCATTTTGCAATTTGCAATGGCTATTGGCCATTCTCTTCTTGCCTTTCCCTTCGTGCCTCCGTGCCTTCGTGCCTTTCTCCCTCCGTTACAATGCCCCCATGTCTTTCTTCGATCTACAGGTCAACGGCTACGGGGGCGTCGATTTCAATCAGGATGACCTGACCGCCCCGGCATTGCATCAGGCCTGCGTCGCCCTGGAGCGCGACGGGGTCGGCGCGATTCTCGCCACCATCATCACCGAGCAACTCGACCTCATGCGGCAGCGGCTGCGGAATCTGGCCTCGCTGCGCGAGCGGGACCCGCTGGCCGGTCGCATCATCGCGGGCTTTCACATCGAAGGGCCGTTCATCAGCGATGTGCAGGGCTACGTCGGCGCCCATCCCGCCGATGCGGTCCGCGATGCCTCGCCCGATGCGATGAAGAGCCTTCTCGATGCGGCCCGGGGCCTGACGCGGCTGGTCACCCTGGCGCCCGAGCGCGACGCATCATGCGCCACCATCGCCCTGCTCGCCTCGCGGAACATCACCGTCTCCGCCGGCCACACCGACGCCTCGACCGATCAGCTTCGCGCCGCCATCGACGCAGGCCTTTCCATGTTCACCCATCTGGGCAACGGCTGCCCGATGCTGATGCACCGCCACGACAACATCATCCAGCGCGTCCTCGCCCTGCGCGAGCATCTGATGATCTCCTTCATCCCCGACGGCGTACACGTTCACTTCACCGCCTTGCGAAATTACCTCGACCTCGTCGGCCTCGACCGCGCCATCGCCGTCACCGACGCCATCGCCCCGGCAGGCATGGGACCGGGCCGGTACCGGCTGGGACGATGGAACCTGGACATCGGCCAGGACATGGTCGCCCGCGCCCCCGACGGTTCACACCTGGTCGGCTCCGCGATCACCATGCCGCGCATCCGCGACCACCTCACGGGAACGCTGGACTTGAACGAATCACAGGCGAAAAAACTGTGCTGCGAAAACCCCCGCAAGGCGATTGCATGGGTGTGATATTCTCGGCGGCCGGGTGGCTGGGGCTGAAGGCTTTGCGCAAGCCCCGGCCCGGCGACCTTCAGTCTTCAGTTTTCAGCCTTCAGCCTTCAGCCTTAATTTTTTTTCAGAATTCAATTTTTCTATCTTGCTTCATGCGTCTGGGCCGGGGCTTCGCGGACTCAGCCCCAGCCACCCAGAAGTTCTCACCTCAAAGTTCTCAGGCTCCCCGGTGGCGGATTCACTTGATCATTTTCAGCGCCGCCTCGCCGAAGCGGACGCCTTTGAGATAGTAGGTCTTGCCGGAGCCGAGGTAGTGGTAGGGACGGTCGCTGCCCACCGCCTGCCACTGGGCTTTCTGTTCGTCGGTGCCTTTCCAGTAGCCCTTCTCGAAGAGTTCGTGGGCCTTGGTGTCGTAATACTCGGCGGTGGGCACGAAGGCGACATTGCCCTTGAATTCAGGCAGTTTCGCGGTGTTGGCCTGGGCGGTCTGGAAGTCGCCGCGGCTGGGGATGCCGCCGGTGCCCAGTTCGCCGATGACGAACGGCATCGCCGGCGCGTTCATATCCTTGCGCACATCGCGGATGAACTGGGCCAGCCATGAGGTGTAGTCCACGTACTTCTTCTCGCGCTGGTCGCGGTTGACATAATCGTTGAACCCCTGATGCCAGATGAAGCCGGCGATCTTCACCTCATGACCCTTGAGGTCGGGAAATCGCGTATCGACGGCGGCAAGCTCCGCCTGCGCCAGGCGGATCATCTCGCGGTAGAAGTGGCCATACTCTTTCTGGACGGACTCGAATGTGGCCTTGGGATTTTTCTTTTGGATGCCGGCGAGCCGGGCTTCGATTTCTTCCCTGGTGGTGGCGATGCCGGGCGGGCGGAAGTCGATGGCGAGCGACTTGCCGCCCCAGGCGATCTTGATCAGCAGCACCGGCTCATCAAGGGCGTTGCCGACCGCGTGGCCGAAACCGAACTCCGGTCCGATCGAATTCGGGACCGAGGTGCCGTAGCCGACGGTGAGCGGGCCGTGCTTGGCGCCCCTGTGTTTCGAGGGGTAGGTGATGAACACATCATCGCGCACCTTCCAGCCGTCGCCATCCTTGAGGCCGGCGTAGCCCGGCTTGATCAGCGGATCATCCTTGTAGGTGTCGATGTGAATCGGATCGCCCTTGCCTTCCATGTTGGACTGGCCGACGAGGAGAAACACTTTCACCTCCTTCGCCGGAGCCTGTCCTGCGCCGATGCAGAACATCAGGAGAAACGCGGCGGTACAGATGGACAGGGTTCGATTCGATCGGGGCATGATGATCCTTTCAGGCGTGAGAAGAGCCGCCGGGCCGTTGGGGAACGGCCCGGCGGCTGATGGATTTTATGGCTCATGTGCCGCCAAGCCCGATGGCGAGTCTTCGAGCCGTCGGGGTATTTCTCTCGCTGGCCGCCGATACCCCGACGGCTCGGCGGACCTCGCCATCGGGCTTGGGGGTTTCTACAGAGCGGGCAGAGCCTATTTATGCCAACCGCCGACGACGGCGTGCCAGCGCACCGGCGGCAAGACCGAGCAGGGCAAGGCCGGCGGGTTCGGGGATGGCGCCGCCGCTGATCTGCCCGACGGTGAGGATGCCGTTGCCGGTGATGAATGCGACTTGGTGATCGACATCGAGGTTGCCGATGGCGCCCCATGTTCCGACACCCTGATCGGTCAAGCTGAGAATCGTGTTCCCGTTGAGCATTTCGAGATCGAACGAGTTGGCGAACATGTTGCCGTGGAGTACGAGCTGGTTCTTCACGAGCCAGGCTGCGTCATCCGACATCTGAAAAGCGCCAACGTCGAACGTTGCACCGGCGCCCACGGTGATGCGGCCCCATTCCAGGTCGAAGGCGAGGGTCTCCATGTCCACGTTCACGGTGAAGTTGTCGTCGTGAAGCCCGCCGCGATCGTCAGTGCCGCCCATACGGATCGAGGTGATCGGTGCGGTGGGCGAGGCATTAAAAGTCCAATTGATCTGGTGGCCGCCAAATGAGTCGATCGTGCCGATGGTGGTGGGTGCGTTGAAGGTCGCGCCGTGTCGGTCGGTGGTCAGTGAGTTGGCGACGACGGGGACGTTGAACACGGCGGCCTGACCTCCCGCGCCGTTCATGCGGATGAGGTTGCCGGTGAAGACATCGTCGTTTCCGCTGCCGTCCGTGTAAACGCCCCGGCCGATGTCGATGGTCGAGTTGGGCAGAAAGACGCCTGCGCCGCCGTTATTGATGTCATAGGTTCGCTGAACATTATCGATCTCCAAATCGACGGTGTTGCCGTTGACGGGCACGCCGCCGACGCTGCCGACCCAGTTCGTGCCGTCGAACCAACTGTAGGTGCCGGCGGGTGTGGTGCCGACATTCCAGTCGTGCATCGCTCCTTGCGATTGCGAGGTCGCAATCCCGACGAGAGCGAAGGCGGCGAACTTCCAAGACTTCATGAAATTGTGTTGTGTCATCGTAATCTGCTCCTTCAAAATAGTGAGAAAATTGTTATCGATCGGACACGTACAGGGTGTCCTACTTTCCTTACATCATTCAGGCTACACCAAAGTCTCACACGGGCCAGTCTATTTCAAATCAATTAGCATCGGTTTTGAATCAATCGACGAAAAAGGACGGTGTTGGGAACCATCCTGGAAACTTGGGTTCGGGGATATGGAGCCGCGACGTAACACGTCGCGGACGTGAACAACCTGAAGGGGCGTCCGTCGCGCGGGGGACAATCCATTTTTATTGTGCGCCTGCCGCGCGAATTCAGACACGCTCAGCCCGAAGACGGGCGTCGCGTGTCTGACCGGGTTCACAGAACCCGGCTCGCTGATAAGGCACAGTTGATAAGGCACCCCTTGACCTCATCGATTGGTTATGCTTCACTGGGCATCGGTTTCGGATCAATTGATGCACTGGAGAAATCATGGCCGCGAAGCTCAGGATCGCCTTGAATCTGGAACTGAACTGGCCTCTGAAGCGCCACATCGGCATCTTCGAGGGCACGCAGCGTTATGCGGCGCAGTGCCCGGACTGGGAGTGCGTGATCGATGAGTTTGTGGAGGACACGATCCGGCGCAGTCATCGCGGGTCGCCGCCTTATGATGGCGTCATCGCCCGGGCCAACAGGAAGCTGGCGGGCCTGGCCCGCGCCCGCCGGATGCCGATCGTCAACGTCTGGATGAACTCGCCGGCCAAGGGGCTGCCTTCGGTTTTTCCCGACATGGCGGAGGCGGGCGTGCTCTGTGCCGAGCATTTGCTTGCGCGCGGGTTTCGGCGGTTCGTTTCCATCGTGCGCAGCGACATCGGCGAAGCGGCCCAGGCCCGCCGGTTTGCCCGGTGCGTCACCGAGGCCGGCTTTTCCTGCGACTCGCTGAAGCTGCGGCAGATTCACCTCTACACGCGGGCGGCCTGGCATGGCGTGGAGCGGGAGGTGCGCCAGTGGATGGACCTGTGGGTTCCGCCGGTGGCGGTCTATGCCGGCTCCGAGGAACTGGGCAGGCTCATCGCGCAGCATTGCCGATTGCGTCAACTGCGCATCCCGCTGGATGTGGCGATCATTGCCGGCAGCAACGACGAGATTCTCTGCGAGCATCCGCCGCCGAGGCTTTCGAGCGTTGAGTACGGCTATTCGCGGATCGGCTTCCAGGCGGCGAAGCTGCTCGATGAACTGATCCGCGAGGGCATGCCCAGGGGCGGTGTCGAGCCGATTCATGTCAAGCCGGTGGGGATCGTGTCGCGCGAGTCAACGGACTTCTTCGCGGTGGAGGACGCCCAGGTGGCGGCGGCGCTGCGATACATCGGCGAGCGCTGCAACGAGCCGATCAATGTGAACGATGTGGCGGCGGCGGTGCATGTCTCGCGTCCGACGCTCGAGCGGCGCTTTCGCCTGCATCTTGGCCGTCCCATCGCCGCCGAGATTCGCAGGCTTCGGCTCGAACGCGCCAAGCGGGAGATCATCGACACCGAGGAACCGCTGAAGATCATCGCCCGTCAGGTCGGCTTCGCCAGCGAGGCGACGATGAACGCGGTCTTCCGCAGGGTCATGGGCGTGTCGCCGGGCGAGTATCGCAGCAATGCCTTGAAAGAGCAGGGCGCTCCTGAAGGGCAGTGACTGAAATATGATGCAGGTTGACGTGTTTTCGGTGTCGTATCCGAATATGCTGGGTCGGGAAGAATCCGCTTGAGGAGCTTGAACATGCCCCGTTTCGCACTGCTGCTTTCGTGTCTTGGCTTTGTTTTGTGCGCGGCCGATGGGCATGCCGATGCGCCGCCAAGGCCGCACATCCTGCTCATCATGGCGGACGACCTGGGCTGGATGGATCTGCATTGCCAGGGCAATCCGGTGCTGCGCACGCCGAATCTTGATGCGCTGGCAAAACAAGGCATGCGATTCACTCAAGCCTACGCCGCGTCACCGGTCTGCTCGCCGACCCGTGCCGCGATCATGACCGGGCTGGCGCCTGCGCGGCTGCACATCACGCAGCACGGCCCCGATGGCAAACAGTTCTGGCCCGACGACCGCAAGGTGCAGCCGCCCGCCAGCGACAACACCCTGCCGCTCGAACGGATCACCATTGCCGAGCGTCTCAAAAAGGCCGGCTACGCCACCGGATTCTTCGGCAAGTGGCACCTGGGCGACCGCGAGGAGTTCTGGCCGCTCGCAAGGGGTTTTGACATCAACATCGGCGGCTGCGGCTACGGCGGGCCGCCCACCTATTTCGATCCCTACCGCATCCCCACCATCACGCCTCGCAAAAAAGGCGAGTACCTCACCGATCGGCTCGCCGATGAGACGATCGCATGGATGAACGACAACAAACGGAAGCCGATGTTCATCTGCCTCTGGACCTATAACCCGCACTATCCGTTCGAGGCGCCTGCCGACCTCATCGAACATTACAAAGGCAAGGAAGGCCCCGGCTTGAAGAATCCGATCTACGGCGGACAGATCGAGGCGACCGACCGCGCCGTCGGCCGCGTCATCGATCATCTCAACAAGCTCGACATCGCCGACGACACGCTCGTCATCTTCACCAGCGACAACGGCGGCTGGCTCGGCGCAACCGACAACCGGCCGCTCCGCGAAGGCAAGGGCCATCTTTACGAAGGCGGACTTCGCGTCCCGCTCATCATCCGCTGGCCCGGCGTGACCAGACCCGGCGCCACCGGCGATGTGCCGGTGATCAGCATGGACCTGACGGCCACCATCCTCGATGCGACCGGCGTCAGGCTGAGCCCGCGCGAATCATTGGACGGCCTCTCGCTCAAGCCCGCCCTCGCCGGCGGCAAACTCGACCGCGACGCGCTTCACTTCCACTATCCGCACTTCGCCTTTCACAAGGCCAACCGCCCCGGCTCCGCCATGCGGATGGGCCAGCACAAACTCATCCTGAATTACGATGACGGCTCGCTCGAACTGTACGACGTGGTGAAGGACATCTCGGAAAAGCGGAACCTTGCCGCGGACATGCCCGATCAGGCCGGGATGATGCACGCCCGACTGGTGGAATGGCTCAGGACGGTTGACGCCCATCTTCCGAAGCGGAGGCCTTGAGCCTGCATAAAACCACGAAATCAGGAAAGCATGAAAGCATGAAATGCGATCCGGGATTCCTGAATAACCTCACGTCCAAGCCGCTTGCGGCGTAGCAATCCCCGGCTCACGGCACATCGGGGGTTATTCAGGATTCCCATCCGGGAATACCGTGCGGCCCGCGTTGATTTCGTGTTTTCCTGCTTTCATGGTTTTATTCAGTGGAAGACATCCCAGATTTCCTTGTTGAGCGTGCCGGCGTTGGCGCCGTAGAAAAAGGTGTCTTTCTTTTCGACGGCCTCGATGTGGCAGTCGAAGTAGGCGATGTTGGCGCGTTCGCCGATGTGGCGTGTGAGCAGGCCGCCCCAGCCGCCGTTGTCGATGATGCCCAGGTCGAAGTTGGTTTTGTACGCGCTGGACTTGGAGTTCATCCACCAGTTTTCGCCGTCGGCGAACTGGAACTTGGCGGAGGCGTTTTTGACCGTGCCGGTGCGGACTTCCAGGCCGTTGTTCTCGCGGTTGTAGGCGATGCCGATCTCGTGGCCCCAGTGGTCGTTCTGAAGCCAGTATTTGGGTTTGCCTTGGGCGGGGCAGTCGAAGGTGTCGGGCCACTGCACGCCGGCGGTGAAGCCGTCGCCATAGATGCCCGGATTGGTTTTCCACCGGTTGGCGACCTGCTCGACGTTCAGCCCCAGGTGGGGGAGCAGCTCCGGGTCGGTGGCCCAGAAGCGGGTGTAGCTGACGCCTTTGTATTTGTCGCCGCGGTAGGCGTTGTTGAGGTAGATGCTCCGGTTCTCCGTCGCATAGGAGCGGTTGGCCATGGCGGTCTGCCGTATGACGCTCTGGCACTGGACCATCATGGCGTGCTCGCGGGCCTTGCGCAGGCTGGGCATCAGCATCGAGATGATGATGGCGATGATGGCGACGACCGCGAGCAGTTCAGGCACGGTGAACCCGCGATGATGATTGCCGTCTTGTCGGTGCATGGGAAACCTCGAATGGACATCATGGTGCGGACAACAGGGCCAAACGATGGCGATGGACCGGCTTGCGATCCGTCCTCACCTGTATGATCCGCGTTTCGATTTCCTTTATCCCGCATTTCAATTACCATATTGCGCAGACCCCCGGAACCCGGGATCAGCGTGAGCCGCGACTCAACGAGTCGCGGAGATGAACGGCCTGAAGGAGTGTTGATCGCGCGGTGGATGATCAGCGTCCGTCGCACGGCGACGGTCGATTGACGGTGAATGAGCGGCAGGCGCGGTTGTCGTCCGGTTGCCAAGTGTGATGTCTGCCGTGTTCGAGCTTCGCAGTCGAAGGTGTGCTTTGACCACCCTTGAGGCTGTTCACGTCCGCGACTCGTTGAGTCGCGGCTCTTATCCGAACTCAGTCTGTCATGAACCCCCGCCGCATCGCCATCATGCTCGGCCTGGACTGGCCCTACCGGCGGCACATCGACATCTTCGAGGGCACGCAGCGGTACGCCTCCGAGCAGGGCTGGGCCTGCGACATCGACGAGTACGCCGACCGGACCCTTTGCAAATGCACACGCCGGACGCTGCCTTACCACGGCATCATCGCCCGCGCGACCGAGGCCGTGGCGAAGCAGGCCAGGCGGCTGCGACTGCCCATCGTCAACGTCTGGGCCAGCTCGCCGGCCAGGGGGCTGCCCTCGGTGCTGCCGAATGTCGAACTGATGGGGCGGCTTCGGGCCGATCATCTGCTGGACCGGGGTTTCACGCGATTCGCCTGCCTGGCCCGCTCCAATGACCCCAGTGGCAGCCTCGAAACCGCCGCCTTCGTCGCCCGCCTCGCCGAGGCCGGCTTCCGCTGCCCCGTCACCTTCGTGCCCAACGCCCCCAAGGCGGTGGAGCGGTCCCCCCGCAACTACGAAATCACCGCCCGATGGGTGGACACCCTCAAGCCCACCGTCGCCGTTTACATCTATGACGAGCACACCGCCAGGCAGGTGATGCAGCTCTGTCGAAACCGCGGCTGGGATGTCCCGCATGATGTGGCCATCATCACCGGCAACAACGAGGCCCTGCTGTGCAGCCACCCGGCGCCGGGCCTGTCGAGCATCGAAGTGGGATATGAGCGCGTCGGTTACGAGGCGGCCCGCATGCTCGACCGCATGATGGAGGGCCAGGCGCCGCCCACCCGCCCGCTCATGCTGCCGCCCATCGGCATCGTCGCCCGCGCCTCGACGGACTTCTTCGCCGTGGAGGATGAAATGATCGCCGGCGCCTTGCGATTCATCTCCGGCCACCTGCGCGAACCGATCGGCGTGGATGATGTCGCCCGGGCCGTCGGCGTCTCCCGCCGCACGCTCGAAACCCGCTTCCGAGGCCGGATGGGCATCACCATCGCCGCCGAGGTCCGCCGGCTGCGGATCGAGCAGGCCAAGCGGCTGCTCGCCGGTCACGCCACCATCCGGGAAATCGCCCGCGAAGCCGGCTTCGGCACCACCAAACAACTCAGCCAGGTCTTTCGACGCGACCTCGACACCACCCCGCGCGACTACCGCAGGCAGATTAAGGCGTCGGGTGATGGCTGGGGCTGAGGCTTGCCTTCAGCCTTCAGCCTTCAGCATTCAGTTGCTTCACCTTGCTTCGCGCATCTGGGCCGGGGCTTCGCAGCCTCAGCCCCAGCCACCCGACGATCATCCACTGCGCGAAGGACGCTCCTTCAGGCTGTTCACGTCCGCGACTCGTTGAGTCGCGGCTCAGGTGGTCGCCAGGTCCGTTGCGGTGAGTTTCACTTCGCGGTGTACCTTGCCGGTGATGTCGATCCATTTGGCCGTCAGCGTCGGCGGGGAGGCGGTTCCGTCGCAGACCATGTGCAGGAACATGTTGGGCAGCGGCTCGCCCCAGAGCAGGTTCGGGTGCGGGACGTTGAGCGAGCGGATGACGCTGTCGTGCAGCGGGGAGATGATGAACTGGTGCAGGTCGTAGCCGATGCGCTGTTGGGTGGGATAATGCAGATGCCGGCAGACGTGGATGTCGCCGCCGATGAGGATCACGCCGCCGATCTTGTTTTTGCCGATGAAGTCGAACAGGGCTTCGCGTTCGTGTTCGTAGGTGTGCCAGTCGTCTTTTTCGCGGTTTTTCTTGTCGTCCCAGATCATGCCGCTGGCGAGAATCTTGAATGTCGCCGTCGATGCCTTGAGGTTCCGCAGCAGCCAGTTCCATTGCGTCTTGCCCAGGCAGGAAGGCTTGTCGGGATCGACGGGCGAAGGCTCGGTCTGGGCGAAGTAGCGCGGATCGAGCATGAAGACCTCGACAGGCCCGCGGCGGAAGCGCGTGTAGATGCCCTCCTTGCCGTCGCCGTAGCTCGTGTGTGTGCGGTATTCGGTGAAGACCTTGCGGATGCCTTCCTTGCCTTTGATCCGGCCATCGCTGTCGTTGGCGCCGAAGTCGTGATCATCCCACGTGCCCCAGATCGGCGTATCGGCGCCCATGCGGGCCAGCGTCGGCATGGCGAGGAACTGGCGATGCTTGTCGCGGTTGACCTTCACGTTCACCGTGTCGATGTAAGGCGTGTCGCCCAGCAGCACCATGCCATCAGGCTTGAGGTTGTGGATGCGCTCCCAGATTTCGAAGAACTTCGTGCTCGACGCGCAGGACCCGAGCACCAGGGCGGTGCGCGAAGCGGCGCCGGGCGAAGGTGCGGTGCGGATGCGGTGAATCTCATCATCGACGACCGCCTGCCCGTTTTGCAGGATGCGATAGCGATATTCGGTCCCGGCCTTGAGCTTGTCGAAACGCCAGGAGACGCACAGATCGTTGTCCGCCTTGGCAACGGCGGCAAGCTCGCGCTTCGCATCCGATCCCGCTTCGGTGATCTGGGCGACGTACCTGCCCTCCTTCACCGGCCGATACCAGATCATCGCGGTTTCGTGATCGACATGCCCCAGCAGAGGCCCGACCGCCTTGGGCTCCCCGGGAGCCTCCTGGGCATGACAGGCACTAAGCGCAACACCGGCCAGGGGCACCCCGGCCACACTCACGGCAATCATCTCACGGCGAGTCATTCGTGTCATCAGGAAACTCCGGGGGGGAAGGGGGGGAAGGGCCTAGGGAGGAGGGCCTAGGGCCTAGG
>CAZYPK010000023.1:0-47585 GCA_964649195.1 uncultured Phycisphaeraceae bacterium
GCGACGTGTTACGTCGCGGCTCCAAGAGCCGCGACTCAACGAGTCGCGGAGATGAACGGAAAGAAGGGCGGTACGTTTCACGAAGGATGACCGGTGACAACACCCCTGCCGCGCAACTGTGTTCGAGGCTTGCAACGCAAGGCGTGCGCAACGCCCCTTCAGGCCGCTGATCTCCGCGACGTGTTACGTCGCGGCTCCAAGAGCCGCGACTCAACGAGTCGCGGAGATGAACGGAAAGAAGGGCGGTACGTTTCACGAAGGATGACCGGTGACAACACCCCTGCCGCGCAACTGTGTTCGAGGCTTGCAACGCAAGGCGTGCGCAACGCCCCTTCAGGCCGCTGATCTCCGCGACTCGTTGAGTCGCGGCTCTTTTTTGCAAAAATTATCCCTTGTCATCCGGCCCGCAAAAACGGATAATGAAAGCCCGGTGGGCGTGCTTGCCATTTCATCCGTTGATCGCATCGCGGCATGCCTCATATGGTTCAATTGTTGAACGCTTCGGCAAAACACCTTTTCATTGGAAGGAGACCTTGACATGTTCAAAGCTTCAAAAACCTCCGCAACCGTCGGGCTGTTCGCGGTCATTACCGCGATGGTCCTGTCCGGCCCCATGACGACGCCCGCGTCGGCCATCCCCGTGAATGTCCCGCTTCAAAACGCCACCACCACCCACCAGCAGGCGTTCAGCACCGGCGTGGCGGGAACCATTGACGGCGACCTGACCGCCGGCGCAGGCATGGCCTTCATCCAGACCGGCAGCCGCACCGGCAACACCATCATCGCCTACGAAACCGCGGCCGACATCATCGGCAACGGCGAGCTGACCTTCACCATCACCCAGAACTTCGGCGGTTCCCACACCCTCCAGTCGTTCCGCCTGTCGGTGACCGACGCCGACCGCAGCCTGTTCGCCGACGGCGTCACCGCCAACGGCGATGTCCATCCCTTCCCAAGCCAGTGGACCCTCCTCGACAACCCCGTCCTCACCTTCGCCAACCCCACCACCGCCACCGTCGATGCCAACGGCATCATCACCCTCTCCGGCGCCAACCCCACGACCAACGTCCTCACCATCAAGGCCGCCAACCCGCTGGGCACCGTCACCGGCATCCGCCTGGAAGTGCTGCCCGGCTCCAACGGTTCCGTCGGACGCGCCTCCAACGGCAACGCGTTCATCAACGAGTTCGCCGTCGCCTTCGATGCCGGCGCGCTCCCCGCCGTCGCCCAGCGAAAAGTCGAACTCGCCCTGACCAACGCCACCGCCACCTTCAGCCAGGCCGGCTTCGGCCCCAACCTTTCCATCGACGGCATCATGCACGGCAACACCAACGGCTGGGCCGTCAGTGGAGGACAGGCCACGGAGCAGAGCGCCGTCTTCCAGACCCAGGCGCCGGTGGACGCCCGCCACGGCCTGGCCTTCGAACTGATGCACGGATACCTCGGCACCGCCGGCCACAAGATCCAGAACTTCGCCCTCTACTACACCACCGATGCCGCCCCCACCGCCACCGATGGTTCGATCGACTGGATCGCCCTGACCCCCACCGCCGCCGAAACCACCCGCGGCGACAGCTTCGCCCTCATCGATGGCAACATCATCCGCATCACCGGCAACACCGCCCAGGATGACAACTACCAAATCCTCGTGGACGGCGCCTACGCCAACATCACCGGCTTCCGCCTCCAGGTGCTGCCCGGCGACAACGGATTCCTCGGCTTCGAAACCAACGGCAACATCGTCCTCTCCGAGTTCCGCGTCTTCCTCACCACCCCCATCCCCGAACCGGCATCCCTGAGCCTGCTGGCCCTGGCCGGCCTGGCGATGATGACCCGCCGCCGCAACGCCTGAGTCCGGACCTCCTTTGCAAGATTGGTCGAATCCGATCAAAAAACTGACACCCAACGAAAGGCTTGTCAAGCGTGATTTTGCGATACCATGCCGCACGACGCGCGGGCTGCGTCGGCTTGCGGGCTTGCAATCCAAACAGAGTCGGCCCTCGCTTCATACTTTCGGTATGAACAGGCACCCAATGACACCGGATTCTCAAGAATCATATGGCTACGTCATCGATAATCTGCGCCTGCAAGAGCTGGTGGCCGTTGTTGACCGGAACAAGGCCTTCTTTGATGCGTTTTCGGTATTTCTCCAGGAACAGGGCTACGCAAACGTGTACTCGTTCATCGGTGAAGCCGACGAATCGAGAGCCAGGCGGGTACTGACGAAATATCTGGCCGCAGACTTTCCGGCGCAGCTTTTTGATGGCCTCGGACGCCCCTACGCCGATGCAAAGGCGAAATGGTACTTCCTGGCTTGGTTGCTGCGCGACGCCCCGGCGCAAAGACTTGAACCGCTGCTCCGAAGTTATGAGGGCGGGTCCATTGACGAAAAGAAGGCCAATCTCATCAATCACCTGCGCCAATTTGTCGGGCCGCTTTTCCCCAGTGCGGATCGTTGGGAATGGCCGGTCCTGGCCGAGGTCATGCTTGCGCGTCTTGAAGGGAGTCGGCGGGCGCTCAAGGGGACGCGCTTCGAGGCGCTTGTCCGAGCCATCCTCAACAAGGTCTTCAAGGCAAACCACATCCGCCTCGTCGTGGGAGAGAAACAAGTCACGATCAACGACGAAACCTATGATGTTCAGGTGATTGCCGAAAACAAGACCATTCTCATGCCTGTGAAAACCCGCGAAACCATGGGCGGCGGTCACGCCAATCTTTTCACTCGAGACATCCATAAATCGGTGGGGATCGCGAAGGAAAATGGATATGAGTGCATTCCGATCGTCATCGCCGAATCCTGGTCAGGCAATCTGGCCGGCCTTGACTGTGAGCATCTCGTCCATATCAAGGCAAATCCCAATCAATTGACTGCGATAGAACCGGCGCTGGAGGCGTCCATCACTGATCTTGCACCTGTCTGGAAAGAGTTGGAGCGTGCAAAATGACCCTGGGCAAAGTACCGATTCACAAGCATGACCGCATTGATTCCATACGGTCGGAAGTGGAGTGCCACTCTGTCAGGGCCGAGCTCCGAACGCTTAGTGACAGCATCATTTGGGGTGATTGCGCCAGAGCCCTCGGTGCGATTCCGACAGGGAGCATCAACTGCATCGTTACAAGCCCCCCGTACTACAACCAGCGCGACTATGGAAGTTCGGAGCAAATCGGCGCCGAGCAAAGCCCGGAAGAATACCTGGCCAATCTTCGAACCATTTTTCGGGAATGTCGCCGTGTTCTCAGGGATGACGGCCTGTTATGGCTGAATCTTGGGGATAAGTTTTCCAACGGGCGTCTGCTCGGAATGCCTTGGCGCACGGCGCTCGCATTGGTCGATGATGGCTGGCTGCTTCGGTCCGACGTTATCTGGCACAAACCAAACGCGATGCCCTCCTCGGTTGCGACGCGACCCACCACGGATCACGAGTACGTATTTCTGTTCTCCAAATCGGACACCTATAAATACGATGCCGATGCGATCCGGGAGCCCCATGTGACTTTCTCGGAGAACAGCAAAATGCGCGGCGGTCGGGGGCACTTCGGCAAAAACGGGGGCACACCGGAAAAGGGCAAAAATGCCGGGAATGCAAACCTGCACAAAGGACGGTGGGATCAGGCGTTTCATCCCTTGGGCAGAAACAAACGCACGGTATGGTCAATCCCTCTTTCAAAATTCCGTGGGGCGCATTTTGCCGTCTTCCCTGAAAAGCTCGTTGAAACGTGCATCCTGGCCGGGAGCGGCCTGGGAGATCATGTGCTTGATCCGTTTTGCGGCAGTGGCACGACCCTTGTGATGGCCAAGCGACTGGGCAGACATTTCATCGGAATCGAAGCCAACGGCGACTACTGCGCGATGGCGCAAGCCAGACTGGAGAATGAGCCCGTTGATCTATTTTCAGTATGCACACCCGCCGTGTGATCCGTGCTTACATGCCTTGGGAATCATCGTTCCCCCGGCGGTTGCTTTCGGAAACGGACCGGAGCCGTGCCGGTGTGGCGGCGGAAGAACTTGCTGAACGCCGCGGTTTCCGCGAAGCCGACCATGGAGGCGATCTGCGAGATGCTCAACCGGGTGTCGATCAGCAGTTGGGTGGCACGCTCCAGGCGAAGCCTTTGCATTTCCTGTCCCGGCGTTCGGCCGATCTTCTGCACGAAGAGCTGCTCGAACAGACGGCGCGACATGGAGATCGTCTGCATCACATGCTCCACATCGATGTCCTCACATGCGTGGCGGCGGAGGAATTCGATGCCGCGATCCAGTTCCTGTTCGCGCGAGCCTTTCACCATCGTCGAGGCGCGGCCGATGACCTCGATGGCGTCGATCTGCACCGGCGCGTCCGGCGCGGGCCGGCCCAGCAGGATGTCGTGCAGCACCTTGGCCGCGGTGCGGCCGATCGTTTCAATCGGCAGACGAATGCTGGAGAGCGAAGGCGATTGCGACCGGCTCAGGTCCGAGTTGCCCACGCCCAGGACCGCCACATCGCCGGGCACCGCGAATCCCATCGACATCGCCAGCCGGCAGACGGCCTGCGCCAGCCCGTCGTTGAGGGCGACGATCCCCGCCGGCTTGGGGATCATTTTGAGCAGCTCGATCAGCTCCCGCTCCTGATTCTCCAGGCCCCGTTCATCGTCGGTGCCCATGAACCGCCGGCGCACGTCGCATGAAAAAGGCTGATGCCCGCGTCGCATCAGCGCCGCTTCGAAGGCCGCCCGGCGCAGCGCCGAGACGTGGGCCAGTTTGGACCCGATGTGGGCGAAGTGGCTGATCCCCAGGCCCATCAGGTGCTCGGCCGCCAGTTGGCCGATGGAGGCGTGGCTGGTGTGGACGATGGCGATGCGCGGGTCGTAGAGGTCGCCGCCCAGGTTCACCACCGGCACCCCGCCGCTGATCATCCAGTCGGCCAGATTCCTCACGCCTTCCGGCACGCCCTCGGCGGTGATGATGCCATCGACACGCCCGGCCCAAGGGGGCGGCCCCGGTTCTGCGCGAAGAAAAGGATCGGCGCTCGACGTGTATCGCATGTCCAAAAGGCTCAGCTCCGGGTGGCCCGCGACGTAATCAAGCACGCCGGCCAACTGCTGCCCGCAGAACAGCGTCCAGACCTCCGAGCGAAACCCCATCGTGAATTTTTTCCTGATCGCCACGCGCGGATTATATCGACGGCCACATGACCCCGTGCGCCGCAAACCTCCCGTTGCAGGCGATTGCGCATACGGACAATGTTCGATGCGCAGGCGAACAATCCTTTTTCGGGAACGAGGGGTAAATTGGATCAGCCCGTTGAAGAGGGCAAGAGTCAGGAGACAGTGTCATAGTCATAGCCGCAGCGTCCTCGCTGCGCGTCTGCGGAACAGGAGACAGGAGACACAGAGATTTGAAATTTGAGATTTCAGATTTGAAATCATTTTTCAGATTCCCCACAACTGACCTCTGACCTCTGACCTCTGACCTCTGACCTCTTATCCCCGACACCACCGGCCCTCATCGGGCAGCGCCTGCGGCGGGCTTTCATCGTCGCCAATCTGGAGAACGAAAGATGTTGACCAACCCTTTGCATCGAACCTTGTTCCTTTCCGCCGTTTCACTGTCAACCGCCATCGCCCTGGAGCAGTCCGCCCAGGCGGTCGTGATCGCTTCACCCACCGCCATCGGCAGCGCGACGCCGTTTAACGCCTCTTTGACCGCGCCGAACGCCTTCAACGGCAACTCCAATGAATACGCATCCCAAGGCCTGGGGGTCAACACCTTCATCGAGATGAACTTCGGTTCAACGGTCACCTTCGACCGCGTGATTCTCGTCAACCGCAACTCCACCGCCCCCGGCGATCGCGTCTCCCAATCCACCTTCACCTTCAGCAACGACAGCATCTTCGACAGCGGCGATCCGACCGCGACGATCACCCACAACTCCGGCCAGGCCCAGGGATCGATCTCCGGCTTTGACGGCCCCGTCACCACCCAGTTCGCCCGATGGGATGTCGATGCCCAGGCGGACGGCACACCCGTCGCCAACAACACCGGCATCATGGAGATGATCTTCCTCAACACCCCCGCCGACTCGGAGATCGTTTCCGGCGTCACCGCCTACAACTCGGCGACGCCTTTCAACGCCACCTACGTGGCCGCCAATTCGGTCAACGGCATCGTGGGCACCGGCGCCGGCGGCGCGGGCATCGAATACGCATCCGCAGGACAGGGGGTCAACACGTTCATCGATTTCGACATGGGCGGCGTGAAACCGCTCATCGGCTTCGACCTCATCGATCGCCTGTTCGCGGTGGACCACGTCGCCGGCTTCGACCTTCTTTTCAGCAACGACCCCGCCTTCTCCAGCGTCATCACCACCCTCAGCTACAACAAGGGCGCCTCCCTGACCGCCAGCGATGTGTTCAGCTCGCCCATCTTCGCCCGGTACGTGCGCTGGGATGTCACCTCCCTGGCGAGCACCTCGCCCAACTCGGGCATCAGCGAGATCATCTTCTATTCCGCCATCATTCCCGAACCGGCGTCGCTGTCACTCCTGGGCCTGGCGGCCGGCGCCCTGATGATCCGCCGACGAACCGCCTGATCCGCTTCAAACACCCCCTCAAGCCGCTCGCGGCTTCGCTCCCCCCCGGCTCCCCCGGCTCTTTCGGCTCTCCACCAACCACGCCCTCCCCCACACGGCGAGCCTCGGCGACCATCGCCGAGGCTCGTCGGCTTTTGGCGGCATGGTCATCGTGTCGCCTCCACTGTCCAGTCGTCCGTGTCGCGATGCCGACCGAGGCCGACCGCGTCGAACTCATCGTGTGCGCCATCGACTCGGACTCCAAAGAAGCGAAGCGTCTGATTGATGGCGTCCTCAGCGTGAATCGGTCCGAGAACTCGCGCACCGCCCGACCAAGCGAGCGCGCTCTGACCGCCAGTGCCGCCGAAGAACTCAGCCTTGATGTATGCGACCGGCGCGACCACCGAAATGCGCTGCGCCCACTCCTCGACGCCCGGCGACAGCTTCTCGAAACGCTCGACCTCTCCGCCATCGGCAATCTCGTCGTAGAGGTTGTCGGTGAGAGGAATGATGGCGATGCCCTGTGCAAGAGGAACAATCCGTGCGTGCTGAAAATCAGATGCGTGCTGCGCCAGCGTCTGCTGCTTTCCGATGATTGCTTGGAGGTGGCAGCCCATGCGTGTGCGAATGCCGCCGAACGCTGCCGCTCAGTGGCGAGCCGCGTGCGGGGCAGGTTCCGGGGGACGCACGAGGCTCGATGACAATTTGCAACGCACGCGCCGCTCGTCCACTGCAGCGGTTGGTCAGGCGATTATGCCATGTTGCTTTTTGAAATCGGCAAGTTCATTTTGCATTTCTGCCGTTGCTTCGGGACTCAGATTCGGAAGGCGAAACAACCCTTCGTGGAAGTCATAATTGTACGCGGCCACTCGTAACCGATGAACGCTGCGTGCTTGGGCAAGCGCTTTCGCAGCCGCTCCATTTTCGAGGCTGCGCATGACACTCTGCCACACCTTTTCATCGAGACGTTCAAATGTCTCGTTTTCACTGTCCGGTCCGGGCTTGGCGCCACGCTCCCACTCGGCCTGCAAATGGTCGCTGAACATCTGGCAGCAGATACGCTCATCTCGATCACCCTTAAGATTTCGTGAGGGATACACAATCAACCGAGCCGAATCGGGCCAACGGTTTATTTCCAGCCATTCGACCGGCTCATCGGCATACTCCAGTGCGATTGCCTGTATTGCCTGCGAGAGGAAAAGGTCGATTTGCCGATCGACGTCATCCCATCCGCGGTCAGGGACTTTCCAGCAAGTCGGGCATGATTGCGAGTTTTGCATGAGGCTCGTTTCCTCCGTCTAACGATCGAGCTCACCTGCGCGGCGGCAGGCGAGACGGGGAATTAAAAACCCGAATATATGCCGCCGCGTCAGGTGCAACTGCCGGTTCGCCGCAGCCACCCTTCTACTTGGACTCGTCCAGACAGTCGTTCCAAATCTTCGCGCCCTTCTCGTGCCTGTCGATACCATCGAAGAAGGACTGCAAGGCGGCATTCATGTCGAAGTCGTCGCAATTCTTCCAACCGAGGAGCTTCGGCTTATGCACTCGAAACTTGCCGGATTGCTTCGGCGTGTAGGGAACCGCCATGACGGCTTCGGAGTCCGGCGAAAAGAAAGAACGCATTTCAATAATGATCGCATCAACTTTTTCATTGCCGATGGGGATGCGGCCATCGTAAAGAAGGACGGCATCGTTTGCGTCCATCTTATTCGATTCGAGCTTTTCCTTCCCATACGCGACAGAGGCTTCCAAGTCGTCGTTGACGACCAGGCGTTCCATCTTGCGTTCGTCATCCTCGGTCGTGTACGCCAACATTGGCGCCAGAGTCTCGCCGTCGGAAACGCACCAAATGGCGTGAGCAGCGAAGAAGCCGGCAAGCTTGGAGGCAGTAATCATCGGCGTTCTCTTCAGCGCCCAACTCTTGTTTAGTCAATCCACAGATTGGATAACGCATCCAACCATCAACGGACATTTTATCCGTGAATCACTGTTGGCACAAAACTTTCTGGCTCATGTACCGAATGTGGCGCCAAGCCCGATGGCGAGGCTTGGCACCACGGCGGGTACATGAGCCAACTTTTCTTGATGTCATGTCTTGATGTCACTCGATCGCCTCACCCCGGCCAGGTGCGGCGCCTGGTTCGGCGGTATTGTCCTCCTCGTCGTCGATCTCGTCTCGCATGAGAGGTCCAGCTCTTCCGGCCGCATTCGCTTGATCTTGGTTTCCAACGCGCGGTCATAGCCGCGGTCGTTAGGGTCGTGCGTCGGGTAAGCCTTGCGACCGTATTGCCGCAGGAATGCCGCCACGTCGCCAGCCAGTTTATTCTTCCGCCGCTGCCCCATTCCGTTGCCTCTTCAATACCTAATAACCAAGCTCACCTGCCGGCGGGGCTGAGTGAGCTACGAAACTGGGAAAGCCGTTATGCCCCGCCGGTCAGGTGCAGCGTTTGGTTCGGCGTCTGCGCTCCTCCCGCAGCGGGCACAGCGACGAACGGATTGCCGACGACCTCCCGCAGCAACGCGGCTTGAACTGCCAGCTCGCCGCCGACTGGGAGCCGGTAGCCAATGAAGCCCGGGTCGGGGCCGACGACGACCTCGCCCTCCGCCAGTCGGACGCTGTGAACGGCTTGGGCGGCCGAGGCGTGGCAGGTGGCCGCCCTCGCCGGACTCTTGTCGGCCGCCTCCCAGACCGCGCTGGACGCAATATTGCGGGCCCACGCGAGTAGGCGTGCCGGACGGTCGTCGGGCGTTTCGTCGTGGACGCGGCTAACCTCGTTACTAGCCCGGTTGCCGGCCGCCCACCGCTTCCGGCGGGCCGCCCGCAGGCCGCCGGGCGTTGGAGTGCGGGTATAAGCCTCAATCATCTCGACCGACTGCCGATGGTCGTCATCGAGCAACGGCCACAAGCGTCGGCAGCAGGCGCACGCGAACCGGCGAAGGCACTCGAAGTCCGGCGACTCGCCCCGCCGCTGGGCAGCCCGCAGTCGGGCGTTGAGCGAACGCAGCATCGCCGCCGGGTCATCCGAGGTCAGCCAGCCACGCTCATCCACTCCCAAGCCCTCCACTCGCCGAACGACCAAGCTCAGCAGCGTTTGGTTCGGCGGGGTCCACGGGCAGGAACCGGCTCTCCGGCAGGCGCGATTGGGCGATAATCTGCGACCGGGCGCGATCAACGAGAGCGCGGTCCCGGCTGACGACCACGAAGCATGCATGGGAGACGTATGCGAACCCGAATAGGCCGTGGTGTCGCAGCTCCCGTTGCTTGCCCTCCAAGTGTAACCTCTCCGAGCCACGGCCGACACTCTGATCGAAGACGACAGTGAGCGAGGCTGGCCGCGCCTCTGCCAGACGCAGCAACTCCCCAGCGAAAAGGTACTCGGGGGGGGCGGACGCCGCGCGTAGAGGGCATCCGCAGACCAGTGTCCGGGTCAAGAAACAGGTGGCCGCACGCGGAACCACAAGCGAGATACGCCGAGCGGTCTGTGTCGAGAGTCAGCACGTCAGTCGAAACCACCTTGACGTTCAGCAGCGATTCAAACGCTGCCACGTCGGCAGCGGTCACGGCCTCGGTAAACATCGGGTGCGCAGACCACTGCCCGAAGTCGGCAAGCCAGCGGATGAGAGACTGCTTCACGATGTCGTAGGAGTCGCCGAAGTATCGCATCCGCACCGGCAAGCCCTCCGCCGCCGAACTACTGTTTAGTCTATCTACAGATTGGATAACGCATCCAACCATCAACGGACATTTTATCCGTGAATCACTGTTGGCACAAAACTTTCTGGCTCATGTACCGAATGTGGCGCCAAGCCCGATGGCGAGGGTCGCCGAGCCGTCGGGCTTGGCGCCACGGCGGGTACATGAACCGACTTTCCTGATGTCACTCGATCGCCTCGCCCCGGGCGTTGATCGCGCCTGCGGCGGCGGTCCACCGGTACGATTCGCGCTCTTTCAGCGGCACGGCAACCGGTCACTGGCTCTTTTCCTTTTCCGCAGCCTTCGCCTTGGATTTGGCCACCCCTTTTTCCGCGGCGGCCTTGCTCATCGCTTCCCGCTGTTCATCGGTGAGGACTTCCTTTTCGATGCGGGCGGCCAGTTCGGTCTTGACCTTGTTCAGGTCTTTCGTGCTGATGTCCAGGCTCAACGCCTTGCCGGTTTCCACGGCGATCGCCTTGGTGCGAACCTTCTGGGCATCGGTGAGCTGGGCCTTGCTGAAGCGGGTCATGGCGCCGACATAGAGGTTGTAGCCCTGAAGGTGGCTGCGCTGCTCGGGGGTGAGCGCCGCCTGGAGTTTGGCTTTGCCATCGTCTTCGATGGCGGTGCGGGATTGGCGCAGTTTTTTGAGGTCATCGCCGGCCTGTTTCGCTGCCGCGGTGTCGTTGGCTTCTTTGGCCTTTTTCTCCGCGGCGGTCAGCTCGGCGAGTTTGTCGCCATGCTCGGCATCCCACTTCTTCATCGCTTCGTTGCGATCGCCCAGCGAGGCGGCCAGTTGCCTGCGCTGCTCCGCGGAAAGCTGCAATTCGCCGGCGATGATGGCGTAGTAGCCCTGAAGGCCGTCGGCGGATTTGGCCTTGGATTTCGCTTTGGGCTTCTCCTCGTTTTGAGCCAGGGCAACGACCGGCAAGACGAGCAAGGCCATCAGCAGCACCAGCCGGCGCGAAGAAGGAATCACAGACATGCAAAGCCTCCCGATGGGGCTGTGGAGAAAGGTCACCCTCGCAAGCCCCAATTTGTGAAGGTGATGACAATGGAATGGCCCACCACGAGCCGCAAGACAGCGGAATATGTTAATCAAGGGCGGCGGCGATGCAAGTGGGGTGTTGGGGGGGGACAGAAGTCAGGGGTCGGAGGTCAGGGGGTCAGAGGTCGGAGCGAAGCCGCAAGCGGCTGTGGGACAGGGACGGGGGACGGGGATCGGAGCGAAGCCGCAAGCGGCGGGTGGTCACTCGATCGCTTCGCCTCGGGCGTTGATCGCGCCGGCGGCGACGATGATGAGTCTGTCCGGGTGGAGGTACTTTTTCGCCGCCGCCTGCACATCGGCGGCGCTCACCGCTTCGATCGCCTTGCGGAAATCGTTCAGATAGGTCGGGCCAAGCCGGTGCCGCTCGATGCTCAGCAGCATCGCGGCGGCGGCGTGGGTCGTGGTCATGTTGAAGGGCATTGAGCCCAGCAGATACGCCTTGGCGTCGGCCAGCTCCTGGGCGGTGACAGGCTCGTCGCGCATGCGGGTGATTTCTTCGATGATCTGCTCTCGCACCTTGGGCAGGTTCTTCGCCTCGGTGCCGATGGCGCAGAGAAACAGGCCCGGCTCGACGCCGGCGTAACCGGCGATGCGGCCGCTGACCGAGTAGGCCAGCCCCTGCCGGTCGCGCAGCCGGCCGCTGAGCCGGTCGGTGAAGCCGCTGCCGGCGCCGAGCACGTAATCGAGCAGCAGCAGCTTGTAGTAATCGGGATTGTCGCGGCGGATGCCGATGTGCCCGATGAGCACCTGAAGCTGGGAGGAGGCGGGCATCGAAAGATAAAACGCCTCGCGCCGCTCCGGCAACGGAGGATCATCATGGGCAGGCGGCGCGACTTTCGCCGTGGTCCAGTCGCGCGTCAGTGCTTCGATTTCATGCAGCATCTGCGCGGCGTCGAAGTCGCCGACGAGGGTCAGCGTGGTGTTGCCGGGCGTAAAGGCGGCGCGGTGAAAGGCGATGCAATCCTCGCGTCGGAGTTTTTCGACATCCTCGGCTCTGCCTTGCAGCGGCCTGGCGAAAGGATGCGTGCCATAGACCTGTTTGCGGAAGGTCTGCATGGCGATTTCGCCGGCCTGCTGCTCGATGTCATCGCGCTCGGCGACGAGGCGCGACTTTTCGCGCTCGAAGGATTCGTTTTCAAGGCGTGGGCGGGCGAGGCAGTCGAGCAGGGTTTGCAGGGCGAGTTTGGCGTCGGTTGAAAGGACCTTCACATCGCCGCCGGCGCTGTGCATGTTGAGGGTGCCGCCGATGTCTTCGATCTGCCGGGCGATTTCCTCGCCGGTGCGCGGGCCCGCGCCTTCGGCCAGCAGTCTGCCGGTGAGCGTGGCGACGCCGGGATGTTTTTCCGGTTCGAGCAGATGAATGTCGGCCACCTCCGCGGCGGCGAGAAAAATCGGCAGCCGATGATTCTCCAGCAGGATCAGCGTCAGGCCGTTGGGCAGCACATGACGTTTGGCGTGGGCGAGGTCGAAGGCGGCGGCGCTATTCGCAGGATGCTTAAGCCCCGGCCCGGCCCCTTCCGGGTGGGGCTGCGTCCCGCGCCCTGCGCGGAGCCTGAGAACTTTGGGGTGGCTGAGGCTGAGGCTTTGCGAAGCCCCGGCAAGATGAGGCAGAACGCCGGGGCTTCGCAGAGCCTCAGCCCCAGCCACCCATAAGTTTTCAGGCTCCGGGTGGGGTTGTCTCTGGACTTTCGCAGCGACTTCATTCAACGCCACCTTCGGCGCCGAGGTGGCCACCGCGCGCCGCTTCGGATCCAGCAGCGTCTTCGCCACGCGCTGCACATCGGCGACGCTGACCCTGGTGATGTTCGCCAGATACTTCCCGTAGTACCCCGGCTGCCCCGACACCGCGCCAAACGCGATGGAGTCGGCCAGCTCATGCACATCCTCGTAATGAAAAATCTGGCTGGCCGCGATCTGCCTTCGCACCCGGCTCAGGTCATCCTCGCTCACCGGCTCGCGCGCCAGCCGCTCGAGCTCCTTCACCACCACCTCCTCCGCCTGCGCCAGGCTCTGGCCCGGCAGCAGCTCCACATCGATCGCCAGCCAGCCGGGATGAATCCCCGCCGTGTTCGCGCTGCTGGTGTCGCCGGCGATCTCCAGTTCCTCGATCAGCCTGCGATACAGCCGCGAGGTCTTGCCACCGGTGAGAATCTGGCTGATCACATCGAGCACAAAATCGTCCGGCTCCCCCAACTTCACCCCGTTGAACCCCATCACCAGTCGCGGCTGAGCGAACTTGGAATCCAGATGCACCCGCGCGGGAGCGGTGCGCGTGACCACCTTCGCTTCAGGGCGCGCCGGGAGCTGCGCCTTGGGAATGGATTCGAAGAGCGTGCGGATGGTGGTCATGGCCTGGTCGGGATCGAACCCGCCGACGATGATGATCGAGGCGTTGTTGGGGTGATACCAGCGGTTGTAGAAGTCGGTGATGACCTGCGCGGTGGCGTCGCGGACGTGCGCCGCCTCGCCGATGACCGGGTGGCCGTAGGGACCGTCATCGAAAAGCAGCGGGAGGATCGCCTTGTATTCGAGGTCCCAGGGCTGATCCTCGTTCATGCGCAGCTCTTCGATGACCGCGCCTTTCTCGGTGTCGAACTCGTGCTTCTCATCGATGCGCAGGTTGCGCATGCGGTCGGCCTCGATGGCCAGGGCCGCCTGCCAGCGGTCGGCGGCGAAGTCGAAGTGATAGACGGTGTGGTCGTTGGAGGTGTAGGCGTTGTTCGATCCGCCGTTGCGCAGCGTCATGCGGTCAATGTCGCCGGGCATCAGGCGATCGGTGCCTTTGAACATGAGATGTTCGAGGTAATGCGCCAGCCCGGTGTGGGCCAGGTCCTCGTCCGCAGAGCCGACGCGATAGGCGACCATCGTGGTGACGACGGGCGAACCGGGGATCGGCTTGAGATAAACCTGCAAGCCGTTGCGCAGCGTCTGCGTGCGGATGTCGCCGTAGAGCGCGTGTATCGCATGATCGATCGCGCTGACGGGCGTGTTGCCGGTCTGATGCTTCGCTTCGGACGAAGGCGCGGGCGGTGACTGCGTGCAACCGAAGGCCGGCGCGAGGCAGAGGAGAACGAGCGTTGCGATCTTCTTCAAGGGTGATCCTCGCACGGTGGGAAGAAAGGTGGATGATACCGCTGGTGATTACATCCGAGCCGCGACGTAACACGTCGCGGACGTGAACAGCCTGAAGGGGGTGGCCCAGCGCACCTTTTTCTTTCAGCCTCGATCAGTGCCCGGTCGTTTTCGCGTCCCGTGATCCGCTGCGCGATGGCCACGCCATTCTTGTCGCTCACGTCCGCGACGTGTCACGTCGCGGCTCACGCTTATCCGAACTCAGGGATAAAAAAACGCGCGGCGGTGAAGCCGCGCGTTCATTGAAAAGTGGGAGCGGTTGGATTCGAACCAACGAAGGCGTAAGCCAGCAGATTTACAGTCTGCCCCGTTTGTCCACTTCGGTACACTCCCCATGCGGCCCGAAAGCGTATCGCCAAATCGAAGCGGAATCAAACGGCAGGTCCGAGGTTGCAAGGAGGTTATGATGCATCACCCTCCCCACTGCCTTGGAGTGACCCCGTGATTCGCACCTCCCTGCTTCCGCTCGTGCTGTTGACCGCACTCGCCGCTGCCGCTGCATCTGCCCCTGCATCTGCCACTGCCCCTGCCCCTGCCCCTGAAGCCCCCGACCTTCGCACCCGCAGGACCGGCAGCGACTGGCCTGCTTTTCTTGGTCCCACCGGGGACGGCAAATCTGCCGAGAAAGGCATCCTCACCGTCTGGCCGGATGCAGGCCCCCCGGAGGCAAGACCCAAGATGGTCTGGAAACGCAAGCTCGCCGAGGGCTACGGCATGCCTTCGATCAGCAAGGGCAGGCTGTTCATGTTCGACCGCGTGCGCAACAGCAACCGACTCGTCTGCATGAAAAGCGAGACCGGCGAGGAACTCTGGCAATACGAATACCCCACCGACTTCGAAGATCTGCTGGGCTACTCCGGCGGCCCGCGCTGCTGTCCGGTCATCGATGAGGATCGCGTCTATATCGTCGGCGGTGAAGGCGTGCTGCACTGCCTGAGCGTCAGCGATGGCAAGGTGATCTGGAAGAAGGACACCACGAAAGAGTTCGGCGTGGTCACCAATTTCTTCGGCGTCGGCGCCACGCCGGTCATCGAAGGCGACCTGCTCATCATGATGATCGGAGGCAGCCCGCCCGGTCAGCCGGCCAATGTTTACGCGGCAGGCGGCAAGGTGAAACCCAACGGCAGCGGCATCGTCGCCTTCCACAAAAAGACCGGCGAAGTCGCCTACAAAATCACCGATGAACTGGCCAGTTATGCCACGCCTACACTGGCGACCATCGGCGGTCGCCGGTGGTGCTTCGTGCTGGCGCGCGGCGGACTCGTCGGCTTCGAACCGAAAACCGGCAAGGTCGATTTCCATTTCCCTTTCCGTGCCGCCAGCCTCGAATCGGTCAACGCCAGCAACCCCGTCGTCTTCGATGATCACGTCTTCATCAGCGAAACCTATGGCCCAGGCTCGGCGATGCTCAAGGTCAAACCGGGCGGCTTCGATGTCGTCTGGTCCGATGCTGAAAAACGCGAACGACTCAAGGCCATGCAGACCCACTGGAACACCGCCATCCATCTCGACGGCTACATCTACGGCTCCTCCGGCCGCAACTCGGGCAACGCGGAACTCCGCTGCATCGAGGCGAAGACCGGCGCCGTCATGTGGAGCGAAAGCAAGGTCTTCGTCAAGGCGATGGAGGCCGATGTCCGGATGACGCGCAGCTCGCTGCTTTATGTGGATGGCCATTTCGTCTGCCTCACCGAATATGGCGTCGTCGTGCTCATCAAGGTGAATCCGAAGAAGTTCGAGCCGGTGGCGACCACCATCCTCCCCGTCGTGAAGGATGGCGAAACCAGGCCGATGCTGGAATATCCCGCGTGGGCGGCGCCGATCCTTTCGCATGGACTGCTTTATCTGCGCGGGAAGGATCAGTTGGTTTGTCTCGAACTGATCCCATAAACTTGGGGACCCAAGGCACGGCCCCTTCAAGGGGCCGTGCCCTCTCGCACCCGGTCAAACAACATCCCCTTCCACCGCGCCACATCGATCTTCCAACACACGCTCACCGGCCTGGACTCGCGCCACTGTTCGCGGTTGCGCCCATCGCCGCACACATTGAGCCGATCGACGATGGTCATCCCTCGCGTCAGTTCGCTTTCCGTCTCGATCATCACATGATGCGTCGATCGCCGCGTGCAGATCGTCGGATCCAGCGCGATCGCCATCGCAATCGGATCGGGCAGCGGGATGCCGATTTCGCCGGACTGTTCCTTGTTGGCTTCCATCGAACGGCGATTGCAGTCGATGCAGAAGTGCGCCAGGGGCGAATCGATGGCGCGGATCGCCGCGATGTCCGCTTCGCTTAAGTTCGCATCGCCTCGGCTCAGTTCCCAGCCGACCATTTCAATCTTCATGCCGCTGGTGAAAACGAGCCGCGCCGCTTCGGGGTCGCACCAGATGTTGTATTCCGCGGCAGGGGTCACGTTGCCTTCCGTGCAGGCCGCCCCGCCCATCACCACGCAGCGGCTGATGCGATTCACCAGGCCTGGCTCATGCCACAGCGCCAGGGCGATGTTCGTCAGCGGCCCCAGCGTGACCAGCTCGATGCCATCGTTTTCGCGGATCACCTTCGAGATCGCTTCGACCGCGCTCAGCTTCTCGACGGTGCGCCTGGGCAACGGGTAATTCCGATCCCCCATGCCATCGCGGCCATGAAACCATGTGGCGTCCGCAGGTTCGCGTTGCATCGGTCCGGCGGCGCCCTTGAAAATCGGCGCCTCGCTGCCGCACTGCTCTGCGGTGTAAAGCGCGTTGATCACGCCCTGCTCCAACGGCACATTCCCCGCCACCACGGTGATCGCCTTCACTTCAATCCCCGGATCGCGCAGCGCCATCACGATGGCGACCGCATCATCGGAGGCCGTGTCGGTATCAATGAGAAAAGCTCGTTTCATAAATCAACCCCAAGCCGCTCGCGGCTTCGCTCCCCCCGGACCCAAACATCACATCATTTCCCGCATCGCCCGCACCAGCGCACCATCGGTCGCATCAATCAGACCTTCATCACCCCCCGCCGCCGAGAATCGTACCGCAGGCCGACCGCTGAGCGAACGATCCGATCGCGTTCCGCGCAGCGAACCATGCACCTGATCGCAACCGGTCCCGGCGATGATCCGTCTCACATTACCCGGCCTGATCCCGCCGGCGGGCAGCACCTCGATCCGCCCTGCCGCCTGTTCGATCAGCTTCGCAATCAGCGGCAAACCTTCCTCCGCCTTGTTCCGCTGTCCGCTGGTCATCACCCGTTTGATTCCCAGGTCGATGAGCCGCTCCAAAGCCTCGTGCGGGTCGGGCGTGACATCGAAGGCCCGGTGGAACACCGCCTCGCCAGGGCCGACCGCTTCCACCATCAACCGGCAGGCTTCCGCATTGATCGTTCCATCGGCCAGCAGAAAGCCAAAGGCGATCCCATCCGCCCCGGCCTGGCGAAGGGACCGGGCATCATCCAGCATCACCTTCAGGTCGTTTTCGCTGTAACAAAACCCCCCGGCACGGGGCCGAACCATGCCGATGACCGGAATGGAAACCGCCTGCCGAACCCGCTGAAAAAGCCCCGGCGAAGGCGTCAGGCCCCCCAGTTGAAGGGCGACGTTGAGTTCCAGCCGATCCGCCCCGTTGACGGCAGCGGAAAAAGCGTCATCCAGGGATGCAATACAGACTTCGAGGCGGACGTTGGATGGATTGGATGAGGCCATTTTTCGGCTTTGTCCGGTGTGAAAGCATCCCGACCGCAAAGGCTGCCGCCCGCATGGCGGCGAATCGTACCGCAATCCCCTTTTTGAAACCTCCCCCTACCGCACCTTCACTGGAGTCTGTTTATGAAACAACGTAAAGCCCTTCTGTTTGCCGCCGCCTTTCTCGCCGTTGGCCCGGCTATGAGTTTCGCCGACGAAACCGATGTCGCCAAGGGTGTGGTCGATCCCTACGACGCCGGCGCCGAGCGTGCCCGCTTCCTCGCCGCCGCCGGGGTGGACAGCGAACTGAGCGAAGAGGAATTCAAGGCCAACGCCGCCGCCAGCGAACCCTTCGCCCGTAAGTTCGATTCTTGGGCCACCCTGCGGGCCTTTGATCGCAACGGTAACGGCACGATCGACTGGTTCGAGGCCGATGGCTACCGCAAGGCCCTGCGCGATGCGGTGCTGCTGGCTTACGACAAGGACAAGGACGGCAAGCTCGCCGGTGAAGAACGCGATGCCGCCAACAAGGAACTGGCCGCCGGCAAAGCCCCCCGCGTCGCCACCCCCCGCCGTGAACGCCCCACCCCCGATGGCAATCAGCCTCGCCAACCGGGACAGCCCGGCAACCGTCCGGCCCAGCCCGGTCAGCCCGGCGGCGGTCGCGGCGGACTGACCGAAGAGCAACGCGCCGAGATGCTCAAGAACTTCGACAAGGATGGCGATGGCCAACTCAACCGCGAAGAGCGCGAAGCCGCCCGTTCCGCCCAGCTTGAGGAATGGCGCAAGGCCAACCCCGAAGCCGCCGCCCGCTTCGATGAACGCCGCGCCGAAGAGGAAAAGCGCCGCGCCGACTTCACCAAGAAATACGACAAGGACGGCGACGGCCAGCTCAGCGAAGAGGAACGCCGCGAAGCCTTCCGCGCCGAAGGCCAGGCCCGCCTCGAAGCCTGGAAGGAACGCGATCCCGAAGGCTACGCCCGCTTCGAGAAGCAGCAGGAAGAGTTCACCAAGCGGTTCGACAAGGATGGCGACGGCCAACTGAGCAACGAGGAACGCCGCGCCGGCTTCGAGACCCTGCGTGAAGAAGGCCGCGCCAGGTTCGCCGAACTGAGCAAGAAGTACGACAAGGACGGCGACGGCCAACTCAGCCGCGAAGAACGCGAGGAAATGTTCCGCAACGAACGCGAAAACCTCCAGGGCCTCTTCCCCGGCGGCCCGGGTGGCCCCGGCGGACGCGGTGGCCAAGGCGCCCCCGGTAACCGCGGCGGTGAAGGTCGCCAGCGCGGCGGCAACCAGCCCGGCAACCAGCAACGCAACAACAACGAACTCTGAACCCAGGATCGGCGCATTTAGCCGTTCGCCTTGGCGAACGGAGTGTTTGATGGCCTCTAATCCCCCTCCCTTGCTGGTCCCAAACCCCGGAACGCTGAACGAAGCCCGCTTCGCTCAATGCTCCGGGGTTTTTTTCATCTGAGTTTCGAATAAGAACGGTGATCGGTGGCGAATCATCTCAGCCGCGAAGCGGCGGTATGTCGTAGCCGTGGGCGTAAGCCCACGGACAAGCGGTGACGACGAATGAAGCCGCGAAGCGGCGACACGGTTTGATCCGGGGACATCCGGGGATATCCGGGGACATCCGGGGATGTCGCCGCTTCGCGGCTTGTTGCCGGGCATGACGGCTGCACGGGCGATGGAAAAAGGTCTTCTCCCCCAAGGGAGAGGGCGAAGCATCAGGCCCTGACGATGGATGCGATTGCCCTGTTCCGAACCCCGGTTTCAAGTCAGTGCCTGGGCGCCGTGATTTCGACTTTCACCTTGATGCTTCCCTTATTTAGGGCTGGTTTGTCGTCACTGCAAAACAGAAACAGCTTGCCATCGCGCGTCGCCGTCAGCTCAATTGGATCGCGCGTGCGGAAGCTCGTGTTAGTGTCATCGAGTTTGATGACCAGCGCCAACCAGCCGCCGGGGGTGTAGCCTGTCCAGTCGGCATACTTGCCAGCTTTTGACCCGTTGCCTTTGGCCCAACTGCCGCTGATCGGCATGACCTTCACCGTGCTCCCCTTTCTGACGTTGGCGACCTCGACCGGATTGCCCTCGATTTGGGTTGCGGGGACTTCGATTTCCAACTCCGTCAGGCGCGGGTTGAACGCGGCGGCTTTGGCAGCGGCTTCGATCTCATTCAAAAGCGCGGTCGCCTTGGTCTTGAGCAGATCGTCGGCTGTGTGGAGCGTGAGAAAACGACATAGGTAACGCCTCGTCCGTTCGATGGCTGGCGCCGCCTCGGGTGATTTGAGGCTCTTGATCTGGCTGCGATACCACTCGCCAAGTTGCAGCGCGTCGTTGGCGCCGAGGGCATGAATCTCCTGCGCCGCCAACGGGATCAGGCGGCTCAGTCGTTCGTCCTTCGCGCGCGTCAGATAAGGACCGGCGGCGGCGGGGGCATCCAAGTCGATGACGTACAACCGCACAATCTCCTGCGCCGTCGCCGCATCATTGGCATTCTTAAGCAGGGTCTCCTCCAGTCGTGACAACTGCTTCATCGTTCGTTCCCGCGACAGCGCCAAGTCGAGTTTCGCCTTCATGTCGCCCAGTGATTCCGACTTTTTCTGCTGGGCGATGGTCGTCGCGCGGCGGTAGTCTGCGGCAGCTTCAGCATACTGCTTTTCATTGAATTTCTCGTCGCCCATTGTGATCAGCAAAGCGATCAGAGATTCGGATGCGATTTCGCGCTCTTCAGGCTTACCGGTCGAGGAATGACGGAAAAGGAGTGTAATGAGTCTGTCACGAGCGGAGGACCTTTTCTCCACGACCTTTTCCGCCAGCAGGGTCATCGCCTCCGCAGCTATCGCGTAGCCATCGGCGTGCCTCGCACTCAGATCGTGGGCGGCATCGCAGAGCAAGGCGATGAGTGCCGGCTGATTGGCCGAAGTCTTGGCCAACGCGAGCATCTCCTTGGCGAGCGCCACGTCATCGGCGCGGTCGGCGGTACCGCTGACCGATCTGATTCTCGCATTGAACAGGGAGTCGAAAACCGATTTCGCATCATCGGCGGCGACCATCGCCGCGAGGCTGAGGCACACGCCCGCACAAGCGGCAAAAGTGACGTTCAGTTTCATCAGAACCTCCCAAGCGCGAAGCTCACCATTGGATAAGAAGACTCACCTGGCCCGATAATCAAGGAACAGTCTATTGCAATGATCCGAAATGAGAAAGTACAAAACCCACGCACTGGAGTGCGTGGGCTTTGGTGGTTTTTGTTGTTGCATCATGATTTGCGGGGCTGGCTTATTCCTCGTCCGCTTTTTCAATGAGCCAGTATTCGAGTTCGACGGGCACCGCGCGGCCGAAGATGGTGACGATGACGCGGACCTTGCCCTGTTCGGGCAGCACTTCGTCCACGTTGCCTTCCATGCTCTGGAACGGGCCTTCCTTGATCTTGATCTTGTCGCCCTTGTTGAACTCCAGCTTGACCTGCGGGGATTCCTCGGCGGGCTTGCTGGCGGCGACGACCTTCTCGACTTCGGGCAGCGGCATCGGCGTGGGGTGGCCCGCGGTGCCGATGAAGTCGCCCACGCCGGTGGTTTCCTTGATGAGGAAGAAGACATCCTGCGGGATGCGGCCGTCTTTTTCGAGGCGCATCTCGACGAAGACGTAGCCGGGGTAAAGCTTGTTGAGGACGATCTTCTGCTTGCCGGCCTTGACGATCTTCTTCTTCTCGGTGGGCACGAGGATGCGGTTGACCAGGTGGGTCATGCCCTCGATCTTGATCTTGCGCAGCAGGGTCTCGCGGACCGAGTCCTCCTTGTTGGAGGCCACGCGGAGCACGAACCAGTTCATGCCTTCGGTGACGAGGGGTTCGTCTTCGCCGGGTGGATTGTTAAGTGCTGCGTCGGACATGTTGGTTCCAGTGGCAGGAGCAGGAGCAGGAGCAGGAGCAGGAGCAGGAGCAGTGCCACTGCCTACCGCCGCTGCCACTGCCGCTGATTTCACCCGCCGATGTCGATGATTTTGATCCAGGTGAACAGGGAGGCGAAGCCGAAGTCGATGACGAAGAGAATCGCGGTGATGAGCAGGGTGCCGACGATGACGACCATCGTGGAGCCTTTGATTTCCTTTTTGGTGGGCCAGTTGACCTTTCGCATTTCCGATTCGGTGGCGATCATGAAATCGACGATGCGGGGCTTGTTGAGCAGCCACCAGGCGAGGCCGAAGAAGGCGGCGAGAATGATCAGGCCGATGATGACCCGGACATACTCGTTGGCCTTGGCTTCGAGTTCCGAATCGACCCAGTGGATGCCGAAGGCCACGAGGATGGCGATGCCCAGGGCGGTGAGTCCGCGTGTCCAGGTGCCCTGACCGGGCTTGAATATCTGCAACAGTGCCAAGGGAAAAACTCCGGGGGAAGCGGGGGCGGGGGCGGGGGCAGATGCAGCACCTTTTCAAACTGCGGATGCGACGCAGACGCGCAGCGAGGACGCTGCGGCTATGAAGCTGTTCCTGCCCCTGTCTTCAAGCACGCCAGAAGGGACTCGAACCCCTAACCTGCCGCTTTGGAGACGGCTGCTCTACCAATTGAGCTACTGGCGTATTCGATTTCGGATGTGGGATTTCGGATTTGGGATTGTTGTCGCCGCTGACATGCAGCATGGCTTATACAATCCGCAATCCGAAATCCGCAATCCGAAATCGCATCACTTACGCTTGATCTTATGCAACGTATGGACGCGAAGCCGGGGGCTATATTTTTTCATGCCCGCCTTGAGCTTTTCGGGGATGCCGCCCTTGACGTTGATGGGCGTGCGATAGTTCAGGTCACCGCTTTCGGTACACTGGAGCCACACGTATTCCACTGCCGCGCCTTTTTTCTTTGCCATGGGAGTCAGCTTTCAGCTATCAGCTTTCGACCGTCAGCTTTGAGCCGTCAGGCCGGAGGATGCCCGTTGTGACGGGGCCTCAAGCCGGAATCGGAAACTGAACGACGGAATTCGCTGTTGTCAACCTGTCTTGTCAATTCTGCCTACTAATAAGTAAGACCTCTGGGATTTCCGAATAACCCCCGTACCGTGAACCAGGGGATTGCGAAGCCGCAAGCGGCTTGGATGCGGGGTTATTCAGAGTTCCCTATTGCTTCACGAACGGCCAGCCGCCGACTTTCACCTGTTCAGCCTCGCCATTGACCGGCCCAACTTCCCTTGCAGGATGATGGTCCGATCCGATGGCCTTAAGCTGATGGCTGAAAGCTGACGGCTGACAGCTTTTTACTCGATCACCTGAACCACGACGCCCGAACCGACGGTGCGGCCACCTTCACGCACGGCGAAACGGCTTTCCGTTTCGAGGGCGATGGGCTTGCCCAGTTCGACTTCGACTTCGATGTTGTCGCCGGGCATACACATTTCGGCGCCGCCCAGCAGCTTCACGCTGCCGGTCACATCGGTGGTGCGGAAGTAGAACTGCGGCTTGTAGCCGTTGAAGAACGGACTGTGGCGGCCGCCTTCTTCCTTGGTCAGCACGTAAATCTGGGCCTTGAACTTCTTGTGCGGCGTGATGGTGCCGGGCTTGGCGAGCACCTGGCCGCGCTCGACGTTTTCCTTTTCGATGCCGCGAAGGAGGGTGCCGACGTTTTCGCCGGCTCGGCCTTCATCGAGGGTCTTGTTGAACATTTCGACGCCGGTGACGGTGGTCTTCTGGGTGTCCCGGAGGCCGACGATTTCGATGGTGTCGCCGACCTTGACGATGCCGCGTTCGATACGGCCGGTGACGACGGTGCCACGGCCCTTGATCGAGAAGACATCTTCCACGGACATGAGGAAGGGCTTGTCGATTTCGCGCGGGGGTTCCTTGACCCAGTTATCGATGGCTTCGAGCAGATCGCCGATGCACTTGGCCTTTTCGGGGTCGGCCGGGTTCTGGAGCGCGGGGAAGGCGGCGCCGCGGACGATCGGGGTGTCATCCTCGAAGCCGTACTTGGCGAGCAGCTCGCGGACTTCCATTTCGACAAGGTCGAGCAGTTCCGGATCATCGACGAGATCGACCTTGTTGAGGAAGACGACCAGGCGGGGCACGTTGACCTGGCGGGCCAGGAGGACGTGCTCACGGGTCTGAGGCATCGGGCCGTCGGCGGCGGAGACGACGAGGATGCCCCCGTCCATCTGGGCGGCGCCGGTGATCATGTTCTTGACGAAGTCGGCGTGGCCGGGGCAGTCCACGTGAGCGTAGTGGCGGTTGGCGGACTCGTACTCGACGTGCGAGGTGGCGATGGTGAGGATCTTCGTCGGGTCGCGGCGGCCATCGGACTCGGACGCCTTGGCGACCTGATCGTAGGGCTTGAAGATGGCCAGACCTTTGGCGGCCTGCACCGCGGTGAGGGCCGCGGTGAGGGTGGTCTTGCCATGGTCAACGTGGCCGATGGTGCCGACGTTCACGTGGGGTTTGGTACGCTCGAATACGCCCTTGGCCATGGAAATAACTCCGTCTATGGGTTGCCTGTTTGAAGACCGGCCTTGACATTGCGGCCTTGTGGTTGAACCAAAATCGACGACAACGCGCGTTGTCGAAAGTCGTTCACTCGAACACTCCGGGCTTCACGCCGACGGAGTCGATTTCGGGTGGAATCGGCAAGTGTATCGCAAACGAAAACCGTTCGCAAACGGGAAGGGAACGGAAAACAGGAGACGGAGGACAGAAATCGGGCCTGCGTGCGAACCTTGATTCCTGTTCCCTGTCCCCTGTCTCCCGCCACCTGGTCCCTGCCCAAGAGCCGCCCACGGGACTTGAACCCGCGACCTCGTCCTTACCAAGGACGTGCTCTACCAACTGAGCTAGAGCGGCAAACACGCCGGAGATACCCCACGGCATATCCCGGAGGTACCCCGGATATACCCGAAACCCAAATACATAATCGCCCGAAACCGGGAGAAACAGAGTAGATGGAGAAATGAAAGAAGTCAAACGGAAAGCATGAAGGCCAAAGGCGGGGTAACACCGCCTCAACGCTCGCAATCCCCATCGCAACGCGGTATCCTTCCCCGCTTTCCCGCATACATCGCGCCCATTTTTGGAGCCTTCCATGCCCTCTTCCGACCCCAAAAAAATCGTTCTCGCCTACTCCGGCGGACTCGACACCTCCGTCATCCTCCCCTGGCTCAAGGGCCGTTATCCCGGCGTCAAGCTCGTCGCCTTCGCCGCCGAACTGGGGCAGGGCAGCGAACTCAAAGGCATCGAAAAGAAAGCGAAACTCAGCGGCGCCGATGAAGTCGTCGTCATGGACCTGCGCAAGGAGTTTGCGGAAAAATACTGCTTCCCCATGCTCCGCGCTCATGCGACCTACGAAGGCGATTACCTGCTGGGCACCTCCATCGCCCGGCCGCTGATCGCGCAGAAACAGGTCGAAGTCGCCCACAAGACCGGCGCCGATGCCGTGGGCCACGGCGCCACCGGCAAGGGCAACGATCAGGTGCGCTTCGAGCTTACCGCCATGGCGCTGGATCCAACACTGAAAATCATCTCGCCCTGGAAGGACCCCAAGTTTCTCGCCGATGGCCTGACCGATCGCGAGACCGCCATCGACTACGCCGCCAAACATGGCATCCCCATCGCCCAGACCAAAAAGAAAATCTACTCGCAGGATCGCAACCTCTGGCACATCTCCCACGAAGGCGCGGAGATCGAACACCCCGATCAGGAACCCAAGGAATCGGTTTACACCATCAGCGTGCCCGTCTCCAAAGCTCCCGGCAAGGCGGAATATGTCGAAGTCGAATTCCTCAAGGGCAATCCCATCGCCATCAACGGCAAGAAATACGCAGCCCATGAACTCATCCAGAAACTCAACGACATCGGCGGCAGACACGCCGTCGGACAGGTCACGCTCGTCGAAAACCGTCTCGTCGGCATGAAGAGCCGGGGCGTCTATGAAACCCCCGGCGGCACCATCCTCTACGAAGCCCACAAGGCCCTCGAACAACTCTGCCTCGAACGCGATCTCTATCACTACAAACAGCAGATGGCCCTGCGCTACGGCGAACTCGTTTACTACGGCCAGTGGTTCCACCCGCTGCGCGAATCGATGCAGGCCTTCATCGACGACGCCAACCAGGTCGTCACCGGCAAGGTGAAAGTGAAACTGCTCAAGGGCCGTGTGCAGGCGACCGGCGCGACCTCGCCCAAGAGCCTGTACGACACGAAACTTGCCGGCTTCGCCATGAGCGGCTACGACGTGACCGCGGCACGCGGCTTCATCGACCTCTTCGGCCTGCCCATGAAGGTGCGCGGGATGAGGCAGAAGCCGAGGCTTTGAATCCGCTGTTGATTGGACGCGCTTTGGCCCGCGCCCTTCCGGGAGCCTGAGAACTTTTCGGGTGGCTGGGACCGCTTCGGGTGGCTGGGGCTGAGTCCGCGAAGCCCCGGCCCAGATGCACGAAGCAAGGTGGCGCAACTGAAAACTGAAAACCGAAGGCTGAATGCTGAAGGTCGCCTTGCCGGGGCTTGCGCAAAGCCTTCAGCCCCAGCCACCCGGAATAAGTTTTCAGGCTCCGGGCGCCGGGGGGCCGGGGGCCGGGCGGAGCTTAGGCGAAACTCAGATTGGAAAAAACGGCCCGGCGGTTGCCGGGCCGTCGTTGCGGTTTCTTTCAGGATCAGCCCGTTTACTCGGCCGGTTTCGATTTCTTGCCCACCTTCTTCTGGCCCTTGAGTTCCTCTTCCGTCATCTCCACTTCCTTCTTGGCGCCCTTTTCGATGATGGCGTCGAGGGTCTTCTGGTCGCGGACGGAGAAGTAGAACTGGTCGTACTGGCCGTTGCGCATCATCTCCTGGCGCAGCTTCTCGGGGCGGCGGCCCTGCTGGATCGCCATGTAGGCGATGCGGCCGTTGATCTCGCGTTCATCCACATCGATGTTCAACTGCTGCGACGCCTTGTCGAGAATGAAGAACAGCTTGAGCTGGCGGCGGGCCTCCTCCTCGCTCTTGGTGCGAAGCTCGGCGACGCGCTGCTCGATCTCCGCCTCCGGCATGCCCTGGTAGGCCAGGTCCATCGCCATGCGCTGGAGGATGCGCCCGGTCTGGCGGCTGCTCAGGCCCGCAGGCAGCTCGAAATCGATCTTTTCCAGCAGGAAATCGGTGACCTGGGTGTGCATCGCCTCGCGCTGCTTCTGATCGCGCTGGCCTTCGAGGTTTTTCTTGAGCTGCTCGGTGAGCGCGTCCTGCGATTCGAGGCCGGACTGTTCGAGGATCGAAGCGACCTCGGCCGGTTCGGGGCGGTGGATGGTGCGCAGGCGGAAGTGGATGGTGATCGGCTTGTCCTTGATGCGGTCGTTCTCATGGCCGGCGGGGCCGGTGAGGTTGATCACGATGTGCTCGTTCATCTTTTTGTCGAGCATCTTTTTGCCCAGGTCTTCAATGAGGATGCCGGCGATGTGGCCTTTGAATTCCTTGTCCTCGCCGTTGACCAGCACGTAGGTCTGCGGCAGGTGGGCGATGGTCGGGTCCTCCTCGCCCTCGGCGGGCTTGAAGTCCGGGGCGGGTTCGGCGGCATCGGCGCCGGCCATGATGCGGGCCTCGCCTTCGACGTAATCCTTCTCCTGCACGGCGCCGTCGCCGACGGTGTTGAGCTTGCCGTAGCGTTCGCGCAGGCGGTCGAGTTCCTCGGCCACCATCTTGTCGGTGATCTCCATCGTGGGCTTTTCGACCTCGATGCCTTCGAGCGAGGGCAGTTCGAAGGAAGGCACGACCTCCACTTCAACGGTGTAGGTCATGGCGCCGCTGTCGGGCACCTCGATTTTGTCGGCATCCTTCACATCAGGCTGGCCGACGACTTCGAGTTTGCTTTCCTCGACAGCCTGCTCGTAGGTTTCGCTGATGAGCTGCGACTTGACTTCATCCTTGACGGCGGAGCCGAAGCGTTTTTCGATCAGCCGCTTGGGGGCCCGGCCTTTGCGGAAGCCGGGGATGGCGGCGTCGTCCTGAAGCTTGGTGAAGTTGTCGCCGATGGCGGCGGCGATGCGCTCGGCGGGGACTTCGATGGTCAGGCTCTTGCGGGCCGGGCCTGCATCGGCGACGGTGACGCTCAGCGGCTTGCGCTGGGCGGCATCGGCGGCATCGGCGACGGCGGCGCCGGCTCCGTGATCATGGTCATGGTCGTGATCGTGGGAGTGTGAATGGTCGTGGTCGTGGGAATGATCGTGGTCTGACATGGCAGAGTTCCGTGGGAAGGGAGTGAGATGGATGCGTGGAAAAGAGTGAAACGGGCAACGGAAGGGGATGGGTGTTTGCTTCCGTATGAAGAGAGTCGGCGAGGAAAGGCGTGATGACTTTCGATGCCGATGCCCGTTGCTTCCGCCGACCTGCGCCAGGCGCCACCCACGCGGCGACGCCGGTACCTCGAACGGAATTGGATCATTATCGGTGAATCGGCGGGGGAGGTCAAATGAGTCATGCACGAGCCCTCGGAGCAGCCCGAAGGCGTGCGAGGCGGGGCGGTGGATGAACGGCCTCTTTTCTGCGTCCCATTCCGTCCTGCGTTCCACGATTTTCGAGAGCTTTCATCCACCGCGCGATTTTTCCTTCACCAGGCCGTTCACGTCCGCGACTCGTTGAGTCGCGGCTCTTTCCTATCGAACGTGACGCAAGCCGGGGCTGCGGTTAACATGCCCGGCTGTTTTGGCGAGTGTCATTCATCCGTCCATTTTCCACTGCTCAAGGATCAAGCCCCATGAGTGAATCCAATCCCGCCCCGAGCCTGACCGGATCGACCGCACCGCCGATGGGTGTGAAGCTGGGATCGCAGTTGTCGATCATGATGTTTCTGCAATACGCGATCTGGGGGGCGTGGCTGCCGATTCTGTTTCCTTATCTGATGGGTTACCGGGGCATGCCGCTGCTTGAAGTGGCGATTGTCTTCATGGTCGGTGCGGTTGGCGCGATCATTGCCCCTTTCATCGCCGGCCAGATCGCCGACCGCTACTTCAACACCGAAAAGTTTCTGGGCCTGAGCCACATCATTGGCGGTGTTCTCGTCTGGCAACTTGGCTGGGTGGAAGGGTTTGTACCGCTGGCGGTGTTCTCCCTGCTGTATTCGATCATTTACTCTCCGACGCTTTCGCTGACCAATTCGCTGGCGTTTCATCACCTGCCCGATCGCGACCGCGACTTCGGACGGGTCCGCATGTGGGGCACCATCGGCTGGATCGTCGTCGGCATCGGCGTGGGCCAGTGGCTTCTCGCCAAACACACGATCGATGATGAAGAAGCCGCTCGCGGTGTGGTGGCCACGCAGTTTGCGGATGCAACTCGGCGCTCGGAACTGCTCGGTGACACCAGTGTCACACTCAAGGATGGCAAGGCGCTCGTCGGCCCGACGGTGCGAAGCTCCGACAAGGAGATCGTGCTGACCATCACCGAGACGAACGACAAAGGTGAAAAAGAGAAAAAGGAAACCGCCATCGCCCGTGCCGATGTCGAATGGTCCGGCACGCTGTATGAAACACTCGCGAAGACGGAAAAGAAGGATGGCAAGGAAATGATCGATGCGGCCAGTTCCGCGAAGATTCTTGCGGCGCTGACGGCCATCGACAAGGATGGTGAATCGGCGCTCAAGGCCACGGCCGAAGCCGCCGGCAAGGAAGGGTGGTTCAATCGTGCGACGCTTTCCGTGCCGGTCGTTTTCAATCAGCAGAAAGGCATGTCCGATGCCTTTAAGATCAGCGCGGTTCTGGGCGTGATCATGGGTGTTTTCTGTTTTGCGCTTCCCAAGACGCCCCCCAAGCCCGGCACCCAAAAGAGCGCATCGGCGGAGGCGATCGGCGAAATCAAAAAGCAGCCGCTGCTCACACTCTTCCTTCTGGCGATTCCCATCAGTTGCATCCACCAGTTCTACTTTGTCCATGCGGCCAGTTTTGCGGGCATTCATCAGGCCAAGGCGGAAGGATTCGTCAATTTCGTCAACAGCATATTCGGCGTCGGCGGAGGCGGGCTGATGACCATCGGCCAGATGTCCGAGTTCTTCGTTCTTGCCCTCATACCGCTCTTCGCCAAGCGATGCTCGCGAAAGACACTGCTGGCTGTGGGCATCATCGCCTACGCGCTGCGCATGTTCCTTTTCACCTACATCGACACCATCCCGCTGCCTTCGATTGTCACCGTCATGCTTGGCATCGCATTGCACGGCGTCTGCTTCGGCTGCTTCATCTTCGTGGCCTTCATGATTGTCGATGAAGAGACCACCGGCGATGTCCGCGCCAGCGCCCAGTCGCTCTTCAACCTGGTCATCGTCGGCATCGGCATCATCGTCGGCAGCCTCATCGCCATCTACATTGTGGGCGAGTGGGCTTCGACTCCTGATGGGATGAACTACACGAAGCTCTTCTCCGTGCCGATGTGGGCGTCGCTGGCCTGCCTTGCGATCCTGCTTGCCTTCTACCCCGGCGGCAAACGGCAGCCCAAACACCCGGACTGAGCAAACCATCATCGTTCAACAGCACCACCTTTCGGGGTGGTGTTTTTTTTGTCCGCATCCTGCGTTGGCCATTCGGTTATTTGCCATTTCATCTGCTCTCGCGTTTACTGTGATGGCGTGATGTGTGTCGCCTGATCCGTGATGAGCACCAAACATGAGCACCCAACGACCGACGCTGGTGACGAAGATTTACACCCTGGCCGACGGTCGCACGCTGAGCATGGCGGACCTGCTGGAGTATTTCACCAAGCAGGGGGCGATGCGGGTTTCCGATTTGCATCTGAAGGTGAACTGTCAGCCGACGTTTCGCATCGACGGTCGGCTGACGAAGCTGAAGGGGCCGCCGCTGGATGACGTGACGATGGGGAAGGTTGTGCAGGTGTTGCTTTCGGATTTCGATCTGACGACGCTGCATGAGACGCGCTCGGTGGACAGCTCGCTTCTGACCGAGGTGAAGCAGTATCGCCTCAACTGCTTTCACGACAACGACGGCCTGGCGGTGGCGCTGCGGGCGCTCGAATCGCAGCCGCCGGCGGTGGAATCGATCGGCTTTCCCAACGGGGTCTTTCAGGACATTCTCCGCAAGCAGCAGGGGCTGGTGCTGGTGACGGGGATCACCGGCGCGGGCAAGAGCACGACCATCTCGGCGATCATCGATCGCATCATCGAGACCCGGCCCTGCCGGATCATCACGTTGGAGGACCCCATCGAGTATCGCCTCAAGACGCGCACCGGCATGGTGTCGCAGCGCGAGGTGGGCCGGGATGTGCCCACCTTCGAGCAGGGGCTTCGGGATGCGCTGCGGGAGGATCCGGACATCATCTTCGTCGGCGAGATGCGCGACCGCGAATCGGCCGCGTGGACGCTCACCGCGGCGGAGACCGGGCACCTGGTTTTCTCGACGCTGCACACGCGCGATTGCCGGGGTTCGATCACGCGACTGCTGGACATGTTCCCCTCCGACCGGCGCGATGAGGTGGCCAGCCAGCTTTCGCTGGGTCTGAGTCACATCCTTTGCCAGAAGCTGCTGCCGCGCGCCGATGGCAAGGGGCGTGTGGTGGCGATGGAGATTTTGAACAACACCTATGCCGTGTCGAACCTGATCCGCATGGGCAAGTTCGAGCAGCTTTATTCGGTGATGCAGACGCGCACGCGGGACATCACCGAGGAGCGGATGCAGACGATGGAGCGCTCGCTGGCCAGGCTGGTGCAGAGCGGGGAGATCGCCGAGGGCGAGGCGGAGAAGTGGGCCAACGACTGGACCTCGTTCAACCACGAGATGGAGCACGTACACGGCGCCGAGGAATATGACGAGGACCCGTGATGGCATCCGCATCCTCCAACGAGCGGCCGGCGGGCGCGATCCGGGAACGCAAACGGATCGCGGTGATCGGCGGGGGCATCACCGGACTGGCGGCGGCGCATCATCTGCTGGAGTCGGCGAAGCGGCTCGATCTTCCGTTGGAGGTGACGCTTCACGAAGCGGGCGATCATTGCGGCGGGGCGATCCGCACGGTGAAGCGCGACGGCTTTCTGCTGGAGCTTGGCCCGGACAACTTCATCACCAACAAGCCGGGCGCGACATCGCTTTGCGATCGGATCGGGCTTGGCGATCAGTTGCTTGCAACCCATGAGAAGCACCGCCGGGCGATGGTGGTGCATCGCGGGAGGCTGACGCCGATTCCCGATGGATTCGAGCTGATGGCGCCGCGCAATCTGTATGCGATGGCGCGGTCGCCGATTTTTTCCTGGCGGGGCAAGCTGCGGATGTGGATGGAGCGGTTCGTGAAGGCACGCCGGGATGTGGAGGATGAATCGCTGGAGTCGTTCGTCGTCCGTCGCTTTGGCCGTGAGGCTTTGGACCGGCTGATTCAACCGCTCATCGGCGGCATCTACACGGCTGATCCCAAGACGCTGAGCCTGCGGGCCACCGTGCCTCGCTTTCTCGACATGGAGGCGGAGCATGGCAGCATCATCCGCGCGATGCGGCACGAGAAGAAACAGCGGCAGTCCGCGGCAAAAACCGGCGATGGCGGGGCCAGGTACAGCCTGTTCATGACCCTGCGCGACGGCATGCAGGCGCTGCCCGATCGACTGGCGCAGCTGCTGGGGGATCGCATCCAACGGAATCACCCGCTCCAGTCGATCGAGAGAAGCGGAACGCGATATCGCATGATCTTTGCGGATGGATCAGTGCAGGAGGCTGATGGCGTGATCTTCACCACGCCGGCCCATGTCACCGCGCGGCTGCTGGCCGGCTTCGATGCTCCGCTCTCGCAGTCGCTGGGCGCGATCGAGGCGGCATCCTCGGCGGTCGTGATCGCGGCCTATCGGCGGGAGCAGGTGGCCCATCCGCTGGACGCCTTCGGCTTCGTGGCGCCCGCGGTGGAGAACCGCTCGATCATCGCCGGCTCGTTCAGCCACGTGAAGTACCCCGGCCGGGCGCCGGAGGACCATGCGCTGCTGCGGGCCTTTGTCGGCGGGGCGATGCAGGCTTCGCTTCTGGAGCGGAGCGATGAGGAGATGATCGCAATGGTGCGGCGCGAATTCGAAGAACTGCTCGGGGTGAAAGGCGCTGCGCTGTTTGCGGTGGTGCAGCGGTGGCCCCGTTCGATGCCGCAGTATCGGGTGGGGCATGTGAAACAGGTGGCGGCGATCCGCGCGCTGGCGTCGCGGCACGAAGGGCTGGAACTGGCGGGTGCCTCGTTCGACGGCGTGGGCATCCCCGATTGCATCACCAGCGCGGAGGCGGCGGCGCAGCGGCTTGTTTCGCGGTGGTGATCAGAGGTCGGAGGTCAGAGGTCAGAGGTCGGAAAAGCATTCAGTTTCCCAGCGGTTTGTTTCGCGCTGATCTCTGATCTCTGACCTCTGACCTCTTTTTCAACGGGGAGCGAAGCCGCGAGCGGCCGGGGTCATTCCTTTTTTTTCTTCAGATCGTCCTTGAACTTTTCGCGCACTTTTTCAACCTTGGGCAAGGCGACGTTGATGATGTACGGGTTGGCCGGGTTGTCGCAGGCGTAATTCTGGTGGTAATCCTCGGCGAGGTGGAACGCCTTGAGCGGTTCGAGGGTGGTGACGATCTTGCGCGGGAAGGCTTTCGCCTCGGTGAGTCTTTCGATCATCGCCAGGGTGGTTTTCTTTTCCTCGTCGCCGGCATAAAAGATCGTGGAGCGGTAGTGGCGGCCGACATCGGCGCCCTGGCGGTTGAGCGTGGTGGGGTCGTGGGTGGCGAAGTGGACGGCGAGCAGTTTCTCGAAAGTGATTTTATCGGGGTCGTAGGTGATCTGCACCGCCTCGGCATGGTCGGTCAGGCCGGCGCTGACGAGCTTGTACTTGGCCGTTTCGGCGGTGCCGCCCGAGTAGCCGGAGACGACATCGATGACGCCTTCGAGCTCCTCGAAGACGGCTTCGACGCACCAGAAGCATCCGCCGGCGAAGACGGCGGTGGCCCGTTTGGGCTGGGCGGCCTTCTCGTCCTTCTTGTCGTCCTGCTTCTCGTCGGTTTTGGCGGAGGCCTGTTCATCCTTCTTCGCTTCGGGGTTGCTTTCGGTGGACACGGGCACGGTCTCCTTGGGCTTGCAATGTTCGCACATTTCACAGTCGCCCGCCCCGGCGTCGGCGGCGGCATCGGTGACCTGACCACAGGCCGGGAGCAGGAGCATCATCACGAGCAGGGCTGCGAAGCGAAGTGTTTTCTGAAACATGGTGAAGTCCTCGGAGGATGGATGACTGCTGACATCATAGCCGGGCTTTTTGCAACCGTCGCGGGGGAGTGCGCGGGGTCGTTTAATTTTCGCAGCCGTTGTGTCGGAAGTTCCAAATGACAAATCTCAAACTCCAAACAAGCTCCAGAAAGAAAAAAAACGCAATCAAACGGAATTCGGATTCGGATCGGTTTTGCCTGGTTCGGCTCGCTTTCGAGTTTGTTTGAGATTTTGGACTTTGTGATTTGGAGCTTTTGCTTCCGGTGATGAGGCGGAGAATCAAACGACCCTGTCGCAGTGCGGCAGATTGTCGCGGGGGCGGGATGGGGCTGTATTCGCATTGACATGGACGCCGGGCTATCGGATAACATGGCGATGATTCCCGCGGCCGATGGTTCCAGCGGATGCGAGGCCTGTCGTCAAAAGGTGAATGCAGGTCCGTTCCGCCGACAATTCCATATTAAGGAGCCTGCCTTGCTCTTCGCACGTTTTGCACAGCGCATCCTGATCGGTTTGCTCGCACTATGGCCCGTTCTGTTCACCCGACCCGCGGCGGCGCAATCCACCGCCGAGGGTGAGACGCTGGGCGACAAACCCACCTCCTGGCTGCACAGCGATGTCTCCACCTACGGCCACGAGATCGACTTTCTTTTCGACATCATCCTTTGGATGACCTTGATCGTCGGCGTGGCGGTCTTCATCGTCCTTGGCATTTTTCTCGTTCAGTACCGGTACAAGCCGGAGCGCACCGCGCGGTACATCCACGGCAACGCCAGGCTTGAAATTGTCTGGACGCTGGTCCCCGCATTGCTGATGGCGCTGACCGCGGCGATCAGCCAATCGACCTGGGCCAAGATCAAGAACCCCGCCGACTGGCCCGCCACGCAGCAGGCGATGGAGGAGGAGATCAGGAGCGGCAAGGCGATTCTCGTCGAAGTCACCGCCCAGCAGTTCAACTGGACCTTCCGCTATCCGGGCAAGGACCTGACGTTCGGCCCGCGCAAGGTGGAGCTGATCAAGAAAGGCACGCTCGAAGACGGCATCGGCCTGGACCGCACCCACGCGGATTCCAAGGATGACATCGTCACCGGCGCCCTGGTCGTGCCGGTGAACACGAAGGTTTACATTCATCTCGTGAGCGTGGATGTGCTGCACAGTTTCTTCCTGCCCAACTTCCGGGTGAAGCAGGATGCGGTGCCGGGGTTGCAGGGCAGGGTCTGGTTCCAGGCGACGCGCACCAGCGCGGATGTGATCGGGAAGGTGACGTCGGACAACGCGACGCGCGACCAGTCGCGCCATTTCGGGCTGTCCAAGCCGTTCGACATTGTCTGCGCGGAACTGTGCGGCGGGCAGCATTACGCGATGAAGGGATCGATGTACGTCGTCACCCGCGAGCAGTACGACCAGTTCATGGCCGCGCAGGAAGAGGCGCTGAAGGCGGCAAGCGGCGCGGGGGATGAGTATTGAAGGGCCTGGGGAGGAGGGCCTGGGGCTATATAAAACCATGAAATCAGGAAAACATGAAATCAACACGGTCCACACGATATTTCCATATCGCATTTCCTGCTTTCGTGCTTTCCTGATTTCATGGTTTTACTTAGATGGCCTGGGGCCTAGGGAAGAAGAAGAAGAAGAAGAAGAGAAGAGAGAGAAGAAAAATTGGAACCATTGGAACTTCAGGTTTTCACATGATGCAGCAGGTGTGCCGTCCATGACGGTATGCCATCCCCTAGGCCCCAGGCCCTGATCCCCAGGCCCTTATCCCCGGCCTTTATTCCCAGGCCCTAGGCCCTTATTCCTAGGCCCTTTTCTGGATTCCCCATGAGTCACACACCCGCCCCCGGTCACGCCCACAGCCACGATCATGATGATGGTGGTTACCACGGGCCGACGAGTTTCTGGACGAAGTATGTCTTCTCGATCGACCACAAGGTGATCGGGATGCAGTTCATGTTCACGAGCCTGATCTTCGTGATCGTGGGCGGTCTGCTCGCGCTGGGCGTGCGCTACGAGCTGGCCTGGCCTCAGCAGGAGGTGCCGCACAACAACGTGCTCCCGGCGGGCATGACGCAGGCCAGCCCGGAGTCCAACGTGGCTCATTGGCGCATCGGCGGCAAGGTGAAGTTCCTCTCCGAAACCGAGATCGACGGCAGGACGTATCCGGGCGGCACGGTCGCCTACGTCGATGAATTCCCCGAAGGGTTTGCGGTCACCATTCCCTATGGCGCCAAGATCAAGGGGCAGCAGTTTCCGCTGCCCAACAATGTCGATGGTTTCGTGCGCGGCACGTCGTCGGTGATGGGCGACTATCAGTACGAGAAGCAACTGGTTCGGGCGCCGATCGGCACCGAGGTACACGAAGGATTGAAGGCCGATGGCAGGTCGCCGCTGGTGCTGGCCGGCGCGCCGGATTATCAGTGGATCGGCAACGACCCGGTGCTGCTGCCGGTGCGCACGGAGGCCACGCCGGTGAAGCTGCGCGTTCCGGCGCAGAAGGTGCCTGAGATCAGGCAGGGCGATCAGCCGCAGGAGGAAGTGGCGGCGGCGACGATCATCGTCAACGGATCGCAGGTGCAGTTCCAGAAGACGACGCTCAAGAACGAGGCGTACAACCAGCTTTTCACGATGCACGCTTCGGTGATGATCTTCTTCGTCATCATTCCGATGCTCGTCGGCGCGTTCGGCAACTTCCTGGTGCCGCTGATGATCGGCGCCAAGGACATGGCGTTTCCCAAGCTGAACATGCTCAGTTTCTGGCTGGCGATGCCGGCGGGCATCGTGATGATCGTCAGCATGTGGATCGATGGCGGCTCCGCAGGCGGCGGCTGGACGAACTATCCGCCGCTGTCGGGCATGCGATTCTCCGGCAACCTGGGCACCACGCTCTGGGTGGCAGGCGTCGCCCTCGTCGGCTTCTCCTCCATCGTCGGCGCGCTCAACTACATCACCACCACCATCAACATGCGGGCGCCGGGCATGTCGCTGTGGCGCATGCCGCTGACCGTCTGGTCGGTGCTGATCACCAGCGTGCTCGCCCTGCTGGCCACCCCGGTGCTCACCGCGGCGATGATCATGCTGGTGCTCGACCGCGTGGCCGGCACGCAGTTCTTCACCGACACCGTCATCACCGACGGCGTGCAGGTGGCCGCCGGCGGGCAGCCGCTGATGTGGCAGCACCTGTTCTGGTTCTACTCGCATCCGGCGGTTTACATCATGATCCTTCCCGCGATGGGACTCACCAGCGACATCCTCTCCACCTTCTCCCGCAAGCCGATCTTCGGCTACAAGGCGATGGTGCTGGCGATGGGCGGCATCACGTTCCTCGGGTTCATCGTGTGGGGCCATCACATGTTCCAGTCGGGCATGAACCCGGTGCTGGGCACGACGTTCATGGCCTCGACGATCTTCATCGCCGTGCCCTCGGCGATCAAGACCTTCAACTGGCTGGGCACGCTCTGGGGCGGCAACATCAAGTTCACCCCCGCGATGCTCTTCGCCCTGGGCTTCGTCTCCATGTTCGTCATCGGCGGACTTTCGGGCATCTTCATGGCCTCGGCGCCGGTCGATATTCCGCTGCATGACACCTACTTCATCGTCGCCCACATTCACTACGTCCTCTTCGGCGGCTCGATGATGGGCATCTTCGCCGGCCTCTATCACTGGTTCCCCAAGATGTTCGGCAGGCAGCTCAACCAGAGGTGGGGCGTGATCCACTTCATCATGACCTTCATCGCCTTCAACGGCACCTTCTTCCTCATGCACGTCCTGGGCATCGGCGGCCACCCGCGCCGCTACGCCACCATCCTCAAGTACGACACGCTGCAACACCTTCAGGACATGAACGTCATCATGACCATCTTCGCCATGATGCTCGGCACCGCGCAGCTGCCGTTCTTCTACAACTTCTTCGTCTCGCTGCCCCGCAAGGTCGGACGGGGCATGATGGCCGTCTTCGCGGTCATGCTGGTGGCGCCGATGATCATCGGTCTCTCGGCCTGGTCGGCGCGCAACGGCATCGGCTGGACGCCGGAAATGGGGGCGGCGGCCAAGCGGATGATCGTCGATGTCGTCGCCACGCAGCCCTCGGCGATGGTCGATGGCTCGCTGATCAAAGGCTCGTGGCAATACACCGGCTTCGCCGCGGCGATGGGATACATCGGCCTCACCGCCACCCTCATCGCCTTGCTGGTGATGCTCGTGCGCGGCCTGCCCGCAGGCGGAAAGATCGCGACAGTCGTCGTCATGCTCCCCGCGCTCTGGTTCGCCATCACCCGCATGGGCGCCGGCGGCAGGCTGTTTGATGAAAGCGGCCAGGTCATCGCCGGCATGGAGTCCTCCAAGATGTGGCACGATGTCATGGTCGCCCTGGGGCATGGCTGCTGGTTCATGCTGATCGTCACCGGCCTGATCTGGCTGGTGTGGGACATCGGCGGCAGGCTGAAACTGCCGGCCATCCTTCAGCGGTCGATGTATGTCTGGTTCCTCCCCATGTTCCTGCTGCCGGCGCTGCTCAAGCATGACACCTACATGATCCTGGGCAAGTGGCCGGTCATCGGCTGGATCATCGGGCCGGAGTCGTTCGATATTCGCTGGCTGTTCGTGATCCTCACGGCACTGCCCGGCACGGCTTACCTGATCCTCGCCAAACCGCAGGACCAGTTCGGCCACGACCCCGGCGCCAACCCGTGGCACGCCAACAGCCTCGAATGGGTCGCCACGACTTCGCCGCCGCTGGCGCACGGCAACTTCGAGGAGATTCCCACGGTCTATCGCGGGGCTTACGAGTATTCATCCCCCGTGGTCAAGGAAGACTGGCTGCCGCAGACGACGCCGCTCCAGCCGGGCGAGGCGGAGTTGCAGGCGTCGGGACACTAAGGCGAAGTTCCGGGTTTCGAGTTCCGGGTTCCGAGTTGGGAGTTGCCAAAGACGGTGGATGGATCACACGATTGATTGCGACATTGTGACGCAGGATGTGCAGTGGATTGTGCCGAATAATAATGGATGAGTGAAATGCAAAGATTACTTCTGGTTTTTGCATTTCGCGTGCGATCACTTGTGATGGGTTGTTGACGAATTGTGATGACGAACCAGGATTCCATTTCGACGGCGGACACACCGGCAACCGCGCCTTGCGTGGATTGTCCGAGTTGTGGTTATGCCATCATCGAACCGCACCGCGATTGTCCCGAGTGCGGCCTCGATGCCTTGAAAATTCAATCCGCAATCCGCAATCCACAATCCGAAATCCTCTTCCGCCCCTGGCTGCACCGCTTCGCCATCGCCTTTGTTCTGTGTACCTTCGTGCTCATCACGCTGGGTGGCACGGTGACGAGCAAGGGGGCAGGTTTGGCCGTGCCCGATTACCCGACCACCTTCAACTACAACATGTTCCTCTTCCCGCCCTCCATGTGGGTCGGCAACATCTTCTGGGAACACACCCATCGCCTGATGGGCAGTCTCGTGGGCATGATGGCGATCGCCATGTGCATCTGGCTGTGGCAGACCAACGCGCCTCGCCGCTTCTCTCACATCGATGATGCTCAAAGCCCACGCACTCCCGTGCGTGGGTCTCGCCCCTGGCTCGCTTACCTGGGCATCGCCACCCTCATCGCAATCATCTTCCAAGGCATCATGGGCGGCCTGCGCGTCACGCAGCTCTCCACCTGGCTTGCCGTCTTCCACGGCATCACCGCCCAGATCGTCTTCTGCATGACCGTCCTCATCGCCGCAGCGACGAGCAGGTGGTGGGTGGAGGAAAAGCAGGAAAACAGGAAAGCAGGAAAGCAGGAAATTGGAACCGCTCAATCCGGTACGCGATTCGATGCGACGTTCGCTTCCGACACCCGGCACCCGACACCCGACACCCGATCGCTGCTTCGCCCTGTGATCTTCGCCCTCATCATCCTCTTCATCCAGCTCACGCTCGGCGCCACCGTGCGGCATCATGGCGCCGGGCTGGCGATTCCCGATTTCCCGTTAAGCTACGGCCAACTCGTGCCGCCGCTCACGCAGGCCGGCATCGAGGAAGGCATGATCAAGTACGCCGACAATCCCGACGCCTACGCCACCACCGAGCATGGGTGGTACTCGCCGTTTCATGTCGCCATTCACTGGACGCACCGCTTGTGGGCGGTGGCGGTGGTGGTGTCGCTGGCCGTGCTGATTCATCGCGTGTTTCGTCATGCCGGCGGGCGGCGCAAGCTCACCATCCCGGCCCTTGCCATCGGCATCATGCTGCTGCTGCAACTGGCGCTGGGGGCGTCGATCATCTGGACCGGCCGCCATCCTGAAATCGCCACCGCGCACCAGACGCTGGGCGCGATTCTGCTGGCGACCGCCGCGCTGCTTTTTTTCCGCATTCGTCTGCTGGCCGGCCTGTCTCAACGCGGCGATGCCGTCGAGCATCAGCCCCGTTTGCAGGAACGCGGGCCGCTGCGTGAATCATCATCGATGAAGCTCCAACCCCAGGGGGCCGCCACATGATGACGCAGCTATCCCGCCCCGAATCCGTGCTGCCCATCGATGGGCCGGACGCGGCCCGCACCGCCTCGCCTGCGCAGCCGCTTTCGTTGCGTCACCGGCTGGCCGATCTGGCCACGCTGACCAAGGTCCGCATCACGGTGATGGTCGTGCTCACCGCCTGGCTGGGTTTTGCCATCGGCGAGAACGCCGCACGCGAAGCCGGCGTTTCGCTTTACGCCGCATCCGCAGCCCGCCTTTTCGCCCTGATCGGTTCGATGGCCGGCTCCGCCCTGGCCTGCATGGGCGCCAGCGCCCTCAATCAGGTTTACGAACGCGACACCGATGCGAAGATGCACCGCACGCGCAATCGCCCGGTGCCTGCCGGCCGCATCGGGGTGATGATGGGCAATGTCATCGGCGTGATGCTCTGCATCGCCGGCGTCTCCCTTCTTGCCGCGACATCGACCCCGCTGGCCGCCGCGCTGGCGGCATTCACCATTCTTTCCTACGTGATGGTCTATACGCCGATGAAGCGGATCAATCACACCTCGACGATCGTCGGCGCCGCGCCCGGCGCGCTGCCTCCGATCATCGGCTTCGCCGCCGCGGCGGGTTCGCTCTCCATCGAGGCCGCGGCGATCTTCTCCATCATGTTCATCTGGCAGCTTCCGCACTTTCTCGCCATCGCCTGGATGTACCGCGAGGATTACGCCCGGGCCGGCTTCCCGATGCTGCCGGTGATCGATCCCACCGGCCGATCGACCTTCCGCCAGATGATGCTCACCTGCCTCATCCTCGTCCCCGTCGGGCTCATGCCGACGCTCATCGGCATGACCGGCGTCGCCTACTTCATCGTCGCCCTCATCGCCGGTCTGGCGTTCCTGGCCTGCGGCCTGCTCGTGGTGAAGCATCAATCCACGAAGTACGCCCGCCTCATGTTCTTCGCCTCGCTGATCTACCTGCCGGTGATTCTGCTGATGATGGTCGTGGACGGAAGATAGAAAAGGCCCGAACCCCAAAACAACTCGAAACTCGGAACCCGAAACTCGGAACCAATTTCATGTCCCACGCAGCCACGCCGCAACTTTCCCACGGTGCCAAGCCTCTGATGGCCTTCGGTACGGTTCTCAATCTTCAGATCTCCAACGGCAAGATCGCCATGTGGCTGTTTCTGGCCTCGGAGGTGATGTTCTTCACCGGCCTCATCGGGGCCTACATCATCCTCCGCGCCGGTCAATCGACCTGGGCCGACCCCACCGCCGACACCTATCCGCTGGCGATCGGCCTGACCGCGTTCAACACCTTCCTGCTCATCTGCTCCTCCGTCATCTTCGTCTGGGGTTTGCAGAACTACCAGCAGAACAACATCGCCAAGGGCAACCTGGGCATGCTGCTCACCACGATCTTCGGGGCCGTCTTCGTCGGCGTGCAGTGCTACGAATACTACGAACTGGTCGTCCACCGGGGCATGACCCCCGACAAGGACATCATGGCCTCCTGCTTCTACGCCATGACCAGCTTCCACGGCCTGCATGTGGCAATGGGCGTCGTCGCCCTGGCCGTGCTCACCGTCAAGGGCTACATGGGCCACTTCAACGCCAAGAACTTCGCCCTGGTCGAACTCACCGGCCTCTACTGGCACTTTGTCGATCTGGTCTGGATCATCCTGTTCGCCATCGTCTATCTCATTTGAGAAAAGCTATCAGCCTTCAGCCTTCAGCCTTCAGCCTTCAGCATTCAGCATTCAGCATTCGAGCCTTCTTCGCATCAAAGGGTTCAACATGAGCGCACCCGCCACGCATGTATCCGACGAAACGACCGAGCAGCACGGCCACGGCCATGCGCTGAAGCTGTTTCCCTTCTTCCTCGCCCTGCTCGCGCTGACCGCCGCGGAAGTGGGCCTCTATGAATGGTGGCGGCACAGCTATGAGGTGGTCGATGGCGACAAGATTTTTGTCATCCCCAAGTTCGCCCTGGTGCTGCTCGTGCTCGTCTTCACGCTGCCCAAGGCGTACATCGTGCTGGTCTATTTCATGCACATCAGGTTCGAGCGGGCCTTCATCGTCTGGCTTGCCGTCATCCCGCTGATGATGACCTTCCTCACGGTGCTGCCCACGCTCACCGACACCGCCACCCTCAAGCCGCAGAAGCTGAATCACACCAAGGTCATCGGCGTGTATCACCCGGATCACCACGATGACCACAAGGATGGGAAGACCGGGGAGGATGACAAGGCCAAGGCGAAAGTCGAGGAAGAGGCCGACGATTACAACTAAGGATGCGAGCCGCGACTCAACGAGTCGCGGAGGTGAACGGAAAGAAGGGTGGTACGGCGCGCGAAAGATGACGGCGGGTGGCTGGGGCCGCTTCGGGTGGCTGGGGCTGAGTCCGCGAAGCCCCGGCCCAGATGCGCGAAGCAAGGTGGCGCAACTGAAGACTGAATGCTGAAGGCTGAAGGTCGCCGGGCCGGGGCTTCGCGGACTCAGCCCCAGCCACCCAGCCGCGCAACACGGGCGTTGTCATCCGTCATCTTTCGCGCAACGTGCCCCCCTTCTTCCCGTTCACCTCCGCGACTCGTTGAGTCGCGGCTCTTGTGATGCGTTATCATTGGTGGACATGACCACCGCGCTTGCCGCCGAACCCGTTGTCCCTGCCGTCGCCGTTTCTGGTGCGATCGTTGTCGATCGGTTGACCCATGCCTATGCCTCGGCTCCGCGTCCGCCGCGCGGCAAACACGCCGCACCCATGCCGCCGCCGCGCACCCTGGCGCTCGATGGCGTGAGCCTGATCGTGAACCCCGGCGAAATCTTCGGCATCCTCGGCCCCAACGGTTCGGGCAAGACCACGCTCTTTCGCATCCTCGCCACGCTCCTGCGACCGTTCAACCCCGGTTCCCCCGGTTCCCCCGGCGCCTCCGGGGGCGTCACCATCCTGGGCAACGATGTCCTGACGCAGCCCGCCAGGGTCCGCGAAAACCTGGGCGTCGTCTTCCAGGCGCCAAGCCTCGACGGCAAGCTCACCGCCTACGAAAACATCATGCACCAGGGCCACCTTTACGGCCTGCGCGGGAGCGATCTCTCCGATCGCATCGATGAACTGCTGGGCTACTTCAACCTCGCCGACCGCAAAGGCGATTTCGTCGAACGCTTCTCCGGCGGCATGAAGCGGCGCGTCGAACTGGCCAAGGCGCTGCTTCATCAGCCGAAGCTGCTCCTGCTGGATGAACCGGCCACCGGCCTCGACCCCGGCGCCCGACACGACCTGTGGCGGCAGCTCATTCAGCTGCGCAGCGAACGCGGGCAGACCGTCGCCCTCACCACGCACCTGATGGACGAAGCCGACCGCTGCGACCGCCTGGCGGTGATGTCGCAGGGCAAGGTGGTCGCCATCGACACGCCGGCCAATCTGAAGGCGAAGATCGGCGGGGACATCATCACGCTTTCGCCGCGCGGCTCCATCGAGGAGGCCGACCAACTGCGAGCCGCGATCGCCGAGAAGTTCGCCCCGTGGGATGAAAAGACCGCGCCCAAACTCGTGGCCGGCCGCATCAGGCTGGAGCGCGATCACGGGGCCTCCTTCATCCCCGCGCTGGCCGAGGCGTTCCCGGGCCGCTTCGAATCGATCACCGTGGGCCAGCCGACGCTGGAGGATGTCTTCCTTCACCTGACGGGCCACACGCTTTGGGAGCAGCCCGCCCTATGGAACCTGCCATGAAATCTTTGCTTCCATCCGCATTGCTGGCGTTCACGGTCGGCCTGATCGGCGCGATGCTTCACGCGGGGCAGATGCCCGCCGTGCCCCCGGCGCCCCCGCCCCCGGCCCCGGGGGTGCAGTTGCAGGTGGTGCTCACCGATGGGTCGAAGATTCACGGCAGCCCCGTCGAGTTTTCCGCGCTGCCGCTCAAGCTGGAGTTCACGAGGATCGAGGTGCCGTTGCATCTGATCGCCCAGGGTTCCTTCACCGCCCAGCGGGCCGCCTTTGCGATTCGCTTCAACCGCAACAACGACATGCTCACCGGCACGCTCGAATTGGAGCGCATCAGGATTCAGTCGGCCTACGGCCTGGCGGTGATCCCCATCGATCGCATCGCCACGATCATCGTGACGCCGGCTGCGCCAAAGCCCTGATGTCGTTTGATCCGCTCCTCGCACGTCCTTTTCGGAGCATCATCATGAAAAGGCCGCTGTTCTTCACGCTCATCGGAGTCGCCATCATGTCCATCGCCGCCGATGATTCGGGTCATGGTGCGCATCCGCATCACAAGGAGCTGAGGAATGCCGACGGTTCGTGGAAATACACGAACGCACTGGCGAAGGAGAGCAGTCCGTACCTGCTGCAACATGCCCACAACCCGGTGCAGTGGCATCCGTGGAGCGAGGAGACCTTCGCCCTGGCGCGCAAGGAGGGCAAGCCGATTTTCCTTTCGATCGGCTACTCGACCTGTTACTGGTGCCACGTGATGGAGCGGCTGGTTTTCGAGAGCCCGGCCATCGCCAAAGTGATGAACGAGCATTGCATCAACGTGAAGGTGGACCGCGAGGAGCGGCCCGATGTGGATGACATCTACATGGCGTCGGTGCAGATGCTCAACAACGGACGCGGCGGCTGGCCGATGAGCGTGTTCCTCACGCCGCCCGGCGCCAAGGGCAAGGACGACCCCGGCCTCAAGCCGTTTTATGCCGCCACCTACATTCCGCCGCAGCAGTTTCCCACGCTGGTGCGGCGAGTCTCGGAGGTGTGGAAGGAGCAGAAGGATGGCGTGATCGCCCAGGCGGAGGAGGTCGCCGATGCGATCGCGGCGCACCTGAATCAGGAACTGGTCCCCGGCGAAGTGACGCCCGCCTTCTTCGATCGCACCGCCGAGGCGCTCCTGCGAAACTTCGATGAAGAGCACGGCGGCTTCGGCAACGCCCCCAAGTTCCCCACGCCCAACAACCTGCTGCTGCTGCTCAAGGCCTACCAAAAGCAACCCGATGCCGAGCTTTGGAAGGCGATCAGCTACACGCTCGAGCGCATGGCGCGCGGGGGCATCCACGACCAGGTGGGCGGCGGATTCCACCGCTATTCCGTCGATGAAAAATGGCTGGTGCCTCACTTCGAAAAAATGCTCTACGACAACGGGCAACTGGTCGAGGTGTATCTCACCGCCCAGTCGATCAGGCCCGATGAAAAGGACCCGCAGCTTTACGAGCGCGTGGTGCGCGAGGTGTGCGATTATGTGCTGCGCGAAATGACCGACCCCACCGGCACGTTCTGGTCGGCGCAGGATGCGGAGGTGGACGCGAAGGAAGGACGGAATTACATCTGGACCGCCGAGGAAGTGAAGGCGGCGATCGAGGATGAAAAGCTGGCGGCGCTGGCGCTGAAACTCTACGGCCTGGACCTGGGAACGAATTTCCAGGACCCGCACGATCGCGGAAGCAAACCGGTGAATGTGCTCTTTCTTCCCCGGCGTCTTGATGAGTTTGCAGTGGCGCATGAGATGACTCTGCCGCAGTTGTTGGAGAAAAGGGCGGTGATCAATGCCCGACTCAAGGCGGTGCGCGACCGGCGCAAGCAGCCGCGACTCGATGACAAGGCGCTCACCAGTTGGAACGGCCTGATGATCGCCGGCCTGGCCAAAGCCGGTCGGCAACTCAAGGAGGATCGCTACACCCATGCGGCGGCGAAGGCGACGGACTACATCCTCGCCCACATGCGAACCGCCGATGGCGGGCTGTATCGCACCATGCGGCAGGGCAAGGCGAAAATCAGCGGTTTTCTCGAGGATTACACCTTCTTCACCCACGGCCTGATCGAGGTCCACAAGGCCACCGGCGATGCGCGATACCTCAAGGCCGCGGAAGAACTGACCAACCACGCCTCCAAACACTTCGGCAGCGAAGGCGGCGGCGGCGGGTACTACGACACGCTCGCCGATCAATCGGACCTCTTCGTGCGCGTCCGCTCCACCTACGATGGCGCGACGCCCAGCGGCAACGGAGTGATGCTGCACAACCTGCTGAGCCTGCATGAACTGACGAAGAATGAGCGATACCTCAAGCATGCCCTGATCGACCTGCGGGCGTTCGCCGTGCCGTTGCGAAGGCAGAGCGCGGGCATGGCCCATTCGCTGCACGCCCTTCAACGGGCGGCGGAACTGGCGCCCAAGGCGTTTGCCGGCGCAGCGGTGGTGACGAAAGTCGCGGAACCCACCGCGAAGCAGCCGGTGATCGTCACCGTCGATGCGGCGAAGGTGGATCTCTCAACCGGTGGCGCCACTGTGAAGATCACCATCCGGATTCACAAGGATTACCACATCAACGCCAACGTCCCCGGTGATGAAGGGGTGATTCCGCTGACGGTGAAACTCGAAGGCGCAAGCGATGTGACGCTTGCAGTGAAGTACCCCGAAGCGGTCAAACGAAAGTTCGCGTTCGCGGACAAGCCCCTGGCGGTGTTCGAAGGCACGGTGGTGCTGGAGGTGACGCTCAAGGCAGGTGCCGGCGCCAAAGTGACGAAGCCGAGCCTGCTCGTTCGCTACCAGGCCTGCAACGATCAGGCGTGTCTGCTGCCTGTCGATCATGTGACAACTTTGGTGGTGGAAGGACTGCGTTAGATTCCCAGGGCAAAAGCATATGGCGGGAAAGCGGAAGCCTCCCGGCGGGAAGGCGAGGCTCCCACTGGGAGGGCGAGGCTCCCACTGGGAGGGCGAGGCTCCGCTGGGAGGGCGAGGCTCCCGCCGAGCCGTTCGTTTGCGAAGCCCGTCCGCGGGCTGAAGCAAACGAAATTCGCGCGGTCGATGATCGTACCTGGATCGTTCGCCTGCCGCGCGAGTTTCGTTTGTTCAGGCCCCCAAAGCGGGGCCTTCGCAAACGAATCGGCTCGGCGGGAGCCTCGCCCTC
>CAZYPK010000024.1:0-15951 GCA_964649195.1 uncultured Phycisphaeraceae bacterium
AACTGATGTGGGCGCGGTCGCCGGCGCACTTGCCGCGCTTGGTGACGAAGTTGTAGATGCCGCCCTTGCCGTTCTCGTCGCCGGGGTACCAATTCTGGATCGTGGAATACTTGATCGTCGCATCCTTCATGGCGACAAGCTCGACGACGGCGGCATGCAGTTGATTTTCATCGCGCCGCAGCGCGGTGCAGCCTTCGAGGTAGCTCACGTGGCTGCCTTCATCGGCGATGATCAGCGTGCGCTCGAACTGGCCGGTGCCTTTCGCGTTGATGCGGAAATAGGTGGACAGTTCCATCGGGCATCGCACGCCTTTGGGGATGTAAACAAAGCTGCCATCGCTGAAGACCGCCGCGTTAAGGGCTGCGAAGAAGTTGTCCGAATGAGGCACGACGGAACCGAGATACTTCTTGATGAGGTCGGGATGTTTTTTCACCGCTTCGCTGATGGAGCAGAAGATCACGCCATGTTTTTCCAGTTCCTTCTTGAAGGTCGTGGCGACGGAGACGGAATCGAACACGGCATCCACCGCGACGCCCGCGAGCATTTTCTGCTCGGTGATCGGGATGCCCAGTTTCGCATAGGTTTCGAGCAGTTTCGGATCGACTTCGTCGAGGCTCTTAAGCTGGGGCCGCTGCTTGGGGGCGGAGTAATAACTCACCGCCTGATAGTCGATGGGGCCGTAGCCGTAGGGCAGAAACTGCCAGGTCGGCTCGCGCATGGTGAGCCAGTGACGGTAGGCCTTGAGTCGCCAGTCGGTGAGCCACTGGGGCTCATCCTTTTTGCTGGAGATGAGGCGGACGACGTCTTCGCTGAGGCCGACGGGGATCGTTTCGGTTTCGATGTCGGTGGTGAAGCCGTACTTGTATTTTTGATTGGCGATGTCTTCGCGAAGTTCCGCTTCGGTGGTGGCTGGCATGGTGGTCTGTCCTGTCTGTAAAACTCGATGCGGATCGTTGATTCTATTTTTTCGATTGCTTGGTTTTCGTATCGTCTCGCGGAGCGTCGCAGAGCCTTTGCTCCGCGGCTAAACGGGTGAGGCATGGATCGTTACCGTTCACATTATTTTCTGCCGACGGTGAGCGTCATTGGTTTTTTCACACGAGGCATCCTGCCGCCGCGCTCCATTTTCATCAGCGTGTCGAGGGTGACATTGCGGAGGTAATCGGCGATCCGGCCGTTGAGTTCGCGGATGGCGCCGGTGATGGGGCACTTTTCGGTGATGGCGCACATGGTGCACAGTTCGCCCGGTTCCTCATCCGCGCAGCAAGGGGTGAGCCTTGCGGGGCCTTCGATGGCTTCGACGACCTGGGCGACGCTGATGCGGTTGGCCGGTCTGGACAGGTCGTATCCGCCGCGCACGCCGCGCTTGGATTCGACGAGTCCCGCGCGATGCAGGCTCTTCATCAGGCTCATGAGCAGTTGCCGGGGCAGGTCGTATTCATCGGCAATGCAGCGGGCGCTGAGCGATGGGCCGCCTTGCGCCTTCCGGCGGGCCAGGTGGGCCAGGGCGACGAGTGCGTAATCGGTTTTTCGCGTCAGGCTGAGCATCGATCCATAATATAGGTCTGAATCAGTCCCATTTCCAATCGGGGGTGATCGGGGACGATCGCGGGGGCCGTTTGGCTCTCCGAACCGTCACCGAAAGCAAAAGCTCCAAATCACAAAACCCAAATCTCAAACAAACTCGAAAGCGAGCCGAACCGGAAAAAACCGATCCGAATCCGGGTTCTGTTTGATTGCGTTTTTTGTTCTTTGGAACTTGTTTGGAGTTTGGAATTTGTCATTTGGAACTTCCGACAGAGTGAGTGCCGAGAATGAAACGACCCTGTGGAAAACGGACGGGTTCAATGGAAATCGGCCGCCGGACCGATACGCTATGGTCCCGCCGCGATTTCCGAGTCGATGGATGCCATCGGTCGTCGATTCGCCTGTTCACCTTGCCGCCGATGCTGTCATGGACGGTTCATCGCCCACTCCCTCCGCCCCGCCGTTGCTGGACAAGCATCAGCCTCACACGCTGCGGCGGTCGCTGCGGATCATCACGCTGGCATGGGGGTTCGGCGCGGTGTGGATGTACGCCACCACCGGCGCGGCCCGCACGCAGTTCGGCAAGACGATGGGCATGAGCGATGCCGCCTTCGGCATCATGGCGGCGATACCCAACCTGGGCCTGCTGCTTCAGGTCATCGCCAGCTACCTCATCGAGCGCTACGGCAACCGCAAGAAACTCTTCCTCGTCGCCGGCACCCTTCACCGGCTCCTGTGGATCGTCATCGCCTCGATTCCGTGGCTGCCCGTGCCTCAGACCGAGCACTGGTGGCTCTTCCTGCTGTTCCTGGCGATGACCACCTCGCTGGCCAACCTCAACGATCCGGCGTGGATCATCTGGATGGCCGACCTGGTGCCCGACCGCATTCGCGGCCGCTACTTCAGCCGCCGCGGGCAACTGGGCCGGTTCGTGGGCATGGCCACCACGCTGTCGATCGGGTTCATTCTCGATCAGGCCAAGGCGGTCGATCAGCAGACGCTTCAGCGCACGGTGTCGGTCCTGTTCATCATCGCGGCGATGTGCGGCGCGGTCGATGTCCTCATGTTCCACTGGGTGCCTGATGAGCACCGCAAGCCGCCGGTGAGGAAGCCGCCCTTTTTCAGGATGCTGGCGCAGCCGCTGAAACACCCCGCATTCAGGCGGTTTCTTTGCTTTCGCGCCACCCTCTTCTTCGCCATCGGCTACATCGAGTATTACGCGTGGCTCTATCTCTTTGACGTGGTGGAGATGAGCAACTGGCGGGCCAACGTGATGCTCGTGGCCGTGCCCACCATCGTGACGATGTGTACCTTCCCGATCTGGGGCCGCCTGGTCGATCGGCTCGGCTGCCGGCCCGTGCTGCTGATCGCCGGGGTGATGATCACGCACGGGGCGCTGTCGTGGATGTTCGTCACCAAGGACAACTGGTGGATCGGCTACATCGCGGTGCTCTCGGCGACGATGGCCTGGCCCGGCGTCGAGCTGGCCAGCCAGAGCGTGCTGCTGGACATGGCCGACAGCGACACCAACGTCGAAGGCGGCAGCGCCTACGTCGCGGTACACTCGGCGGTCATCGGCATCGCGGGCATCGGCTCGGGCCTCTTCGCCAGCGCCATCGCCCACCATCTGCACGACTGGCGCACCACGATCCTCGGCTGGCCCGTCACCTACCACGGCCTGCTCTTTTTCATCTCCGCCGTGCTGCGGTTCTCCTCGCTGCTCTGGCTCATCGGCATGGTCGAGCCGCAATCCTACACCGCCCGGGCGGCCCTGCGCTACATCGTCGGCAACATCTACGCCAACGTGCAGACCGTCTTCGTCAACGGCTGGCGCGGCCTCGAATGGCTGCGAAAAATGATGGGCGGGAAGCGGTCGTGACGCCGACCAATCACGATGACGAAACCGAGTTCGAGACAAACCGCGACTCAACGAGTCGCGGCTCTTATACGCATCCCGATAATTCCCACTCGCCCCCGGCCCCCCGGTCCCCCGGCCCGCCGCCACAGGTCTCCGTCGCCCCGAAGGGGCAGCCACAACTCAGTCCAAGGCAACGCCTTGGGTTGCGATGATGCGAGTGTATGAAGCTCTGAAAGAGCGTTGCAATTTGCACCGTTGACCACCTCAATGCCGCAGGCCATACATCGCGCATTCGCCAACGTGTAACGCTCTTTCAGAGCTTGAATGAACACCAACCCTCCGACCCAGAGCGTTGCTCTGGGCTGTGATGTGTGCGTCCTTCGGACGATGGACCCCCGGCCCCCGAACACCGAACACATCGCACACCCTAATACCGGATGACATTCTCACAACCATAATCCAATGAACAAGGGCAAGCGCGTGCCTGCCCTTGTCGGTCTGATGGATTGTCGAAAGCAGGCGGCGCCTACTTCTTGCCACCCTTGGCGGCGGGGGCGGCTTTGGCGGCAGGGGCGGCCTTGCCACCGGCGGCGGGGGCGGCGGCGTCCTTCTTCTTCTCGGTCTTGACCGCGCGGAGTTTGCGGTTGCCCACCTTCACCAGGGCCAGCGGGCTGCCGGAGGCCATGCTGAACTTGCCGCGCTCTTCGAGTTTGGCGATGCGCTCGGCGCGGGTGAGGACGTTGCGGTGCTTGGAGAGGCCGCCACCGGATTTAAGGCTGCGATCGAGGCTCATGGTTCAGTTCGCTTTCATGATGCTGAGTTTCGCCTGTGTCCCTGAGTATTCCTGAAGGTACAGGCCCTGAAGGTCATCCCCACCGCCCTGGGCCTTCCACTTTCGGCCAAGGCGTCGCAGCGACTCTTCGTACTGCTTGTGGGCTTTGTTGTTGATCTCGTCCCGGGTGAAGCCCTGAAGGGCGATCACCTGGAAGAACCCGCTATTATGCCCGTTTATCGCCCCGGCTTCAACTCTCTGGCTCCAGAGATATTCCAGCAGCGGCAAGAGGTACTCCTCCTTGTTCACCGAATAGGTGGCCAGGATGTAATATCGCCGCCCTTTTTCGCGGGGATCCACGCTGGTTTTGCTCAGCTTCGGCTTGGGCTGCGATTCGACTTCGGGCGGCCGTGCCGCCTTGTCCGGGGCTTTGGGGGGCGGAGCAAGACGCACCGGCGGCGGTGCGACAGGGGCAGGTTTGACCGGATGCGATTCCTCCGCTGCGCCTCCTGGTTGCGGCAGCGGCAGCAGTGCCGAGAGATTCGCATCCTTCGCGCTGATTTCATTCTGCCGGCTCAATGGCGGCGGCGCATCGCCACCGCGGTCGCGCAAGACCCATGCGATCACGACAATCGCCAGCGCCAGCGCCGCGAATCCGAGCACGACCGTCTGCCGGGGCAGAGCGTTGGCACGGGAGCGTTTGCGGTCACCTGCCAGCCCCCATCGCCTGGCCACGCGAAGGGTGCGATCCTTGAGGATGTCCAGCGTCTTGAGGGTGATCGAGCCGAGCACCGTGGCGCCTTGCATCACCGCGTTTGAGATGCGGGTTGAAACAGGCTGCCGACCGGTGATGGGCGGATCGGCCTGGCGTCGCACCTCGATGGCGGCCTTGGGTTGCTTCTTTTCAATCTCCTTGACCTTCAGCGGACCGGCGGGCATCTGAATGGCGGAGGGCACGACCGTCGCCGTTTCGATCGGGGCGCGCATCTCCGCGCGATCCTGCTCCTGGGCCGCGACCGGCCCCACGGAGCGGACCGGCGGCTCAACGGCGGCCGGCGACGGCGCGGCAGGCTGGGCGGACGAGCGCGTGGGGCCTCGCCATGAACTGCTCATCACCTGGAATGGGGTGGGTCCGCTGCGGCGAAAGGGTCGAAACATGACAGGCCCTCATCCATGAGGAATCGATGCAGCCGTGTGCTTCCATGCACCAGCCATCGTTGCAGTATCGGCATGAATCATGAGTTGTCAAGAAAGAATGTGGAAGGGGGAAGGGACGAAGGCACGAAGGCACGGAGGCACGAAGGGGCGGAAGGCGGAAGGCGGAGGGTGGCTGGGGCTGAGTCCGCGAAGCCCCGGCAAGGGGAGCCGGGGGAGCCGAAAGAGCCAGAGGAGCCGGGGCTTCGCAAAGCCTCAGCCCCAGCCACCCGGAATCATATTATTGATGCCGCTGACGGCGGCCAAGCATCGCCACACCGGCCAAACCCAGAAGCGTCAGGGATGCCGGTTCGGGGATGGTGATCAGGTTGAAGGTGATGTTGTCGATCTGGTTGGTGCCGGAATTGGCGAACGAGCGGAAGCCGATCTCGAAATTGGAGAAGGCGGTGACACCGGTGAACGTGCGCGTGCTGGTCATGCTGCCCGCCGTCAGGGCGAATACGGGTTCATTCAGCGCATTGACCGTGTATTGGAGCGAGATGGTGCTGAAGACGCCCGTGGTCACACCGACATCCGCATTGCTCGGAAAGCTGCCGTTTCCAAGCCCTGTGCCGCCGGTGACGGTGGGATCGACATTGCTTGAAAAACGAAACTGGTCGTTGGCGCCGCTGATATTGACGTTGAACAATGCAAGGTAGGCCTGTGTTTCGTTGTCGGCATTGACAATGTGAAACCCGAAGGAATTGGTGGCGCCGCCGAAGAGAACATCGGCGGAGACCGTGAAGGTGCTCCACGGATTGACCGAAAAGGTGTTTTTCACGACCGCACTGTCCGGAGTCGTATCGTAAACGAAACTTCGGCCGGTGCCGGTGCCGTGCGAAATGAAATCGTTTGCTGCGCCATTGCTTGACTGCGCCACCGCGGGCGTGTTGAGCAGTCGGAAATTATCCGCAAACTGACCGGCGGTCTCGAAATCAATCGACACCGCATGCGCGGCAGACGATGCGACCAACAGCAGCGACGCGACAAAAATCGTGTTCTTTGACATGGCAAAACTCCTTCGGTGGATTGGACCTGTGGAACGCTGGAAATTCAGGAACGCTTGCGGGAAACGAAGCGGAACCGCTTCAACCCGGGTGCAGCATAAATCTCCCGCATTGCAAAATCAATCAAAATCTCCGGAGTTTGAGGCGCCATTGCCTTCGTTCGCCGAGGCGAACGGCTAATGATGCATTGAACAAATCCCCCTGCCGTGCGTCTATACCTCCACAGACGCACTGCCTTCACCGGAGATTTCCCATGTCCACCGCCCGCCGCTTCGCCCCTGTCGCCCTGCTTTGCCTGGCCGTCCTGCCGCTGCCGCTGCGGGCCCAGGATGAGAAGTTCATCGATCTGCCGGTCACCAAGGCGATGCTCTTTTCCTCGGGGGTGGGCTACTTCGAACATTCGGGCGCCGTCGATGGCGACGGCACGGTCCGCCTGAGCTTCAAGACGGAACAGATCAACGATGTGCTCAAGAGCATGGTGCTGATGGACCTCGACGGCGGCACGGTCACCAGCGTGGCCTACGCCGGCAATGATCCGGTGGATCGCGCCCTGGGTTCCTTCAGCATCGACATCAGCGGGCAGCCCACGCTGGCCGACCTGCTGCGCCAGTTGCGCGGGGCCGAGGTGGTGGTGGACACGATCACCGGCAAGATTCTGGGCGTCGAGGCGGAGAACAGAACCACCGGCAACCCGCCGGTCACCGTCACGGAACACATCCTCCGCCTGGTCACCGACAAAGGCATCCAATCCGTGCGCCTCTCCGCCACGACCAGCCTCATGTTCACCGACAAGAAGATGCAGGGCGAACTCAACGAAGCCCTGGCCCTGCTCATCGGCGCCAAGGACACCGACCGCAAGCCGGTGGATGTGCGATTCATCGGCAAGGGCAAGCGTCGCGTCCGCATCGGCTACCTCGTCGAAAGCCCGGTGTGGAAGACCTCCTACCGGCTGGACCTTTCGCCGGAGGAACCGCTGCTGCAAGGCTGGGCGATCGTCGAGAACACCTCGGACAACGACTGGAAATCGGTCAATCTTTCGCTGATCAGCGGCCGGCCCATTTCCTTCGTCCAGGACCTTTACACGCCGCTCTATCTCGATCGCCCCGTGGTGATTCCCGAGCTTTTCGCCTCGCTGCGTCCGCGTCTTTATGAGGAGGGCATCGATTCGGGCCGCAAGGCGGAGAAGCTGGCCGAGTCGCGGGAGATGGACAGCCTCCTGCGTGCCCGCCGCAGCGCCGCGACGCCGGCTGCGCCCTCCGCCGGCGCGGGGTTCGGCGGCAGGTCGGAATCCGGCAAGGATCGGGCGGATGCGGCATTCGACCTGGGGTCGAGCGTGCAGGCGATGGCCTCGGGCTCGGGCGTGGGCGAACTCTTCCAGTTCACCATTGAGCATCCGGTCAACATGCAGCGCCGCCGCAGCGCGATGCTGCCCATCGTCAACCAGAAGGTGAAGGCGGAAAAAATCTCCATCTACAACGCCCGGCAGCACGCCACCGTCCCGCTCAACGGCGTCTATCTCACCAACACCACCGGCCTCAAACTCCTGAGCGGCCCGGTCACCGTCTTCGACGGCTCCACCTACGCCGGCGACGCCCAGATCGGCCACCTGGCGCCCGGCGAAAAACGGCTGCTCAGCTACGCCCTGGACCTGGCCGTCACCATCGACCCCACCGCCGCAAGCAGCAACAAGGTCACCGCCATCAAGATGGTGCGCGGCGTGCTGCATGTCACCCGCGTCACCACCTTCACCCAGAAATACAGCGTGAAAAACAAGGCGACTGAGAAACGAACGCTCATCATCGAGCATCCCTTTGTCAATGGCCGCAATCTTGTCGCACCGAAAACCTTCGAGGAAAAGACGCCGCAGGTCTATCGCTTCCGCGTACCCATCGAAGCCTCCACCAACGGCGACTTCATCGTGGAGGAACAGCAGCCGGGCCTTCAGCAGGTCGTGATTCTCAGCGCCTCACCCAACAGCTACCTGGCCTACCTGAGCGAAGGCGTCATCAGCGACGCCATCAGGCAGGCCCTCCAGAAAGCAGCCGCAATGCAAAACGAAATCAGCCAGCTTGAAGGGCAACTCAACCAGCTCATCCAGCAGAAGGCCGCGATCGAGCAGGGCCAGGACCGCCTGCGCAAGAACATCGAAACCGCCGGCCGCGACACGCAGCTTGGCAAGCGGTACCTCGAAAAACTCACGCAGGAAGAGGACGACATCGAAAAACTCACCGGCCAGATCCAGGAAACCCGCGCCAAGGTCAACACCAAGCGCAAGGAACTGGCGGACTACCTCAACGGCCTGAACCTGGAGTGAAGCGCGCGTTCCATTCATTCGCAGCCGCGGCGTCCTCGCCGCGCGTCCCGCGCCTTCATTCACAGCCGCGGCGTCCTCGCCGCGCGTCCCGTGCCTTCATTCACAGCCGCGGCGTCCTCGCCGCGCGTTCCGCCGAAACGATGAATGCTCCCCCTGCAAAACACCCCCCAAAACGCATGGGCTGGCAACTGATCATCCTCGCGTTTCTCATCGTGGCTTTGTCACTGGCGGGCGGCTTTGCCGCCCTGGCTTATCACGATGTGCATCGATGGTATAACCGTATCCGCCCATACCAGACTTATAAGTTCCGCTTCACCGGCATGAGCATTTCAAAGTATTACCTGCTCCAAATCCATTTCATGAGCACCACGGTGCAGCACGGCCAAACCTTTCACGCGCCGGTCCGGTGGTCGATGAAGCCTTGGCGAGAGGTGGGGGAATGGAGAACTATTTGCGGCCCTTGAAAGCCGCAGGCGCGACAGCGCCGGCCCATTCACAACCGCAGACTTGCGGACGCGCGGCGAGGACGCCGCGGCTGTGAATGAACGCGCGCCTCCGCCCCATCTCAGGTTGTTAACATGTCCTTTTCCTCTTGAGTTCAGGGAGCAGGTCATGCAACAACCGTTTCTGTTTCTGGTCATGATGGTCGCCCTTGGCGCATCGGCTTCGTTGACCCATGCCGCCGATGCTTCGCCGCGCAATGTGATCTTCATCCTTTCCGATGATCATCGCTTCGACTTCATGGGCTTTCATCCGGCTGCTCCCCGCTGGCTGGAGACGCCCGCGCTGGATCGCATGGCACGCGAAGGGGCGCACTTTGCCAATGCCTTTGTTTCCACTTCGCTCTGTTCGCCCAGCCGCGCTTCGATTCTGACCGGGCAGTACATGCACCGCCACAAGATCGTGGACAACCAGCGCCCGGAGCCGCCGGGCGCCGTTTTCTTTCCCGCTTACCTTCAGAAATCCGGCCACCAGACCGCCTACATCGGCAAGTGGCACATGGGCCACGATGATGACGCCCCTCGCCCCGGCTTCAACCACTGGGTCAGCTATAAAGGCCAGGGCGTTTACACCGATCCGCTGGTCAACGTCAACGGTCAACACCGCCGGATGAAAGGCTACGACACCGACATCCTCACCGACTTCGCCCTCGACTGGATCGGCAGAGAACGCGCCAAGGACAAACCGTTTTTCCTCTACCTCTCGTTCAAGGCTCCCCACTATCCGTTTCAGCCTGCGCCCCGGCACAAGGGGCGTTATGCCGACAAACCGATCCCCTACCCGCAGACCATGGCCCGCACCGAGCAGAACTACCGCACGCAGCCCAGGTGGGTCAAGGATCGCCGCTACTCCATCCACGGCATCGACCACATGGAGACCGGCGCCTTCGACGATGACCCGGTTCCCAACTTCGATGATCTCTACCGCTCCTTTGCCGAGGCGGTACACACCGTCGATGAAAACGTCGGCCGCCTGCTCAAGCATCTTGATGACACCGGCCTGTCGAAGAACACCCTCGTGATCTACATGGGCGACAACGGCTTTCACCTGGGCGAGCATGGTTTTTACGACAAGCGCGACGCGTTTGAAACCTCCATGCGCGTGCCGCTGCTGGCCTGGGCGCCGGGCATGATCGGACCTGGCACAAAGGTGGAGAAGATGGTGCAGAACATCGACATCGCCCCGACCATTCTCGAAGCCGCCGGCGCCAAAGCCCCGGCGACCGCGAAACATGATGGCCGATCCTGGCTGCCGCTGGCGCAAGGCAGGGAGCCTGCGGGCGGACCCTGGCGCGATCACATCCTCTATGAGTATCACTGGGAATGGAACTTCCCCGCCACGCCCACGCTGCTGGCCATCCGCACCGATCGGTACAAGTACATCTGGCACCACGGCACATGGGACATCGACTCGTTTCACGATCTGAAACTCGATCCGCACGAACGCCACAACCTCATCAGCTCCCCGGATCAGCAGGAACGCATCGCGGAGCTGCGCAGGAAGATGTTCGATGCCTTCGAAGCCTCCGATGGCCTGAACCTGCCGCTGCGACCACCGGCGGGTGAAAGGCTGGATCAACGCAAGCTGCCGTGATCATTCCGCTTCACCGGCCTTCCGCGTAACCATGAGTGACGTGAACGGCAATTAAAATGTGACGATCCCGTCCTGTTACCGGAGTCCGCGTCGATGCTGAACCTCAACGGATCGAGTTACCGCCTGTGTGACGGCCTGTCGCGCCGCTCCTTCCTGAAGGTCGGGGCGCTGGGGATGGGCGGGCTGTCGCTGCCGCAATTGCTCCAGGCCGAACAGCAGGCGGGCGTGAAGAAATCGAACAAGGCGATCATCATGGTTTACATGGCCGGCGCCCCGCCGCACCAGGACATGTACGACCTGAAGATGGACGCCCCCTCGGAAATCCGCGGACCCTTCGAGCCGATCAGGACCAACGTCAAAGGCATCGAGATTTGCGAGCACCTGCCGCTGCTGGCGAAGATGATGGACAAGCTCGTGCCGCTGCGTGCGGTGGTCGGATCGCCATCGGGCGACCATGATTCGCACATCTGCTACACCGGCCGCGCCAAGCGCAATGAACCGCAAAACGGCTGGCCCAGCATCGGGTCGTGCGTCTCCCGTCTGCTGGGGCCCACCTCGCCGCAGATTCCCGCCTTCGTCGGGCTGGCGCCCAATGCCGGTCATCCGCCCTATGGCTCGCCGGGGCTTCCCGGATTCCTGGGGCAGTCCCATGCCGCGTTTCGTCCCAACGGTGAAGTGGGCAAGGACATGGTGCTCAACGGCATCGACATCAACCGCCTGGCCGATCGTCGCAGGACGCTGGCCGCGTTCGACCGGATGCGGCGGCAGGTCGATGGCAGCGGCATGATGGAGAGCATGGATGCCCTTCAGCAGCGGGCGATGGACATCCTCACCTCCAGCAAACTCGCCGAGGCCCTGGACCTTTCCAAGGAAGATCCCAAGACATTGGCACGCTACGGCAAGGGCGACCCCAGGCGTCATGCCGACGGAGCGCCGCTGAACCTGCAACACTTCCTGCTCGCCCGCCGCCTCGTCGAGGCCGGCTGCCGGGTGGTGACGCTCAACTTCGGACGCTGGGATTTCCACGAGAACAACCACAGCGAATGCAGACGCTACCTGCCGCTGTGGGACCAGGGCGTCTCCGCGCTGATCGAAGACCTGCACGAGCGCGGCCTGGCCGAGGATGTCAGCTTCGTCGCCTGGGGTGAGTTCGGCAGAACGCCCACCATCAACAAGGAGGCCGGCCGCGACCACTGGCCGCAGGTCGGCGGCGGCCTGCTCGCCGGCGGCGGAATGAAGACCGGGCAGGTCATCGGCGCCACCGACCGGTTAGGCGGCGCACCCGCCGACCGCCCCACGCACTTCAGCGAAGTCATCGCCACGCTCTACCACAACCTGGGACTCGACCCCAACCAGACCACCCTCCCCGACCTGCAAGGCCGGCCACGCTTTCTGGTGGATGATTACAAGCCGATGAAGGAATTGATCTGAAGCGGATGGGGCGTTGTACGATTGGAAAATACATGACCCGCCATCCAATCAAAGATGAAACAATGATTGGCGCTTTGTTACACTTGATGAATGGGCTCATGTACCCGCCGTGGTGCCAAGCCCGATGGCGAGGCTTGGCGAGCCGTCGGGGTATCGGCACCGCACAGAATACCCCGACGGCTCGGCGGCCCTCGCCATCGGGCTTGGCACCACGGCGGGTACATGAGCCGAAGACTCTTGAGCCGCCCGCGCGGATGCGGCAGGTCAGGCCCGGTTGGCGCAGGTCGTACAGCACGGTGTCGCCGCCGGTCAACAACGGCGCAGACTCAAGCGCCTTGACGGTGAAGGAGAGTTTGCGGGTCCTCGTCCGTCTGCCTTTCAGTTTTTCGGCTGCCCGGCGGGGTAACCTATGGGTAACCTTCGGCATTGACTTCGGTCAATCCGGGTTGTTTCGGGTAACCTCAGAACAGCCTGTTTTTAAGTGAAAAGCAATAACCAGTAACGTCGAATAAGCTAAAACAGGCAGCTTAAAAATTGCCTTACAAGCTGAATGTTGCGAGTTCGAATCTCGTCGCCCGCTTTGAAATGCAAGTGTTCGGCCAAACGCGGTTTCTGCGTATCCGCCTGGGTTGGACGTGCTGTTTCTAGGATTTGAAGAAAACGGCCTTGCCGGTGTTGAGTTTGAGCACGTAGCTGTGAAACGCGCAGTGGCCCAGGGTGGAGAGGACCAGCGGGACGGTGCCTTGCGGTTTGTTGTTGAGCGCCGAGACGGGGCCGGTCCATTCGATGATTTGTTTTCCTTCGAGCGTCACGACGATTTTGACCCGGTCTTTGACGACCTTGACCGAGTAGCGTGCGGTATAGACCCGGTTGAGTTCGAGCTTGAGCCGGGGGTTGGCCGTTTCGTTTTCCCAGTAGTTTTTCTGGTTGATCGGTCCCAGGCCGCTGGTGTCCCGCTCGCCGCCGATGGCGGCCCAGACCGAGTTGGAGTTGACGTGAAGATAGACTCCCGCCGAGGAGGGGTCGTCGCTCTTGAGCCGCTCGAACTTGAGTTCGATTTCGTAATCATCGGAGGCGGGTGTGACGGGGATGATGACGTGGGCGGTCGAGCGGAGCGTGTTGTTGAATCCGATGACGCGCTCGTTTTGCCGGACCCATCGTCCGGTGTTGGCGTCGTCGTTGACGCGGATGAGCTTGATCAGGTCCACCGCACCATCGGCGGGGGTGAGGTCGCGGCCCTTTTCGAGGACCTCGGCCTTGCCGCGCGGCGTCGGCCTGGGCTGGCCGGTCGCGCCGGTGGCGACCGGAGCCGGGGCGTTGGCGTCGTCGAAGGCGGGCGGGGCGAACTTGGCGAGGTTTTCGTTCACCGTGCCCAGGGCGAGCTTGGCGGTCTCGGCATTGAGCCGGGTGGCGTCGCCGGCTTCGATGACCCGTTCGTAATAAAGCTGGGCCCGCAGCAGCACATGACGCTTGCCCACGATGGTCAGCCCGGCTTCGCCGAACAGCCCGCGATACCAGTCGGCCAGCTCGATGCACTGGGCGGTGGTCAGCTCGGAGACGGGTGACGCGGCCAGAGGGGTGAACTTTTTCAGCGGCTCGTGATCGCCCTTGAGGGCATGGGGTCTGGCGCGGTGAGGCTGATCAAGTTCGATGAGCAGCAGCCGCGCCAGGTCCCGGTTCATCGCCGCATCATCGGGCGTCTCCAACAGCCTTTCGCGCAGCCGGGCCACCTGAGCCGCCGCCTGCTGCCTGGCGGTGAGATGTTCCATCATGCCCTTGATCCCCTCCAGCGACGGCGACTTGATCGCCGTCGCCACCGGCAGTGCGGATCGGAGGATGGTCATGGCTTCGGGGTATTGCTCCCTGGCGGCGAGAGTGCCTGCATCCTCCACGAGGGCGGCGACCAGTTGCATGCCTGCCTCGGATTTGGCTTCGCCGCGGGCGATGGCATAAATCTTTCGCAGGGCGAGCACGAGCCTGGGCCTGGCGTCGGCGGCCTTGTCGGGCGCCTTGTCGATGAGGATGCGCATGGCCTGCGCCGCCACGGCCGGTGCGTTGCGCTTGTCCGCCAGATCGTATGCGGTGTTGCACATGACCGCCGCCAGCGCGGGCGAATCGGTGGTCTGGGCGTCGCCGATGAGCTTCTCGGCAAGCTGCACATCATCCTTGCCATCGGGAGTCAGGCGGACCCGTTTGATTTCATCACCATAAAGGCTCTCCAGCGCCGCCGCCGCCTCATCCGCCAGCGCCGCCGGCCCGGAGAGCGGCATCAGCAAAAGCAACACAATGGATGAAAGGGAACGTCGCATGAAGGAAGCCCTGAAAAGTTGAGCGGATGGACCGCACGATTATAACCGACCCGGCTTCCGTGCGACGTACAAAATCGCGATGGTGGCTGGGGCTGGCTGGGGGTGGCTGGGGCTGAGTCCGCGAAGCCCCGGCCCAGGCGCACGAAGCAAGGTGGCGCCGCGGAAAGTCGATGGTCGCCGGGCTGGGGCTTACGTAAAGCCTTCAGCCCCAGCCACCCGGAGCAAAGCCCCAGCCATCTTGAAGCAGGTCGAAGACACCCACAGGAACAGGAAGAAGCCCACAGCCGCTTGCGGCTTCGCTCTGTCCCCTGTTCCGCAGACGCGCAGCGAGAACGCTGCGGCTACCAACCGTCCCCTGTTCCCTGTCACCAAAACACCAGACCTTCGTAGATGCCTCGTTGATAGTGCATGATCCACTTGGCGCCGTGAGGGTAAGGGGCGTTTTTCCTGACGATGTCGCCGACGTTGCCCCATTGGCCGGAGCCGTCGTAGAAGACGACGTTGCTGCCTGTCCAGGCATTCCAGGCGTCGCGGTGGGGATAGGCGTAGTAGGAGTAGTAACCGGAGTGTTCGGGCCAGATGCCATCGCCGGGGTAGGTGAAGCTCAGGCCCCAACTGCCTGCGTACCAGGAAAGCTGCGAGTCGGTGGAGATGGCCAGATCGGGACTGGCGGCGGCGAGCCGCGTGGGGCGGTTGCCTTGATGGTCAACAGTCGGTTTGGTGAAGACCGGTTTGGCGGTGTAGGTTTTGGGAAACGAGGCGGAAAGCATTGACTGATACCAGATGCCGATGGGTCCGTAGGACATGTACCGATCCTGGGAGGTTCCGTTCCAGCCGACGCCGGGCGTGGCGGCATCGAGCACCTTGTGGGAGGGGCAGTAGTAGCCGTCGATGGAGCCGGTCAACTCCAGCAGCAACGGACGGGCATCGACGTAGCCATCGGGCGAGCTCGAAATGGAATGAGTCGTCCATGTTTTGTAGATCGGCAGATGCCCGCGATTGGCGCCGGCATAAGCGGCGGCCCCTGACGCGATCATCCGCTGGTTGGCCAGACACTTGACCCGGCGGGCCGTCTCGCGGGCATTGGTCAGACTCGGCAGCAGAATCGAAATCAGCAGGGCGATCAGGGCCACGACCAGCAGCATTTCGACCAGCGTGAAAGCCCCGGCACGGGCTGAACATCGCGGCGGGGTCCTGCCTCGCCACGCACGGTGGCAAAGCCGAGAATGACCATGCCGGACAAAGTGTCCACCGAGCATCCCTGAAATGTTTCCAATCGATGGAATGCCCATGTTTTGATTTCCTGCCACGAAATGACGGCTGAACAGACTTGTTTCATTTGCATTACATGTGCGAAACGAGTATAACACCAATTACACCTCTACACCAAACCTTAATGAAGGAGATTATGCGATGAGATCCATCAAAGTAAAATCAGGCCACTT
>CAZYPK010000024.1:16051-27598 GCA_964649195.1 uncultured Phycisphaeraceae bacterium
CGCCACTTCGCCACTTCGCCACTTCGCCACTTCGCCACTTCGCCACTTCGCCACTTCGCCACTGTATTCTCCACGATCGCATTGATCGTTTTCGCAACAGGGCACCCCGCGCAGGCGGTCACCGTGCCGCTGGGCAATCTGTTTGACGATGCCAAGGGGACGGACCTCGCCGGCGCCATCCTTTCCGACACCTTTCTGGCCACGGCTTCAAGCAGCAACCTGGGCGTGAACACGGTGATCGGCGGCGGACTGAACGTCGCCCAGACCATCGCGCCGGGTGTTCTGTTCAACCTTGCGACCGCCGGCGGCGGCAACGTCGGCACCAATCCCGTGGTCAACGATGCGGCCCGCACCGCGGTCAACCCCGGTCCGGGCGTGCCGCCCATTCGCACACTGGGCACCAACGCCGGTTATGTTCACAGCGGCCTCAAGGTGGAAGACGGCATCGGCATGCACGCCGACAACCTCATCACCTTCGACCTGGGCGAGCTTCGCGCCGCCGGCGGACTGACGGAGTTCGCCTCCTATTTCACCGCCCGGGCAGGCGTCAACGATTCCGTCGGCACGGGCGCCGGGGGCGGTCAGATCAAGACCGCGGTGATTGTCAGCGATGGCGCCGGCAATGTTCTGGCGGGCTACGTCAACGGCGAGCTTCGCCCGATGACTCAGGTCGCCGGGGTTTGGCAGTTCTCCACGGTGCCGGGGGATCACCTCCCCACCAACGCCGCGACGCGGCTGGCACAGTATGCCGTGCCCATTTCCGCCGAGGCGCAGTACCTGACCCTTGTCGTGACACAGGGCAATTCAGCGGGCAACAACGGTTCGATTTCCGATCACGGCGTCTTTTCCGCGGCGAACTGGAACTCCCATGCGATTCCACTGAGCAACCTCTTTGACGACGCCAAGGCAACCCCGTTGGCCGTCGCCATCGCCACGGACACCTATCAGGCCGGCGCGAGCTCGGCGGACCTGGGTGTCAATCGTGTGATCGACGGCGGCCTCAACGTGGCCCAGTTCATCACGCCCACCCTTCAGTTCAACCTGGCGTCGGCCGGAGGCGGGGCCAATGGAGCGGGGGGAGCACCGGGCAACGACACCTTCCGCGATGTCAGCGCCAACGCCATCGCCACGCGTGGTTTCAACGCCCTCACCGGCACCAGCCGTGTCGAAGACGGCATCGGCATGCACGCCAACGAATTGATCACCTTCGACCTCGATGAAATCCGCCAGGCAGGCAGCCTCGGAGACATCGACTTCAACTTCGTCGCCAGGGCCGGCATCAATGATTCCGCAACCGCCAACGGCTCCGTCCGGGCGATCGTCATCGTCAGCGACGAGGACGGCAACCTGCTCCAGGCCCTGATCAACGGCGTCGCCGTCTCCACCACCTCGACGGCAGGCGTCTTCTCGTTCAACGGCACCCTCCCGGCGGAACTCACCGCAACGGGGAACAATTACGTCGATTTCGATGTCCTGCTCACCGGCGAGGCACGCTACCTCACCCTGGCCTTCACCGGCGGAGCCGCCACCGATTCCGACCACGGCGTCTGGTCCGGCGCGCGGCTTCTCTTCACCCAAGCCATCACGATCCCCGAACCGGCCACCGCGATGCTGGGCATCCTGAGCCTTGCCGCCTGCGGCTTGCGCCGGTGGCGAATCGCCTGAGTTACAGGGGCAGTGGCAGGAGCAGGGGGCAGTGGCAGGAGAATCGTAGCCGCAGCGTCCTCGCTGCGCGTCTGCGGCTACAAGTCTCCTGTCCTGTCCCTCTCTCGTCCGCCTCGCCTTCCGCGGTACGATGCGCACATGCGGTTCTTTCTTCTGTGTCTGCTGATGGTGGCGCTCTTCGCCGGTTCGTACCTGCTCTGGGGCGATCGGTTTGAAGCGCTGCTGGCGGGCGGGGAATCGGAAAAATGGCTGCGATCCTGGGGTTCCTGGGCGTGGCTGGTCGCCATTGCCTTGATGATGACCGACATCGTGCTGCCCATCCCCGCCACGGCCGTGCTCGCGACACTGGGCATCATCTACGGGCCGATCATCGGCGGGCTGATCGGCTGCGCGGGTTCACTCATGGCGGGCAGCGCCGGCTATCTGGCCTGCCGGGCGATGGGCAGGCGGGCGGCGACTTGGATGCTCGGCGATGCGGGCTTCGCGCGCAGCCACGCATTTTTCGCGACATCAGGGGGCTGGGCGGTGGCGCTGTCGCGCTGGATGATCATCCTGCCTGAGATGATCTCCTGCCTGGCCGGGCTGACGCGAATGCCCGCCCGCCTCTACTTCACCGCGCTGGTCTGCGGCACGGTGCCGATGTGCTTCACCTACGCATGGATCGGTCACGCGCAAAGCGACCGCCCTATTCTTGCTTTGAGCCTCAGCGCCGCCGTGCCCGTGCTGCTGTGGCCGCTGGCGAACATGATGTTCAAACGGCAACTCAAGCTCGCGCGAAAACCACCCGCCACACCCGCGCCACCCAACCCCGACCCGGGCTTTCATCCATGATCGACACCCATTGCCATCTGACCTGTGACGGAATCATCGAACGGCTCGATGTCGTGCTTGCCGCGGCAAGGGAGGCGGGCGTCGATCGCATGATCAGCGTCGGCACCACGCCGGAGGACGCCCGGCGGGCTTGCGCCATCGCTTCGCAACATCCTTCCATTTTCTTCGCGGTCGGCCTGCATCCCCATTACGCGCCGCAATGGCCTGATCATGAGACGGTCGCCCGGTCGATTCGTTCGCTGTCGCAGCATCCCAAGTGCGTGGCGATCGGGGAAATGGGGCTGGATCGGCACTACCCCGATCCGCCCATCGATGACCAGAAAAAATCGTTCGAGATGCAGCTTCGCGTCATCGGCGAACTCGACCGGTCACATCCCAAAACCGACGGCGGCAGGCGGGCCATCATCATCCACAATCGCGAGGCCACGGATGAAACGATCGCCATCATCCGGGCTTCGGGCCTGCCCGGTGAACGATTCGTCTTTCACTGCTTCACCGGCGGCGATGATGAACTGACCAGGATCCTCGACCTGGGCGCGATGGTCGGCTTCACCGGCATCGTCACCTTCAAGAATGCCGCCGATCTCGCGGCCTGCGCCAGGCGCGTGCCGGCGGATCGGATCATGATCGAGACCGATTCGCCCTATCTCGCTCCGGAGCCTCATCGCAAAGTGCGGCCCAATGAACCCCGGTATGTCGCCGATGTCGCCCGCTTTCTGGCGAAGGTGCGCGGAGAGACGGAGGGCGCCTTCATCGGGCAGGTCGATGCGAATGCGGTGCGGTTCTTCGGTTTGCAGTGATGATCATCAGGCTGCGACGGACATCGGCGCGGCCGCCGCGGCCAGGTAGCGATGCAGGCGGACCTGATCCTCTTCGATGAAGCGATCGAAGGTCATGCCCATGCGGGTCGGGCCGGGGAGTTGATCATCATCATGAATGCGGACCACGGTGCCCAGGGCGCGGATGGTGGTGTGTTCGTTGCCGGGGAGCATCGCCTTCACTTCGAGCCTGATGCCGGGATCGACCGGGGCGTCGAGTTCGAATCGCATGCCGCTGGAGCTGATGTCGTAGATGTAGCCGGTCCAGCGGAATCGTTCGGTCCCCGCCGGCTTGACGCGAACCAGCGTGTACATCGCCGGGAGTTTCACGCGATGGCTGCGGCGCGAATCACTGCGGGAAGGACTGAACGAATAAGGGCTGGTCATGCGAAATCTCCTGGGCGAAGGGGAGAGCGACTTTCGATTCCCTTGATCGTTATCGACCGTTGCTTTATGCGGGTTAAGCGGATTTAGCTGTCAGCCATCAGCTTTCAGCCAGAGGGAAGAATGGACGGGGTTTCCGGGAGAACGCGGCGAGGCGGGGGATTGCTACGCCGCAAGCGGCTTGGATGCACGATGGTTCGAGGCTGATGGCTGATAGCTGAAAGCTGAAAGCTGAAAGCTTTTCCGTCTGTGACGATTGCGCCGACTGCGAAAGCGCGGACATCGGGGGGCTTTGTCGCGGCGGGCTTATCCGGGCCAAACGGGTCGCCGATGTATCAGCGTGGCGCAACAGGCGCATGGCTGCAACGGATCGACTTCACCCGACCCATCGGACCTGCTGAAATGAACATTGACACCATCCTCAAGCGTGCGGTTGAACTGGGGGCTTCGGATATTCATCTGGTCTCGGGCCATCCGCCGGTCGCTCGAATCCATACGGTGATGACGCCGCTGGACTATCCGGTGATCACGCCCGAAAGCGCGCTGCGGATGCTTCAGCACATCGCCAACGACGACCACATGAAGGTCTTCGAGAAGATCAAGGACGTGGACTTCTCCTACGAGCTGCCCGGCCTCGGCCGCTTCCGTGTCAACGCCCACAATCAGCGGCAGACCATCGGCATCTGCATGCGCGCCATCAAGGAGATCGTGCCGCCGCTGCATGACCTGAACCTTCCCGAAGTCGTGCAGCGACTGACCTACCTCCCCGCGGGCCTCGTGCTGGTCACCGGCGACACCGGATCGGGCAAATCGACCACGCTGGCCGCGATGATTCAGCAGATGAACAAGCGGTATCACAAGCACATCATCACGCTCGAAGACCCGACGGAATATGCGTTGGTCAGCGAGAAGTGCCTGATCGAGCAGCGCGAGCTGGGCTCCGATGTCCCCAGTTTCTCGAGCGGCCTGCGTCACGTGCTGCGGCAGGATCCGGACATCATCCTCGTCGGCGAAATGCGCGACCTGGAAACAACCGCCGCCGCGATCACCGCCGCGGAAACGGGCCACCTGGTTCTTTCCACGCTGCACACCTGCAATGCCTCACAGACCTGCGAGCGCATCATCGACATGTACCCCGCCGACCAGCAGAACCAGATTCGCTCGATGCTGGCCAACACGCTTCAGGCCGTGATTTCGCAGACGCTCTTCAAGCGCACCGATCGCAAGGGCATGGTGCCCGCGTGTGAAGTGATGCTCTGCACCCCTGCGGTGCGCAACCTGATCCGAGAAAACCGCGTGTTCGAGATTCCCAACGTCATCGAAACGAACCGCGCCCTGGGCATGAACACCCTGGACAACTCGATCGCCGAGCTTTACTTCAACGGCATGATCAGCCGCGAGGACGCCATCGCCCAGGCTGCGTACCCGGAGAAGCTGGAGCGAATGCTGGCGGCGTGAGGGATAAGTTCCGGGTTTCGAGTTCCGGGTTCCGAGTTGCAAGACACAGGAACCCAGACTCAAAACTCGAAACGCCCCATGTTTTTCAACTCGGAACCCGGAACTCGAAACTCGGAACTTTCCTATGCCCAGCTACCGATACCAACAGCGAACCAGCGGCGGAGAGATCGTCACCGGCGTGCTGTCGGCCGCCAGCGCGATGGAGGCGGCGCAGTCCCTGCGACAGCAAGGCGGCCAGGTGCTTCAGCTCACCCCCGCCGGCGGCGAAAGCAAATCGCTCTCGGACAAGCTCAAGTTCCTCAACTATTCATCCGGCCCTTCGGCGCGTGATGTGCTCAACTTCACCACGCAGCTTGCCGTCATGGTCCGCGCGGGCATCAGCCTGCGCGGCGCCCTCGATGCGATCGCCGACCAGACGGAAAACCCGAAGTTCAAGACGATCATCGTGCAGATGAAGCAGGATGTGGAAGCAGGCCGGCAGTTCTCCGAAGCGCTGGCCAAACATCCCAAGCTCTTCAGCGCCCTCTACGTGAACATGGTGCGGGCCTCGGAAATGTCAGGCTCGTTTTCGCACATGCTCGAACGCATCGCCACCTATCAGGAGCAGCAGATCGAAACCCGCGCCATGGTCGTGGGCGCGATGATCTACCCCGGCGTCATCGGATCGCTGGCCGTGGGCGTCACCTTCTTCCTGCTCACCTTCGTGCTGCCTCGCTTCGCCATGGTGTTTCAGGGAAAAGAGGCGGCGATGCCCGGCCCCACGCGGTTCCTCATGGCGCTCTCTTCGTTCATGACCGACTGGTGGTGGGCCGTGCTGCTGGGCATGCTCGCCGCCTTGGGCGGATTCTTCATGTTCATCCGCACCGAGGTCGGCGCGTGGTGGTTCGATGGTGTGAAGCTGAAGGTGCCCCTGTTCAAGAAGATGTTCCGCGCCCTCTACATCAGCCGATCGCTGCACACGATGGGCGAGCTGGTCAACGCCGGCGTGCCCATGCTCGACACGCTTCGCATCACCGGCGACATCAGCGGCAACCGGCTCTACAAGCGGCTGTGGCGCGGCGTTTACGCGGCGGTCAAGCAAGGCAAGAAAATCGTGCAAACCATGCAGAAGAATCCGCTGCTGCCCAAGAGCGTCGTGCAGATGGTTTCAGCAGGCGAGGAGTCCGGCAAACTCGGCGAAGTGCTCGACGAAATCAGCACCTTCTACACCAAGCAGCTCAAGGAAGTCATCAAGCGCGTCACCAGCATGATCGAGCCGATCATGATCATCGTCATGGGTTCGGTTGTCGGCTTCATCGCCATGGCGATCATCCTGCCGATCTTCAAGCTCTCGACGTTGGTGAAGTAAGTTCCGAGTTCTGAGTTCTGAGTTGTGAGTTCTGAGTTGTGAAGACAAAGCCCACGCACTCCTGTGCGTGGGTTTCAGAAATTGAAAGTCCGTTTATGACGGTTCGGCAACGGTGATGATTCGTGACAACCGGATGAATCAAATTGGATATCGGTCCTGCGAATCGTAACTTTTGCCTGTGTAAGTCCGTGACGAAGCGTGTTTCCGATACGGGCGGTGGAGAAGGACATGCGATCATTCATCCCGACTGATGCAGCCGCGCCGGCGCGAGGTGGGTTGAACTCCGCTTCAACCGCGCCGTCCCGCCGAGGTCGTTCCGCCGGTTTCACGCTCATCGAGGCGGCGCTGACCACGGTCGTCATCAGCACCGGCGTGCTCGCCATCCTCGCGGCGCAGCAGGCGTTCCACAAAAAGAACGACTGGGCCCAGCGCTCAGGCACCGCCCTGCAACTGGCCAACGAGCTGCGCGAGCTGACGATGGTGCTGCCCAAGCATGACCCCTTCACCGGCCTGGCCAACGTCGGCCCCGAAAGCGGCGAGGAGAGCGTGCTCGACTACGACGATGTCGATGACTTTGCCGGCGAAGTCGATGGCAGCGGCTACGGGGCGGGCATCGTCTTCAATCCGCCGATCAACGCCCTGCGCCAGGAGATTGCCGACCTGCCAGGCTGGTCGCAGCGGATCGATGTCGCCAGCGTGCTGCCTGACAACATCAGCTCGACTTTCACCCAGCCGCTGGGCACGACCGATCTGCTGCGGGTCACGGTGTCGGTCTTTTACCAGGGGCCGCGCGATCCTGAACCGGTGATCATGACCACGCTCAGTTGGGTGGTGGGGAATTGAGGGGATTTCGGATTTCGGATTTAGAAGATGCAGCACTCTGAATGGTGAGTTGGCGGTTGTGCGACGGAGAAAGTTTCCATGACGAATCTGAAGACAACCTTATCACTGCGGCGCAGCCCCGCCAGGCGCGAGGTGCCGGCCATTTCCAATCAAATCCGAAATCCCAAATCCCAAATCCGAAATCCCAAATCCGAAATCCGAAATCACTTCAATTCCTCGCGCCATCGCGGCGCCATCGTCATTCTGGCCATGATGTTCCTCGTGATTTTCGGTTCGCTGGCCGCGGCCATGTCGATCGTCGCCCAGGGCAATCTTCAGACCGCCGACAGTCATATGAAGATCAATCGTTCGCTGGCCGCCGCCGAGACGGGGATGCGTTACGTCGTCTATCGCCTCAACAGCGTGGCGAAGAACGTCAAGACCAGTTCGGGGGTGATTGATGAGGATGAAGCGACCGAGCTTTGGGACGAGGTGCGGGCCCAGTTGATCCTGGCGCTGGCCAGCGAGTCGCACAATCTTGCGGAGCCTTACGAAGTGGGCGGCGACCTGCACGTGGGCCCCATCGCGGTGGGACCCGGCGAGCCGACGTTCACGGCAACCTTCCTGCCTCATCCGATCGTCGGCGAGGATTACGATTCATCGTATTACCAGCGGCCCCCCTACTCGGCGATGTCTCCGGCCATCTCCAACAGCAATCCGCTCGATTCCACCTGGATTCGCATCAAGGTCGCCGCCTCCGACGGCCCGCCCATCAGCAAGGTGACGCGGTCCATTCAGATGGACTTCCGCATCACCAAGAAGATCAAGTTCGCGATCCTCTCCAAGAGCCGCGTGATGATCGGGCGCAACGTCATCATCGACGGCGACATCGGCAGCCGGTTCTCGGAAGTGCATCTGGCCAACGGTCATCCGGTGCAGATGGTCAGCGATTTCCGCGGCTTGTCCGGCAGCAAGGGCGCCGCGCTCGATGCCCGCCTTGACGCCCTCATCGGCACGCTGGCCACCAACGACGCCAATGGCGACAACAGGCTCAACATTCACAACCCCACCGAAATCGCCGGCCTGACCGATCCCGCGTCGCTGGACCTGAACGGCGACGGCTACATCGACGACTACGATTTCTTCCTCGAAATCTTCGACACCAACGGCGATGGCCGGGTCAGCGCCACCGAGCTCGATGCCGCCGGCGATGTGAATCATGCCCAGCTTCTCGAACTGATCGACACCTTCGGCGACCCCAACCGCCCCGGTTACAACGACGGCTTCATCGACAACAAGGATCGCTACGCCAAGATTCGCGGCCAGGTCAAGATCACCGCCTCCCTCGAAGACTGGCTCGCCGGCGCGGCTGCCGGCACCGGAGCGTATCAGGATTATTTCGCCGGTCCGATCCATCCGGGCGTCGATGAGGCGCCTCTGACATTCCAGGCGTCCGCCGCCGAAATGTTTGACTTCGGACCGCAGGACTTCGATGTCGCCACGCTGGCCAACATCGCCACCGGAAACCTGTCGAATCAGGCGGCATTGCAGGCGTCGGAGCACGACCCGGACAATCCCAACTCACCCCAGCCCCTGGGAAGCCAGGCCTTCGAACCCGTGCCCTTCGGGGCCGCCCACCCGTACGATTACTACGATCGTCCGATCTACAAGAACATGACCTTCACCAATGTGACCATTCCCAAGGGCACCAACGCCCTGTTCGAGAATTGCCGCTTCATCGGCGTGACGTACATCGAAACCGAAGCGAACAACGACGATGTGCTCTACCAGTACGCGGGCATGCAGGAATCCGACGGCACCTTCAAGTACCCCGACAAGATCGCCATCGTCAACGGCCAGCCCGTGCCCAACACGAAGGATGTCTCCAACAACCTTCGCTTCCATGCCTGCACGTTCGAGGGGTGCGTGGTCAGCACCGCGCCCAAGGAATACACCCACGCCCGCAACAAAATCGCCTTCACCGGCAAGACGCAGTTCAAGATCGATGAATCCACCGAACTATCCGCCAACGAAAAGGCGCTCTACAAACGCAGCACCATCATGGCGCCCCACTATTCGGTGGAAATGGGCACCTTCGTCAGCCCCGCCGACTCCAACGAGACCATCAAGCTCACCGGCACCATCGTCGCCGGCATGATCGACATGCGCGGACAGGTCAAGGTCACCGGCACCATCCTCACCACCTTCGAGCCGGCCAGCGATGTCGGCCCCGTCATCGGCGAAACCAGCCCGCAGTTCAACACCACCCTCGGCTACTTCCCTTCCTCCGACGGCGATCTCGAAGCGGAAGTGCCCGGCAACGGCATCGGCGTCATCCATGTGAAATACGACCCGACCATCCCGCTGCCCGACGGCATCCTCGGCCCGATCTCGATCGAAGCCGACATGACGACGTGGTTCGAAGGCGGAGAGTGAATCGATTTCGGATTGCGGATTTGGGATTTCGGATTTGGGATTTCGGATTTGGAATTTCGGATTTGGAATTTGGCGGCTTGGACCACTGGTGAAGTCGTTGGATTTGGGATTTCAAATTTGAGATTTGAGATTTGAGATTTGAGATTTCGGATTGAAGAAAAGACTGAGGACCACACCATGATCGCGCACAGACAAAATCCCAAATCCGAAATCCGACGGCTTCAACAGCGGTCCAAGCCGCTAAATCCGAAATCCCAAATGTCCGCGCTCAATCCGAAATCCGAAATCCGAAATCCGAAATCGCCCCGCTCAATCCGAAATCCGAAATCCCCTCGCTCCGCCCGCCATCGCGGCCTGAGCCTCGTTGAAATGCTCCTCGCCCTGGCCATCAGCGCGATGCTGCTCACCGCGACGATGGTCGCCCTCGATGCCAGCTTCAAGGCTTATGCCGACGCATCGGAACAGGCCTCCAGTCAGACCGCGACGCGCATGATCACCCAGCGGCTGCTCACGCTCATCCGCACCAGCACCGCCCACGGACCTCTCGAAGCCGACGCCACCACCACGCCGCCGGTCACCATCACCGGCGACACGGTCAGCAGTCACTACATCGAACTGCTCGATGCCGCCGGCCAGCTCATGCGCATCGAGTACCGCGCCGAATCCGAGGAACTCTGGCTGGTGATCACCCCCATCACCGGGGTGGCGGTCGAGCAGCCGCTGATGGGCGGCGTCACCTCGTGTACGTTCCAATGCCTGCGTCGCGTCAATGATGCAGGCCTCCTCGTGCTCCACCGGGCCACCATCGATCTCACCGTGCAACCCGGTGAAGATGCCACGCTCACCCTGGAAAACGGCAACGCCACACCCATCCGCGTCATCGCTTCAACGATGCCCCGCCGTGTCGAGTGATCATCTCCCCGAGCCGCGACGTAACACGTCGCGGAGATGAACGACAACCAAGGGCGCCTGGTTGAACCTTTGATGAGCGACGACGAACGCCGTGGGTAAACCGGGCGAGTCTGGCAACATGCCGCGTGATCGATACCCCCTTCAGGCTGTTCGCGTCCGCGACTCGTTGAGTCGCGGCTCTTATCCCCAGTCCACGCTCAAAAGCCAACACCTGTCACACGTGTGACAGGTGTCGGCTGATCAATGGGGCTTGAATGACCGTGTGCATCTGGAAAACATCACGGCATGAATGTCATTGGAAGCGGCCGCCGAATCACTGCTGCGATTCTCGCCCGCGGCGACGCAGACCCAGCATCGACGCACCGAGGATGGTGGTCAGCAGCGTGGCCGGTTCGGGCATCGCCACCACATTGTTCGGAGGTCCGAGATTCTCATCGCCATCACCGTTGCCGTTGCCAGGCCCCGGCCCGCCTTCGGGAAAAATGGGATCGGTCGGATCAATGCAGCCATCGGGCAATTCAAACGGATTGTCATCGTCGCCGCCGGGGCCGTCACCATCAGTGCCTCCGCCATCAGCGCCGTCACCATCGGTGCCTTCGCCGGCAGTACCTTCACCGTCAGCGCCTTCGCCATCAGTACCGTCACCGCTGGTGCCTTCGCCATCAGTGCCGTCACCGTCAGCGCCTTCGCCGTCAGCGCCTTCGCCGTCAGCGCCTTCACCGCCAGCGCCTTCGCCGTCAGCGCCTTCACCGCCAGCGCCTTCACCGCCAGCGCCTTCACCGCCAGCGCCTTCGCCATCAGTGCCTTCACCGTCAGTACCTTCGCCGTCAGCGCCGTCACCGCCAGCGCCTTCGCCATCAGTGCCTTCACCGT
>CAZYPK010000024.1:27698-46475 GCA_964649195.1 uncultured Phycisphaeraceae bacterium
CCTTCGCCGTCAGCGCCGTCACCGCCAGCGCCTTCGCCATCAGTGCCTTCACCGTCAGTGCCTTCGCCGTCAGTGCCGTCACCGTCAGTACCTTCGCCATCAGCGCCGTCACCGCCAGCGCCTTCACCGTCAGTACCTTCACCGCCGGTGCCTTCGCCGTTAGTGCCGTCACCGTTAGTGCCGTCACCGTCAGCGCCTTCACCGTCGGTGCCTTCACCGTCAGTACCTTCGCCATCAGTGCCGTCACCGCTGGTGCCTTCGCCATCAGCGCCTTCGCCGCCGGTGCCTTCGGCAATGCAAACATTGACGATGGGTGAAGGCGGTTGGGGCGATCGGGATTTTTTCCTGGACCTGCGGTGGTCGCAGCCGACAAAAAGGACCAATGCGATCAAAATGATTGCTGTTCTGAAGAAACGGTTGGACATAACAATTCTCCCCATTGAACCGACCACACATGACGCACATGCGGTCAATCACGCCGCCCCGATCAAAGGGCGTGGGGAGCAATCACAAGGGGTGTGCCTCGGCGCCGAAAGCGAGGCCGGGCGTCGCAACACATTGGAAATGCACCGCTTCCATGCGGCAGATCAGCCCTGCCATCTGTCGGGGATATGACGGCTTGTTGCGTCAACGCAACATCCATGTCGTACATGCCGCAAAAAATGGATGAGAGAAGCCATCGCCGTTCTCGTGGAAAGGCGGGCTTCTCCGGCACGGGCCTGCGCCGCGCAGCTCGACAAGACCGCCACGAAGCGATCAGCCTTCCTTGTTCAATCTCCGTCAATCTCCGCCGCCCCTGTCGCGCCTGCCAGGTTTCCCGCCTCGCCCTGGTTGACGATCCTGTGGTATCCGCCGGCGTTTCGCTGCGCCGCGACGTGACCATCGAGGTAGGCCACGTTGGCCTGGTGAAAATGTCGAAAGTGAGCGTAGCCGCTGAGCCAGGTCAGGTTGGTCTGGCGGGCGATGTAGTAGCCCTCGAAGAGGGCCGACGGGTTGGCGTTCGGCTCAAAAAAAATGCTGTCCGCCAGCAGAAAGACCTCACCCAACCTTCCGCGATACCGCCCTTTGGTCTGAGGGCGGACGGCTTCATCGGGCAGTTCGCCGCCGCCGGTTTTTTTCATGCCGCTGAGTTTCCAGTTGTAGCCGTAGCTGGCCGCGGGCTTGGCGAACTTGGGGATGTGATTGGGATCGCTGTACGGAAACTCGCCGCATTGCAGCCGCTCACCGAGGGTGGCCAGGTAAGGGCCAAGCGGTCCCCGATCGTGATGGAGAGGCCGGTTGATGGCGAGACTGTTCGTCGGCTCCAATCCAAACCACCACCGCTGCCCGGCGACCGTGCCGGTGACGGTTTCGCGGTACTCGACATAACGCTGCTGATGATCGAGCGCGTGCATCTCGAAGGCGTGGCCGACCTGCGCCAGATTGGAGGCGCAGACCGCCTGCCGGGTAACAGGCCGGGACCTGCCGAGCATGGGCAGCAAAATGCCCAGCAGCAGCGAGACGATCGCCACCACGATCAGCAATTCGACAAGCGTAAATGCGCGGCGCAGGGTCATCCGTGAACCTTCGATCAGTGAGTTGAAATCAATCAATGCTCATCAAGCCCGATGGTGAGGCTTTGCGAACCGTCGGGGTAAGAGAAAAGTAAAAAAGCGAGAAAGCGAAAAATAAAGGCATGTTGCCATCGACTGAAACTGGCTCGAATTTCCCGCTTTCTCAGCCTTCCCCGACGGCTCGCGGACTCGCCATCGGGCTTGGAAAAGCTGCCAGCCATCAACGGCGACGAATGATCAATGCCAGCGCGCCCATGCCCAGCATCAGGAGCGAGGCCGGTTCGGGGATCGGCTGGAGGCTTGCTCCGGGCGCTGCGGGAATCGGTTCATTCGGCGGGCCGCCATCAAAATCCGGCGCGAAGGCGAATCCCAGAAAGCTGCCGTTGACCAGTTCGGTGTCGCTGAGACCCGCATCCGCGAATCCCCACGCATCATCATCCAGATAGGGATTGCCGTCCGCGACGAAAAATCCCCAGAATCCGGTGTTCCACCCCTCGACATAACTGTCCTCCGCGTCCGTCGCCGCGGCGCCGTCGGAAGGCGGACCGTCGAAGATGCCGTTGATGAAGAGGGTGCCGTCGGAGAGCGCGAAGCCATCGTCATTGCGATCGTATCCCACGCCGATGATGGACATGCCCCAGACGAACTGGGATGTCCTGGCGTAAAGCCGATCATCGGCGGCGACCACATCCAGAAACATCTGTTCCGCGGTGACAACGCCGTCCCATTGATAGCCCCAGATCAACGGCTGCTTGCCATCCTTCCAGTCGATGACCAGCGCCGTTTGATTCGCGCCGCTGCCGACCCAGAAGTCGATCTCGCTGATCGTGATCGCATGGCCCTTGGCGCTCGGAAGAAGGGAAACGAACAACACCGCCAAAGAAAAAACAACTCGTCGCATGATGCGACACCTTTCGCTCGGCTCCGTTTCGCGCGGAGACCGACCCCTGTGAAGCACACGGAAAAAACATCCGACGCGAAGGGTTTGAATCAGGCGGCGGCGCGCTGTTCCAGGGGAATTGAACAGTCGATCCCGCCGCGTCCCATTCGCGAGGACAACGGGGCTCGACAGGCAGGTCTTCCGGCTTCGGGCTTCCCGCTCGCCTTCCCGATCGCACCCGTTGCAGGCGGATCAGTGGCGTGGTTGAGCGGGGGCTTGTCTCAGGCACGGGAACTTGAAGTTCCCGTGCCTGAGGCCCATCACGGCGGCGCGTCCGCGGAGGATTTGTGCATCGGCCCGGACCGCTGCACGCACCTCGCTTCCCTTTTCACCCATGATCGATCCGTATCGAACACAGGCACCTGTTGAACATGTCGCGCAGCATACGGGCAACGCCCGTGCAACGCAATGGAAGAAAAACCTGAAGGAAAAACCCCAAGCCCGATGGCGAGTCCGCGAGCCGTCGGGGTATTCTTCTTGGAACGAATTTCATCATCGCATCCGGCTTATTCCCATCGCTTTTGATAATCCGGCCCCAGCCGTTGTTCCTGCCGATAAGCCCATACGTAGGCGCCTTCATCGATGTGATCGAGAATGTAGAAATAGACATTCGTGTGATGCGATTCCGTTTCCACCCGATCGAACTTACCCCCGTGCGCCCACACCCGGCCAGGCAGAATGTCACGAATCGCATGCGATGATTTGCTTTTGCACTGGCCGATGATGAGTTTCACCTTTGCCGGATCATCAGGCAGTTCGACAAGGGCATGCGCGTGATAAGCGCCGACACCAACGATGAGCGCGCGATATCGCTTGTCTGTCAGTTCGTTGACGATGGCCTGACAAGCAGCCTTGCGAGCCTGATGTGGAATGGAGACGGGATTGCCGCTGATCGACTGGCTATGCCTGAAAATGCCCGCATGCTCGCCCGGCGGCGGCGGGTTCTTGTAGTCGCCCGAGGAATGCTTTCGATGCTCCTTGCTGCGGCAACCTTTGGGATCGCCCGGAAGCCAACTGTTGAGCGTGTGAATGACGACGTGACGCCACTTGTTTCCTGGATCGGGCATGAAATAAATTTAATGGGGAATAATTCTGCAATCAAGCCCAAAACCATACCCCGACGGCTCGAAGACTCGCCATCGGGCTTGGGGGATCACATTCATCACTTCGTCAACTTAAACAGTTTCCCCTTCAGGTTGCACACATAAATATCGCCGTCGCGGTCCTCGCCGAAGCTCGCGATCTCCGGCGTCATGCCGATGAATTGCGGCTTGGTCGCCTTGCCACCGTCCCAGCGGAAGTACCACATCAGGCCGGTCTGGAAGTCGCCATAGACATACGCCCCTTCCAACTCAGGGATCGCCTTGCCGCGATAGACGTAGCCGCCGGTGATCGACTTGGCGGCGGCATGGTTGTGCTCGACGACGGGCGGGATGATTTTTTCTCCGGGGGCGAGCTTCGGGCTGATGCCGTTCTGTTTCGTGAACTTGTGCGAGCCTTCCATCACCGGCCAGCCGTAGTTGCCGCCCTTCTGGATCAGGTAAATCATCTCCCACAGATCCTGGCCGACCTCACCGGCCCAGAGGTCGCCGGTCTTGCGGTCGAAGCTGAAGCGCCAGACATTGCGCAGGCCATATGCATAAATCTCAGGCTTCGTGTTGGGCACATTCACAAACGGATTGTCCCCGGGAATGCCGAAAGGCTTTTCGGGGGTGTAAGGCACATCGACATCAATTCGCAGAATCTTGCCGAGCCAGGTGTTCTTGTTCTGGCCGCTGTCAAGCGGATCATCGCGCTGACCGCCGTCGCCGAAGCTGATGTAGAGGCAGCCATCGGGGCCGAAGGCGATCATGCCGCCGTTGTGGTTGTCGAAGGGCTGATCGAGGGTGAGGATGACCTGTTCGCTTTTGGGGTCGATGGTCTTGCGTTCGCTGTCGAAGGTGAAGCGCGACAGGATATTTTTCTTTCCCGGCGCCTGGGTGTAATGAAGGAAGACCTGGCCGTTGTCCTTGAACCTGGGATGGAAGGCGATGCCGAGCAGGCCCTCTTCCCAGCCCTTGCTGCCGACCTTGGCGCGGATGTCGAGGGCGACGTGATACTCCGTCACATCGGGCTTGTTCTCCCACCACAGCACGCGGCCGGGCTGCTCGATGATGAAGATGCGATCGCTCCCGTCAGGCGGCGCCAGCAGGAGCAGCGGCTTGGTGAGCTTGAGCTGCGTGAAAACCGGAGTGAGTTTCACCTTCACCGGGTCGGCATGAGTCAAAGCGGTGAAGCTGAAACAGGTCAGAAACGCGATGAGTTTGAGGGTTCGGTTCATGCCTTGATTCTACCGATCAGCGGTCGGTTTGAGTTCGGAGGTCTGCAAAAGAAAACCCACCCACGGGAGTGAGTGGGCGTTGGTGTTTTTGAATCGCGAATCCAGTTGCATCCTTCGATTTACCTGAACTCGACTTCGGCGATCACCACCCATGGATATCCTTTGTCGAATTCGACGACCCATTCACGCGACGTGCCTTTGAGCGGGATGTCAATCCAGCCACTTTCTTGGGTCTGGGGTCGGAACTCGGCAAGAGGCTTGCGGTTGTCGCCGGTCGCTTGGGTGAACACCGTGACGATCGGCACGCGACATTCCCCGAACCAGTCTGTCCCTTTGAAGTTAATGCGAATCATGCGAGGCTTTACCACTTCTTCAAAAGTGAAAATGATTGGGGAAGGATGCGCCCCCTGCCATCCGACCATTCCCTTCTTTTCGGTCAGTTCGCCATCGAATAACCGCGTGGATTTGTCGTCGATGTAAGGTGCGTAGCTGGCGGTACTGTAATTCTTTTTGGCGTACTCGTATGAACACTTTGTTTTCATTTTCTCCCAATCGAACCTTCCGGCGGTAGTCGTGCCGACCGGCTTGAGCGGAGGGGGCGCTCCAAGTTTGTCGAGCCGTGTCGCGATGGAGCGTTTGTGCAGTTCAACGACACTCCGTGAGGTGTCGGCAGCGGTGTGCGCTTCAAGATATTTGTCATACGCATTGCTCGCGCGGCGGAGCATTGCGGCTTCAGCGTCGCTACCGCTGATGGCGGCCTCGCGGTACCAGTCGCCGAGCATCAGCAGGTCGGCTTCGCCAGCGTCTTCTGCGGCAGCGGCCTGTGCGATTTTCTTCAGGCGTTCATCCTTGATGGCGGAATGGTACTGCACCACACTGGCGGGATCGTCGAATTCCACCAGCAGTAGTTTCACAAGCGCCTCAGCCGAAACATGGTCATTTCGATTCGCCAGCACACGCTGCTCGAGCGTTGCCTTCCGTCCCTCAATGCGATCAAGCCGCGTGTACGATTCCATCGACGTACGAATCGTCGCGACTTGATCGGGAGCAGTCTTGGATGCGACAATCAATGCCTTGCGGAGCAGTGCCGACGCTTCACCGTACTGCTTTCGCTCAGCGGCTGACTCAGCCATCGCCGAGTAGAGCGACAGCAGAGACGAGGAAGCCTCTTGCTTCTGCGCATCGGTGCCCCTGTTCAATTGACGGGTCCACAAAACAGCGAGCTTCTCCCTCGCGTCGTTGCGACGCTCGGTGTATCGCTCCGCAAGTACCGTCAGTGCGTCGGCGGCGACGAATGATCCATCTGGAATACGTATCGCCAGTTCGTAGGCCTGATCAAGCAACAGCGCGCCCAGAGCGGACGGCTGCGACTCCGCAGCAACGGTCACCATTTCCTTCGCTAGCGCCAGATCATCATCCGCAGCGCGCGTCGTTTTCACCTGCTTAAGCCGCGCGCCAAAGACCGATTCAAAAGCCTGCTGCGCCTGCGCATCGGCAGCCACTGCGGGTGAAGATGTCGCGACGGCTATGAGCACGGCAATGAAATGAATGAGCTTCATCGTGTCATTGTATCAGTGCATCTTGTCGTTTCAAAATGAAATAAGAAAACCCCCCACGGGAGTGGGTGGGCTTTTGGTTTTTTCTTTATCAAATCGAAATCTCAAATTTGAAATGCAGCGGTTGTGGATGGCTTGAGCAATGATAGAATAATCGATTGTTTTTAGACCTGTCCAAGGAGTTTCTGATGACGCTGTCCGTCACATGCGCCGCCTGCCAAAGCGCCTACAGGATTGACAATAAGTACGCTGGAAAGAGTGTTCGGTGCAAGAAGTGCAACGGTAAGATTCAAATACCGTCGGGATCGGCGAGCGCCGGCATCGACTTCTCCGATTTCATGATCGACTGGGACCAGATCGAATCCAGCAAAAGGGCCGTTCCCCCGTCCCTTCCCCGCAAGCGAAAAGCCGTCGCCACGCCGGCGTCGCGGGACAACTCATTGTTCAACACCTATCGCATGGTGCGCATCGCGTTGGGCCTGGGCATCGCGACGATGTGCGTGATTTTGTTCGTGGTGATTTTGCGAATGCCGTGGAATTATGAAGACAGCCGGGGCCACACGGTCCTGAACAGGAGAAAATCATGGCTCCTTCTTCTGCCGCTCATCGTAACAGGCGTGTGCCGGACTCTGGTTTTCAAACCAACGAACCGTCAAGAACGCGACGCAGTGTTTCTCGGCACGGTGCCGTTGGTCATGCGCATCGGGGTTCCCATCGTCAGCGGCGGCTTTCTGCTTGCGTGGCTCGTATTCCGTGACACCATACTCTGGCCCACCGCCATGATCATGGGTTTGTTCGGCCTGGCCGCCATGGGCAAGGGGATGTATCGCATGATGATCAATTCAAGAGACGGCGAGAACTTCGATCAAATCGGCATCGACGAGTTTCTCATCGGATTCCTGTCGGCTGTCGTGTCCGTCCCGCACTGGTACTTTTACTGGCTCAAAAACTATTCTCTTTGAGTGCATGTCGGCGTGTCTGCCCCCAAAGACCGCCGCCCGGCACAACGCCGTGAATGGACGCATACCGGGCACGGCGCCAAAAATCACCAACATATCATTCAATCAAAATTCCCCAGCACCATGTCATCCACCGTCTTGCCCGCGGGCATCATCGGATAGACATGCTCGTGCTTCTCGACCATGGCATCGAGCACCGCCGGGCCGTCGTGGGCGAGGAAATCTTCCATCACTTTGGGCAGGTCTTCGGCGCTGGTGGCGCGGAAGCCTTTGCAGTTCATTGCGTCGGTCAGTTTCACGAAATCAGGGTTGTGCATTTCCGAGTGGCTGTAGCGTTCCTCGTAGAACAGGTCCTGCCACTGTTTGATCATGCCCTGGAAGTCGTTGTTGAGGATGATCGTTTTCGCGGCGATGCCGTATTGGGCGGCAGTGATCATTTCCATGGCGGTCATGCAGAACGAGCCGTCGCCGTCGATGTTGATGACCGGTTTGTCGGGCCGGGCGAGCTTGGCGCCGATGGAAGCGGGGACGCCGTAGCCCATGGTGCCCAGGCCGCCGGAGGTGATCCAGTGACGCGGGTGCTTGTAGGTGTAGAACTGGGCGGCCCACATCTGGTGCTGGCCCACGCCGGTGGTGATGATCGCTTCGCTGTTGGTCTGGCGATCGAGTTCCTCAATCACCGCCTGCGGCTTGAGGTGGTACTGCCTTGCATCGGGCTTGTAGCGGAAGGGATGCCTCGTCTTCCACTCGCTGAGCGTGGCAATCCATTCATTGCGGTCGCGAGTCTCGATCATGGGCAGAAGCAGCTCGAGATTCTTGCGCGCATCGCCTTCGATGCCCAGCGTCACCGGCACCGCCTTGTTGATCTGCTCGGGGGCGATGTCGAAGTGAATGAACCCGCCGGTGCCGTCGCGTTCGGCCTGACGCGCGGTGCGGGCGAAGACGGAAGGCTTGCCGGTGACGCGGTCATCGAAGCGAGCCCCGACGCTGATGATGCAGTCGGCATCGCGCATCGCCCAGTTGGCGTAGGCGGCACCGTGCATGCCCAGCATGTGCAGCGAGAGCGGATCGCCTTCATCGAAAGCGCCCAGGCCTTGCAATGTCGTCGTCACCGGGATGCTGCCCTTGGCGGCGACGGCTCGCAGCACATCGCAACCGCCGGAAAGAATCACGCCCTGTCCCACATAAAGCACCGGCTTCCTGGCGCGGTTGATCATCTCGGCGGCACGGGCGATCTCGCTGCTCGTGCCCAGCTCGCGGATGTGATATCCCGGCAGGTGCGGATCGGCCGCCACGGATTGATTGAGGATCGAAGCGGTCACATCCTTGGGCAGATCGACAAGCACCGGACCAGGCCGGCCTGTGGTGGCGATGTGGAATGCGGAGTTGATGGCGCGGGGCAGATCTTCGACGCGCTTGACCAGCACGTTCCACTTGGTGCATGGCCGGGTGATGCCGGTGACATCGGCTTCCTGGAAGGCATCGGAGCCGATGGCGCTGGTGGCGACCTGGCCGGAGAAGACGATCAGCGGCGTGCCGTCCATGAGGGCGTCCTGCAACGGCGTGACGGTGTTGGTCGCGCCGGGGCCGCTGGTCACGAGCACCACGCCCGGCTTGCCCGAGGCGCGGGCGAAACCCTCGGCCATGTGGCCGGCCCCTTGCTCGTGGCGGGTGAGAATGAAGCGGAGGTGCTTGGATTCGTGGATGGCGTCGAAGACGGGCAGGATCGCGCCGCCGGGGTAGCCGAACATGTGGGTGACCTCATGCTCGCGCATCATCTCGTGGAAGATCTGGGCACCGGTCATGCCGGTGTACTGTTCGGTCCTGGGACCGTGATCGGCGGCGGGGATGTTGGTGGCGGTGGCGTTGAGTTGTTTGCGGGCGGTCATGGGAAAACTCGGGTTTCGGAGGTCAGGCGTCAAAGGACGCTTCAAAAATCGCGGGGCGTATCACGATCGATATCGCAGGATCGCGGAAGATTCCGTTCCAGAGCGATCGGCGAAATCGGCGGGGTTTGATGAGTATGCGGCTGAAATGGAGCCGGTATTGCCGGTGGCGCGGGTCGTCCGCTCAGCTAACGGCGACGATGCCCGGTCCAAGGACCAGGCCGGTAAGCAAGCTGGAAAGAATGGCGGTTTGCGCTGTCATAGGCCTGCCATTATAGCGAATCGCCCTGCCATCGGTCAATGGTTCATTTCAAGGGAGGAAGGGAGGGGAAGAAGGGAGAAGGCACGAAGGCACGGAGGCACGGAGGCACGAAGGGGCGGAGGGGCGGAGGGGCGGAGGGCGTTGGGTGGCTGGGCTGAGTCCGCGAAGCTCCGGCACGGGGAGCCGGGGGGGGGCCGGGGGAGCCGGGAGAGAATGGCCAGTGACCATTGCAAATTGAAAATTGCAAAATGGCGGAGTGGCAAACCCATCACCTTGGGTATGCACGTTTACTCTCCTCAATTTGCAATTTGCATTTTGCATTTTGCAATGGCCATTCTCCCCGCTCCTTCGGCTCCCCCGGTTCCCCCGGCTCCCCTTGCCGGGGCTTCGCAGAGCCTCAGCCCCAGCCACCCCAAACTTCTCACCCCAGCCCGAAACTTCTCACCCAAAACTTCTCAAACCCCGGCGCCGGGCGGATATCCCCCCTCCTCCCCACCATGAAAAAGATTTTCAAAGAGAAGCGGATTTTTCTTGGCACAGCGCTGATTGGTGGTAAAGTGACATAGGTGGTTCCACGCTGGTGTAGTTCCCGGATCAACCAATCTGTGTTGCTCGTTTGCCTGAACGGTTCTCGTGTCAGGCGTAACAAGGGAGAACAACAATGACCAGGCGCAACAAACGAATCGTCGGCACCGTCGGATTGTTTTTCATGTCAGCCATCGCCGCAGTCATCGGCATCGCCATCGGCGGGGCCTTGATGGTGGCCATCGCCAAGCTTTATGTGAATTCCTGATCTCTGCCCGAAAACGCAATCTGATCGCCCCAGCCGCGCGGCAGGGCGATCGCATGTATCGTCGGGGGCCGATGCTTCGCCCTCTCCCCTGGGGAGAGGACAGTCTCCATCGCCCGCGCAGCCTGGCGATGGAGACAGGTGAGGGCGGATTCTCCACGAAACAGCAACCATCAAACCGCCTCACCCGGCTCGCAAAGCCTCGCCGACCTCTCCCCAAGGCAGAGGTGGCGGACCACCGCCACATGCGATCGCCCTGCAGCGCGGCTCGGATGTGTTTGCGTCATCTCCCGCTGTGACTAGACTTGCCACTCCCTTCGCCGCGGTCTGAAACCGCTGCACGATCAGGAGTGGCTTCCTCCATGAAAACCAGTCTGCAATGGCTTAACAGCTATCTCGATCAGCCGGTGTCCGTTGAGGATGTTCTCCGCCTGCTGCCCGATGTCGGCTTCCCGATCGACAGCCGGGAGGATGTCACCGCCTCCACCGGCCAGGCCGATGTCCGCATGGAGGTGGAGATCACCAGCAATCGCAGCGACTGTCTCAGCCACATGGGGCTGGCCCGTGAAACGGCGGCGGCGGCGCAGCGGAAGCTCAAGCTGCCCGACATGACGCTGCCTGCCGCGACCGATGCCGCCGTCCAGAGCATCACCGATGTTCAAAGCGGCGAGCAGACGCTCTGCCCGCTTTACACCGCGCGGGTCATTCGCAACATCAAGGTCGGCCCCAGCCCGGCCTGGCTGGTTGACCGCCTCGCGGCGGTCGGATTGCGGAGCGTCAACAATGTGGTCGATGTCACCAACTTCGTGCTCTTTGAAACCGGCCAGCCGCTGCATGTTTTTGACATGAAGAAACTGCGCGGCGGATCGATCATCATCCGCAAAGCACAAAAGAACGAACCCTTCACCGCCATCGATGGCACCCGGCACACGCTGCGCGAGGAGATGCTGGTCATCGCCGATGGCGAAACGCCCGTGGCCGTCGCCGGCGTGATGGGCGGGCTGGACAGCGAAGTCGGCAACGCGACGACCGATGTGCTGATCGAATCGGCGATCTTCGAGCCGCTGAGCGTTCGCAGGACCTCGCGGGCGCTGAAGCTCAGGAGCGATTCGAGTTACCGCTTCGAGCGCGGCGTGGATCCGCTGGGTGTGGACATGGCCAGCCGCCGGGTGGCGAAGTTGATTCTGGAACTGGCCGGCGGCAAGCTGTGCGAAGGGGTGATTCGCGTCGGCATCCAGCCGCCGACGCCGCGCGCCATCGAGATGCGGGTTCAGCGATGCAACAGCCTGCTGGGCGTTCATCTGGAAGCTTCGCGCATGGTGGAGCTGCTCGATCGCCTGGGGCTGTTTCCCCGTTTGAATCAGGACATCATCACCTGCGTCGTGCCCACCTTCCGGCTGGACCTGGAACGCGAGGTCGATCTGATCGAGGAGATCGCCCGGCTGCATGGGCTGAATCAGATTCCGCAGCGCGAGAAGATCGAGCTCAACGTCCGCCCGGTGCAGCCGATCACGGTGGCGCGGAAACGGCTGCGCGAAACGCTGATCGCCCACGGCTACCACGAAACGATCACGCAGAGCTTCGTGTCGCCCAGACTCGGCGAACCGTTTCTGCCGACCGGACACACGCCTGCCGCCGTGGGCCACGAGCTTCGCAAAGGCGAAGGCATGCTCCGGCCATCGGTGCTGCCGAGCCTGCTCTCGTGCCGCAAGACCAATCAGGATGTGGGCAACGGCGGCGTGAAGCTGTTCGAGATGGCGGCCTGCTGGTCGAGGCGCGAAGGCGGGATCGTCGAGCGAAGCGCGCTGGCGATGCTCACCGACATCGGCGGCGGCGATGGCATTTCGCAGACGATGCGCTCGCTGCGCGGCGCGATCGAGGAAGCCGTCGCATCCCTGGCCGGCGCCAAGGCCGGCGTGTCGCTGGCGCCGCTGGAATCACCCCTCTGCACCGTTGCCGCGACCGTGCAGATCAACGGCGTCACCATCGGCTCGCTGGGCTCGCTCAGTGATTCGCTTTTGAAAACATTCGACCTTCAGACCCCCGTGCTCATCGCGGAACTGGACCTCCCCGCTCTGCTTGCCCTGCACCCGCCGCAACAAAAGGTCGGCCCACTGCCCCGCTTCCCAGGCATCGAGCGCGATCTGTCAGTGGTGGTCGGCGATGAGGTCCACTGGGCGGACATCGAAACGCATGTGCAATCGACACGGCCCGCCATGCTCGAAGCCCTTCGCTTCGTCACCACCTATCGCGGCAAGCCGATCGAACCAGGCAGCAAGAGCGTCACCTTCCGCATGATCTTCCGCGACCCGCAAACCACGCTCCGGCACGACCAGGTTGATCCGCAGGTCGCGGCGGTCGTCGAATGTTTGAAGCGGAAGGTGGGGGCGAGTGTGCGGGGGTGAGGTGAAGTGACAAATGACTCCCGCATCAATTCGTTGCACAGCACTTCGTTGCAGGCTATCCTCAAACATCACTAATTTGAAAAGGCTGATTGAAATGAGTCGAGCAGGGATGCAAGAGCGTCGATCCGCAACTCCGAACTTGTCTGTCGCCGCGCCAGATCGGCGCAAGCAACTTCAGATCGGCAGCACCTTTGATCGCCGAAATGATGTCAGCCTGTTTCATGGTGACTGTCTTGATCTTCTCTCAACCATGCCTAAAGGCATTGCGGATCTCGTCGTCACATCGCCTCCTTACAACATTGGAAAGGAATATGAAAAAAGATCGAATCTGAACGCTTACATCGCGCAACAGGCGACCATAATCCGGGAGTGCATTCGGATTCTAAGTGATCGCGGCAGCATTTGCTGGCAAGTAGGCAACTATATCGACAACGGTGCGATCATTCCGCTCGATACCATCCTTTATCCCGTATTCGCTGATGCGGGATTGAAAATGCGCAATCGCATCATCTGGCATTTTGAGCATGGATTGCATTGCACCCAACGGTTTTCGGGACGTTACGAAGTCATCATTTGGTTCACAAAGACCGACGACTACATTTTCGATGTGGACCCGGTTCGCGTTCCTCAGAAGTACCCTGGCAAGAAATACTTCAAGGGGCCAAAAGCCGGCCAATATTCCTGCAATCCTCTTGGCAAGAATCCGGGGGACCTGTGGGTCATTCCCAATGTCAAGCACAACCATGTCGAAAAGACGGAGCATCCCTGTCAGTTCCCCGTGGAGTTGATCGAACGTCTTGTGTTAAGCATGACGGAAAAAGGCGGTCTGGTGGTCGATCCCTTTATGGGCGTCGGTTCCACAGCCATTGCTTCCGTGCGACATGGACGACGTACGGCGGGCGCGGAAATCGTCGAGAACTACCTGTCAATCGCAACGGATCGCATTCTCATGGAGGCTGCGGGAACGCTGGCAACACGACAAATGAACACGCCGGTTTATTCGCCCGGAAATGAATCGGTTGCCCGCAAACCTTTTATCTGATTCGGAGCGCATCACTTGAAAATCGAAAAGTTTTACTCTCATCTCAATGGCTACGAATGGATCATGTTCCATCAAAGGAAGATTTGGCGCGAGATCGAAGAGACCATCGCCGCAATAGATGCGGATGCGCTGAAAACCAAGGAGAGCAAGGAAAAAACCATGCGAGGGAAAATGCTCTATGCGCCCAAGGAAATCAATGGCGCGTTTGAGCGGCGATTCGGTCGGAATGGCTGGACTGAAAGCCGAACCAACTATTGGGTGACCGATGACTATTTTCTGATCCGCCAGACGCTCATGCTCACCGCCAAAGAACAGAAAGCGAAGATCGAGGAGGCTGGAAAACGCCCGATTCTTTCCTACAACCAGACTGATTTTGTAAAGAATCGCGTGGCTGTCGAAGTGCAGTTTGGCAAATATAGCTTTATCGCCTACGACCTCTTCGTAAAACACCTGGCATTCTATGTGTGCAATACGATTGATGTGGGTGTCGAGATTCTCCCGATGAAAGCCATGCAGGAGCGGATGTCATCCGGGCCGGGTTACTACGAAGGTGCGCTGTATGACATGGCCCGTCAAGGGCGCGGGGTGCCTGCCGTTCCTTTGGTATTGGTGGGGATTGTGCCTTAAAGCTGATTCAACCCTTCTCCCGATACCCCATCACCACCAGCACGCAGGCGTCGCCGCCGATCACGTTCATGCCCAGTTCGCGCGCCCGCGCGATCGCCTTGTCGCTTTCCGCGCCCGGCTGCATCCAGAGATGTTGGATGCCCAACCGGCCAGCCTCTTCGACGATCTGCTCCGTCACCGCAGGCGGGGTGATGATCGAGAGGCCATGCACCTGTTTCGGAAGGGAGGCGAGAGTCGGATAAGCCTTAAGCCCTTCCACTTCATCCGCCTTCGGATTGATCGGAAAGACCTCGCGCCGATTCTGCCGGTAGCAGCGCAGCACCTTGTTGCCATATTTGCCGCGATCGGTCGATGCGCCGATGACCGCAAAAACTTCGCCGTCCAGAAACGCGGCGATGCGCGCATCAAGTGAGGGGATGTCGCTGTTCATGCCCGCTTCACCTCCGCGAGCATCTTGCGCGCCCGCTCCTCGATGCGATCGAATGCACCGTTGGCCATGTCGTTGGCGTCGAACAGCGTGTTGACGAAGCCCACGGCAAAGGCGCCGGCCTTGAGGAAGGAGACGCAGTTGTTCAGATGCACGCCGCTGGTGGGAACGATCCTGAGAAACGGCATCGGCCCCAGCGTCTGGCGAACCCAGGCGGGGTCCTGCTGCGGAAAAAGTTTTTGCAGCGGTGCGCCCAGGCGATGGGCGCGAAGCATTTCCGTCGGGGTGGCGCAGCCGGGCATCATGGGAATGTTTCGTTCCACCGCCGCGGCAATGACCTGCTCATCCACCACCGGCGAGACGAGGTACTTCGCCCCGGCATCGACCGCCGCGCCGGCCTCCCGGGGCGAAAGCACCGTGCCCGCCCCGACGGTCAGGTCCGGCCGCTGCGAGAACTCGCGGATGAGATCGAGAGCCCCCGGCGTGTTGAGCGTGAACTCGATGACGGTGAAGCCGCCGCGCACCGCCGCTTCCATCGCCGGTCCCGCAGCCTGGGCCATCGGAGTTCGGAGAATGGCCGTCGCGCGGGTCTGCCGGAGCAGGTCAACAATGGGGGAGGTGTGTGGCAAGGTTGAATGACCGGGGGGCCGGGGGGCCGGGAGCGGTGATGTTGCACCGTCACTGTAGCAAAAGGCGGAAAAACGGTGACGATCAAGGCAGCCGGTGTCAGGGCAAAAGCATTTGAACTTTTCTTGTTCCCCTCCCTGGGGTTTTCTACGAAGCTGTCTTTTCCTTCAGCCGTTTCTGGATCGCACTCCGGGCCTCTTCGATGCGCTTGGTCATGGCGTTATCGATCCACTTCTCCGTCAGCGGGCGCGCTTCATCCGCTTTGGACGCCTGTTGCCGCCAGATTTCGAGCGCCGTCAGCGCCGAGGCATCGCCCAGTTTGCCCAGCGCCATGACCGTTTGATGGCGCACCGCCGAATCCTCATCGTAGAGCATCGCAACCAGGATCGGCACATCTTCCGGCCCCCCGATGCCTGCCAACGCCGGAACGGCTCGCATCCGGATACCGGCAGAATCCGACATGAGGTGCATTCTCACATGAGGGCGAAGGGCCGATGCGACATCGCCCAGCCAACCTGTGTAAATGAGCGCTCTGCTGAGCCGGTAGTTGCCAAACGTATCGGCTTGAGGCGTTGACAATATCTTCTCATACACCGGCAACGCTCGCTTACCATAACCCGAAAGTTCAACATGATACTCTCCAGTCACGTCATCTCGCATCATTAGAAGATCCAAGATGCGTTTCTCCAGTTTGTCATCGTGTTCGTCAGCGGCGGATATGACAGCCACTCCGGACCAACAGACCATGAAGAGATAAACGGCGAGACAATAATGGCGATTCATGTCATGGCTCCGCAGATTGAGAAAATCACATCCCTGAGTAATCCACCGGCTTGAAGCGGTCAATCGTCCGCGATGTTGGAGGCAGGTCGTATTTCAATCCGCTGGCGCAATTGAAGAGCAGCACACGATCCGACTTGGCGATGCGGCCTGATGCCAGTTCCTTCTTGTAGCTCGCATAGGTGGCCGCCCCTTCCGGGCAGAGCAGGAAGCCCTCGGTGGCGGCCATCTCGTCGCGGGCCAGAAGAATCTCCTCATCGGTCACGATCGAACCGAAGCCGTCGGTCGAGCGGACGCCTCGGATGATCAGAAAGTCCCCCACCGCGGCCGGCACGCGAATGCCCCACGCGATGGTGCTCGCATTCTCCCAAAGCTCCGCATGTTCCAGCCCCTGCTCCCAGGCCCGGACGATGGGCGCGCAGCCGGCGGCCTGCACCGCGACCATGCGCGGCCGCCTGCCGTCGATCCAGCCGAGGGCCTCCAGTTCGTCAAACGCCTTGACCATGCCGATCAGCCCGGTGCCGCCGCCGGTCGGATAGAGGATGACATCAGGCAGTTCCCAATCCAACTGCTCGGCCAGTTCCAGCCCCATCGTCTTCTTGCCTTCGATGCGATAAGGCTCCTTGAGCGTGCTGACATCGAACCAGCCCATCGTCTCCCTGCCTTGCGCGACGATCCTGCCGCAGTCGTTGATCAGACCATTCACGGAGAATACGCGGGCACCCTGGATGGCGATTTCGCGCAGGTTGGTCTGCGGCGTGTCCTGCGGGCAGAAGATGTAGGACGCCATGCCCGCCCTTGCCGCATAGGCGGACATGGCGGCGCCGGCGTTGCCATTGGTCGGCATCGCCAGCCGCGTGAGCCCCAGTTCATGCGCCATCGAGACCGCAAGGCACAACCCCCGGGCCTTGAACGAACCCGTGGGCAGCCGCCCTTCGTCCTTGATCAGAAGCTCGCCCGTCGCCCCCAGGCGCCGATGCGCTTTCACGCAAGGCACGATCGGCGTCACGCCTTCGCCGAGGCTGATGATGTTCTCCGCCCGGCGGACAGGAAGGAACTCGCGGTACCGCCACAGGTCCATCGGCCGATGCCGCAGCGCTTCCTTGCTCAGCGATCGCCCCAGCGAAGGCAGGTCATAGCGAACCAGCAACGGACGACCGGCACGGGAAAGATTGTGTACCTGATCGGCTGCGTAATGCTCGCCGGTCATCGAGCATTCCAGATGCGAAACAAACGTGGGCCGATCGGCGGTGAGATTGGCATTCATCGCCACAGTCTAATGCCCGGCAACGCTTCGGCGCTATCGCCACTGCAATTCAACCGTCAACGGCAGATGATCCGAATTGAAAACATCCTCCCCGATCTCCCGGCGGCGGGTGATCAGGTCATCGCTGTGCAGGCAATGATCGATCGGGATGCGAAGCGGCGGAAACAGGTGCGCGTGCCATGTGCCCTGCAAACCGAATCCCAACTGCGAATCAACCAGATTGGCTTCGTTCTTCAGATCCCTGAAGGGAGCGCACCAGGGCGTGGCGTTGAAGTCGCCGATGACCACGACGGCCCGGCCCTGTTCCCGTTGCCGGTTGGTCCAGGCCGCGGCGCCGGACATCATCGCGGTGCGGAAGCGATCGCTTTTCGCATGCACCGCCGAAACCGTGTGCATGCCCAGCACCGCCAGCGGCCTGCCACGCCAGCGGCAAAGCAGCTCCACCTGCCTGACCGATGTCAATCCGCCGGTGGTGTCGATCTCCTTCGCCGACTCGACCGTCAGCGGCGTTGCCCGCTTGATCAGCATCGCAATGCCGAACGAATCCGGACGGCCGGCGCCCGCAACCAACCGGTAGCCCGGCAGGGCATGAACAAGAACACCCAACCGATGAACGGTGATCTCCTGAAGCAGCACGACCGGGGCGTTGCTTCGCTCGATCTCCCTGGCGATCTGCTTCGCCGTCGCCGCCTCATCCAGCAGATCATTGCCCACGTGCAGGTTCAGCGCCATGATCGTCAAGGTCGGCCCGTTGGATGGCGGCCGCTTCACCGGCAGCCAGAGCGGCGCCACGAGGATGCCGTTGATGATCACCCCCAGCATCACGGGCGCCAGCGCGGAACGGATCGGCCACTTCCACCACCGGGCGCCGATCAACAGGACAAGCATGACGGCGAGACAGGACATCAGCCAATGAAAACGAAACGGACTGAAAAGCCCCAACACCCACCAGAATCGCCCGCCGAATCCGGCCAGCGTCGCAAGCAGAAGCAGCCACGAAACCGCCAAAACCCAGCGACGGCCAACGCGACCGCCAATCGAGTCAGGGGCGACATCCGCAGGCATCGGGGGAGCTTCGGCGACATTCATCCCTGAATCCATCGTGAAACAATAGCGTATTACCATGATTCATTCATCAACGCCTGTGCATGATTCATGCAATCAAATGCAGGCGAACGGCCCGGCGTGAGCCGCGGCTCAACGAGTCGCGGACGTGAACGGAAAGAAGGGTGGTCCGTTTCACGAAGGTCGCCGGGCGAGAGCGTCCGTGTCGCGCGGCGGTGTTCGAGGCTTGTGACGCGGGGTGTGTATGAACACTCCTTCAGGCTGTTGATCT
>CAZYPK010000025.1:0-44268 GCA_964649195.1 uncultured Phycisphaeraceae bacterium
TGCCGGAGTCGTGCTTCCATGAATACCCCACGGCGGTGCCCGCGTCGTTGATGGCGAAGGCTTGGGCGAACGTGCTGCCGCTGCTGCTCAGGCCCAGATGCCCCAGTTCGGTGGCGGCGGTGCCGGAGGCGTCCCAGCGCACGGCACGGCTGCCCATGTAGATGTCGGAAACGTACTTCTCCGAATATCCCACGGCGGTGCCCGCATCGTTGACGGCGTAGGCACCGGCGAACGTGCCGCTGCTGCTCAGGCCCAGATTCCCCAGTTCGGTGGCGGCGGTGGTGTCATAGTCCCAGCGCACGGCGCGGCTGCCTTGGAGAACACCGGAGTCGTTGTACTTCTGCGAATACCCCACGGCGGTGCCCGCGTCGTTGATGGCGTAGGCGCGGGCGGACGTGGTGCCGCTGCTGCTCAGGCCCAGATTCCCCAGTTCGGTGGCGGCGGTGCCGGAGGCGTCCCAGCGCACGGCGCGGTTGCCTTGGCTGACACCGAAGACGTACTTATCCGAATACCCCACAGCGGTGCCGCTGTTGTTCACTGCCGACCCCGGCAGGACTGGCACTTGGCTATTCAGATAACCATTCAACCATTCCCCGTCACCGAGTCATACGTCAGCCCTCCCGCGACCAGCAGCGGCGTGGGCGCGGCCTGCGCCGCGGGGGTGTTCCCTGTTCCCGCCATCACCGCCGCCGCCAGCAGCACCGCCCGCCGCAGGCGGCGGTTCATTTTTCGATCCTTCACAGTCTTCATCCGTCAGCTCCTTTTGTTTGTTATGCCCCGACATGAGGCGATGGGTGATTGGATTTCACGCCTGGAATTGCGTGAAGAAACGACATTCATTCCTCGTATCCAAACAGCGAATAATCGATCAGCATGTTGCCCGTCAAATCGGAAACATCCTGTCTGTCCCGAACGGCGTGCGGATAATGTTCACGCCGGTTCAGGGACATATACAACACCCCGATCAGATCATCCTGATTGTTCCTCAACTGTTGAGCCACCACGGAGACAATGAACTTGCTTATTTCGACAGCCGCAGTGAATTGTGGATTGCCGGAAGCGGACAACAGAGTTCCCAACGAATCGACAAACCGTCCGAAGCTGGAATCCCTGACAACTCCGTCAATCATTTCGCCGATGTTGCGAACATCGCTGTCGCTTTCTATCACGATAAGATTCCAGTTGAAGTCCTGGGGAATCGAACTCGCCTGAAAAAGCACATAACCCGTGTCTCCGAAGGTAAAGACATGGTTGTCCTTTACATTGTCGATTTCGGTGAAAATCCTCGCGGCGGCAACGGCACGAACCGCCTGCTGGACAATTTCACGCTTTCTGGCCGGATCAGTGGCGCGTACAAATTCGGTCATATCGGGAAGCTGATCGTTCCCGACGTTGACGAAGCTGATGATTTTCACTTCCGCAGGCGCATCCCAGAACAGAAAACTTTCTCGGTTATCGGTGATCTTCAGTTTGTTGATTCGAAAATAGAACATGGGTCGCTCCGATGTGTCAGATTATGAAATGAAACCTTGGATTATTACCGGTGACGGCATGTCAATATCCGTGAATATCTTTCGATCCATACTCCGAAGTCGGCTTCAGTCGTCGCTGTCGCCAGTGATTTCCTTGAACATTTCGGCAGCAGCCGCCTCATCCCTGATCCCCGGAGACGGGTTCGGCATGAACCAGAGCTTCGTGTTGTGCTGCCTTTCGACGGCGATATTGAATCGCTGGCCCTTTCGGACGGGGAGAACCTGGGACCATCCGCGATCATCGGGGGGTGTGTCATCGTCGTATCCGGTTCGCAGCGCAGGAAACTCGGTCTCACCCCGCGCGTTCTTCTTTTCCAGCACGTTGAGTTCGGCAAGAACCTTACCGAAGTCCCCTCCGCCGTTGGTCAGCAGCAGCAGTCCGTCGACACAAGCCGTGTAGGTTCTTGGTGAGATCACTTTTTTGTCCCCATTCCTTCTGTAATCGCCGGGAGGGATTTCAAGTGCTTTGTCCGTGGGGCAGGTCATGAGCATCTCCGTTGTCGGAATGGTTTGATGGAGTTTTGATCCGTCAATTCATCTGAGTTGCGCCTCGCATGCGAAGCGGTTGATCGATCGTGGTTGGGTTTTCATTTCGAGCCACGACGTGGCACATCGAGGATATCTTGTCCGGGCCGCATGGCGTCAGCTTGCGGAGGCTTTGTTCGGGGTACCATGCGGCGTGATAGCCGCTTCCCAATGTCTGGCGAACTTGCCGTGCATATTTTGACCTGAGGCTCATATGTTTCCTCCATTACGCCGTCTTGCTTGTTCCGAACAGGAATCCCGCTGCAATACCCGCAAGGCCAATAAGTAGCTGGAGCACTTGAGGGTTGTAACATGAGGTAAATCCAATCACGAAAAGACCGATTAGCAGAATCAAAAAGACGAGGCCTGACATGGCGGGACGGCTAAACAATACTCTTTCAAAAAACGATGCACGGGCCTTTTGCTCAAGAAACCGAACCAGCTCTTCGGTGGTATGGAAAATGCGGACAGAACCTTCGGGATAAACAAAGCAAAGCTCTTCATTGTCGTTTCCCGATTCGTCTTTCGCGCGAATAGCCGCCAAATGACCGCCAAATGCGTTCTTCACGATCTCAGTCACGTCCAGTCCGCTCCATTGGGGGTAACGATTCCGGTATTCGTCGATGACCAACTTCTTGATTTCAGGATGGGTCATTTCGGAGTAAGCCATGATTCTGATCCTGAACAGTCAATCAATGGGACGTAATATCTTGTCCGAGCCGCGCAGTTTCCGGGCTTACGAATTCCGGCGGCCCGCGCGGAGCGGCGTAAAGCCTTTGCTCCGCGGCTAAACGAGTGTTTGCGATGCGATGTCTTGTCTCCGTTCTGCGATGAGGCCACTATGCACATGAAATGAGATCGATCAATCCCCCAAACTTGGGGGATCGGCGGGCGGGGCTTCGGCGGAGATCAGGTTTCGGGTTCGTCTGTGCGATCGTCGCGCAGGCAGAGGGCCATCAGTTCGTCGCGGCCGTTGACGCCGAACTTTTTGTAGAGGGCCTGGATGTATTCGCGGACGGTGTGGATGCTCAGTCCGGCGGCGTGGGCGATCTGCTTGGGGGCCTTGGCGGCGAGCAGGTCGGCCAGAACCTGTTGCTGGCGCGGGGTGAGGTGGATGCCATCGTGGGCGGGCGCCAATCGGCGGCGGGAGGCGGGGACGGGAGGGGAGGATGAAGGTTGGTTGCCGGAAGAAGTGTCGGACATGGCGGGCCCCGATGAAAAAGAGCGTCGGACCGATGGAACGCTCAGAGAAGGCCCGCCAAGGCCCACAAGCAACGCGCCACGGCCGACGCCCCTTTCGGGGCGCGGCACAGGACGCTGCTTACTTGACTGAAACTTGGCGGTTTTCTCTGAAGCAGCTTCTTGACGCACGCGCGTCAAATCAAAATTGTCGCCCCCATGCGAACATCATATGCCGGGGTCGGTTCGTCGCAAACAGGTGATGTGAAAGACGCGGAGGACGCGCAGCGAGGACGCTGCGGCTGTGGGGATCGCGAAGCCGCAAGCGGCTTGGGCGTGGGGTTGTTCAGGAATTCCGAACTTTGAATTCCCGCCGATGATTGTGCCTTGGCGGGGTTGATAACCGATATGGGGTAGGATTCCGTGGGTTGGCGTGATATGCTGTTTTCAGTTGCGTTGGACCTGCACAAGGATGGCAGGCTTGGCCAAGGTAGGGATGCCCACATGACCACGGTTCATAAAATCGTCCTGTCGCTGATCGCCACGGTCTGCATTTCACTGATCGTCTTCTACAGCATCAAGGGCAACAACCGGCAGCCGCAGCCGGTGGCGGTCGTTGTGCCCGGGCCTGATGGTTCCAGGTCTCCGGGGGAGGACGAAGGCAAGACTCAGGTCGATGATGGTGCCCGCGCCAGGGCGATGCGGGAACCGGTGATCGTCGGGCCTTCCGCCGCGAATCCACCGGCAGGACTCGATGAGCTGGTCGCCAGGGTTCGCAGCGAGATCGCCACGAACGAGCCTGTGCGGATCGATGAAGCCGCCGCCGCCGCCGCCCCCGGGCCGACTCCCACCGCCATCGCCAACGCTCCGACCGCCATCGAACTGGCCGAGGCTTCCGGGCCATCTTCTTCCGTGGGTTCTGTTGCCGTGCCGCCGGTCGCTCTCACCACGGCTGCACCGGACGGCGGATCGGTTGAGGATCACGAGGATTTTGCGGACATTGTTCCCGTCGATTTGCCGGACGCTTCGACAGCCGATGCGCCCAAGGCCAATGATGATGCGGGCGTTCCCACCTTCACGCTGGGCGAACCGCCCCGCAAGACGCTCGCCGCCGATGCTGCGGATGAAATCGCATCCAATGATGCGGGAGCAGATGCGCCGGCCACGCGGGACCTGTTTGAGGGCCGGATTGCGGAGATCACCGGCCGCCGCGAGCCGCTGCCGCCGCTGGTGCAGATTCGATCGAATGAGGAATCGACCGTCGAAGCGGAAGCGACGCCGAAAGTGGAGCCGGTCGTCCGGGTTGATGATGGCAAGGTGGGAACGGGGATCGTCGTCGAACCCCATGCCGCCGCCAACGGGCCATCGGCCGCACCCAGGCCCATCGAAGCCGCAAAACCCGCCGCGACACCGGCAGCTTCGTCAACGCGGAAAACCTACACGGTCAAGCCTGGCGATTCGTTCAGTTCCATCGCCTTGAGGGAGCTGGGGGCCGAGCGTCACTGGCTGGCGATTGTGGATGCGAATCCGGGCGTCGATCCCAAGCGGATCAAGGTCGGGCAGGTGATCGCGCTGCCGGTGATCGATGGCGATGAAGCCCGGCCCGCCGCACCGGTGGCCGCCGGCACGACCGAGAGCAACGGCAAGGCCGCGACCGTGAAGCCTGCGATCACCGCCGATGCGAAGCCCGGCGCCGGCAGTGATGCAAAGCCCGCCGCAACCGGCGAAGCGAAGATTCACGAAGTCCGTGCCGGTGAAAATCTCTCCTCGATCTCCCGCCGCCACTTCAACACCCCCGACCACTGGCGGCACATCTACATCACCAACCGCGAAATCATCGGCGGCGACCCCGGCAGACTCCACGCGGGCCTCAAACTCAAAATCACCACGCCCAAGGCGGATTAGCGCGGAGCGCGCGAAAAGCAGGAGAGCAGGAAAGCAGGAGCGCGCGAAAAGCAGGAGAGCAGGAAAACAGGAAAGCAAGAAATTCAAGGCAAGGGCGCGGAGAGCGAGCGAGCAGAAAATCGGAGACCGGCAGCCGTCAACATCGTGTGCCTTGAATTTCCTGCTTTCCTGTTTTCCTGCTCTCCTGTTTTCAATTCCCCCCCCCATGCCCATCCCTCTGGACACCCTCATCCTTGGCGGCGGCGCCGTCGGGCTCTGGCTCCTCGATGAACTGACCCGTCGCGGCCACGCGGCCCTGCTGCTGGAAGCCCATGCCCTGGGCAACGGCCAGACCGTCGCTTCGCAAGGCATCATCCACGGCGGCCTCAAGTATTCCCTCGCCGGCCTGCTCACCGCCGCCGCCGACGCCATCAAACACCTGCCCGCACTGTGGCGCGACTGTCTGGCAGGCCGCGCCGAGCCGAACCTTTCTCAGACCCGGATGCGCGCCGACTTCTGCCACCTCTGGTCCACCGATTCCATCATGTCGCGCCTCGGCAGGCTCGGCGCATCGCTCGCCCTGCAAGTCAAGCCCGTCGATCTGCCGCGCGATCAGTGGCCCGCTCTCCTTCAAGGCTGCACCGGCGGCGTCAGCAGGCTCGATGAACAGGTCATCGCGCCTTCATCGTTCATCGAAACGCTTGCCGCCAGGCGGTGCGATCGCATCCTGAAAGTCGATGCCGGCGAAGGCGTGAAGTTTGTGACCGCATCGCCAGGCGTTGTCAGCGAAGTGCATTGCAGCGATCGCTCCGGCGGCGAGGCGCTTCGCTTCAAACCCACCACCATCGTGCTCGCCGCGGGACAAGGCAACGAAATGCTGCGACAGCGCATCGGCCTTTCTTCGCAGGCCATGCAGCGAAGGCCGCTGCACCTCTGCATGGCGCGCGGTCCGCTGCCCGCCTTCAACGGCCACTGCATCGACGGCGGCAGGACCAGGCTCACCATCACCAGCGATGTCGATTCGCAAGGCAGGACCATCTGGCAACTGGGCGGACAGGTTTCCGAAGACGGCGTGAAGATGGATCGCGCCGCCCTGATCGGGCATGTCAGGCGCGAGGTGCTGGGCGTGCTGCCTGCCATGAATGAAGCCGACTTGGCGAAAGCGGAATGGTCCACCTGTCGCATCGATCGTGCGGAAGGCGCCGATCGCCTGGGGCGGCGACCATCGGGCGCGGTGGTGCTGCGCGAAGGGAATGTGATCACCTGCTGGCCGACGAAGCTGGTGCTCGTGCCCCATGCGGTGTCGCGGATCATCAGCCGGCTGCCCCCCGCGTCGCAGCCGTTCGACGCGGTGCCATTGACCGGCTGGCCCCGGCCGAACGTGGCGCCGCCGCCCTGGGAACTGGAACAGGATTGGCGTTGAACCCGGGCGGGAAAAGAGCCGCGACCCAACGAGTCATAGCCGCAGTTTCAAAGCCGCAGCGTCCGCTTCATAGCCGCAGCGTCCTCGCTGCGCGTCCGCGGTTTCACGCGCCCCAAGGCACGCGGGCTTCAAGCCCGCGTGCCCGTCATCGAACCTCTTCTTCGCCTCACGCGCTCCGCCGCCGCCTGCCAAGCAGGCCCGCGCCCATGAGCAGCAGCGCCGCGCTCGTCGGTTCGGGCACGGCTGAAGAGGCGTCGTTCAACGACGTGATCCTCACCACGCCGTTGCTCTCGGTGATTTCGAATTCCCAGTCCGGCGCGAGGCCGGTGAAGGTGACCTGTTCGAATGCGCCGAACACGTCACCGCCGAAGGTGAAGAGGTCGAACGTCTGGCCGGCCTGGGGCAGGAAGTTTTCAAAAACGAGGTGGAGGGTGCCGCCGAGGAACAGATCGCCTGAGACGATGAGTTGGTCGTACTCGGTTCCGGGCGTCAGGCCGAAGATTTCCATGTGCAGCACGCCCGCCGAATCCTGCTCGAACTCGCTGAAATGAATGATGCCCGGCGAGTGTCCGGGGCTGACGATGCCGCCCGCGTTCACCACGCGTCCCAGCACCGTGCCGGTGCCGGCGAGAATGCCGCCCTCGCCGACGTAGAGGTGGCCGGCAAACAGAGGCAGGGCGCCGCCGCCGACCAGCATGCGTCCGCCGCCGGTGAGATCGATGACGCCTTGATCCCACAATTCCACCCGCTGCCCGACGACGATGGAGCCATCGGCGTCGATGTTGATCAGGCCGATGCCGCCCTGACCGGTGCTGGCCCCGCCGACATACAGATCACTATCCACATCCCAGCGTGAGTTGTTGCCGGTGACGTTGACGGTGCCGTTGGAACCGGTCCCGCGTCCGATGACGCCCGATGCACTCTGCACGTAGCCAGCATTTTCAATATTGAGCGTGCCGGTTGCGGTGAAGCCGGCAACACTGTTGGTCCATCCGACAGCCAATGTTCCGTCCTGCGTCCACGATGAGCCGGCGCCGGTGATCGTCGCATCGCCTTGAGCGTGGGGTGAACTTGAGGAAACACTTTGGATTCCTACAAGCCCGCTAATTGCAGAGGAACCCGTTCGACCCACGAAAGTGCCGCCGTCGGATATCAACATCGAGCCGAATGATGATGGCAAAGCTGTGAATAGTTCACCGCGACCTATTTGAACCTGTCCCTGCGAATCGAGAAGTGAATCCGCACCGGTGATCGTCAGCACGGAGTTGCCGCCGAATGTGATCAAGCCCGAAACGAACATTTGTCCACCACTTTGAATCGTCAGCGCGGAGTCACTGTGTGTGCTAAACCTTGTGGTGTTGAGAACCGCGCCATTCTCAACAATCACAGTGCTGCGCCCTTCGTTGGCTTGAAATTGCTCTCCCAAACCAATACCAAAAGTTCCAGTGCTCGAGAAGGTTGATCCCAGTCCCGTGACTCTGAGTTCGCCGATGGAATCGACGCCACCCCCTCCGATCAAAGTGGTCCACTCTGCCGTGACTTGTCCGCCACTTTCGACCTGTAGTTTACCGGTTCCTGCCAAGCCAATGAAGGTGGTTACACCGATGGAAAGTTTGGCTGCATTGCTCACCGTGACCGTGCCACTGCTGCCGGGGTTGGTGCCAAGCACCAAGTGCGTCTCAACAAGGAGTTCGCCTGCATCATCCACTTCAACAACCGCCGGACCCTCGAAACCGACGTCAAGATTCACCAGTGTCCATTTCGACCCGACTCCTTGCACCAAGGCGCTTGAATGACCGTTCGAGCCGTAATTCGTCATATGCACGCCAGTGGTGGTCGCCTGAGCCCCAAGCAGCACCTCGAAACGCCCGACGGAATCACCAGCCGCCATGTGCATTCCCGTTCCCGCTTCGTTGATGAAAGTGGTTCCGGCCCCTTGAAGTGTGAGGCGTCCATTCGAACCATCATTTTCTCCGATGCGTGTATAGCCTGCGTACAGCGTGGCTCCACCCGACACGTCAACCGTGCCCGTACCTCCCCCCCCACCGATATCGAGCAGATCGACGGTAATGAATGTCGCACCATTGCCAAGTGACAAAGATCCCGTTCCGACTGCGCCGATCGCTGTATCATCGCCGATCCGCACTTGGGCATCCGCGCCTGCCACCTCCAACCGACCGTCTCCGATTTCAAATCGCCAGGATTCTCCGGTTCCTGTTGCAACTCGTGCGGTTCCACCATTGATTATCAATGCGTTGGATGCCGAATTGGGCACGCCATCCGTCCAGTTGGGCGCATCAAACCAACTGCCCGTGCCGGGAATGTTCCAGTGGGTGACCGCCTGCGCCGCGGGAGCGGTCCCCGCCAGCGCCACCGTTGCCGCCATCAGCGCCACGCGCCGCAGGCGGCGGTTCATTTTTCGATCCTTCACAGTCTTCATCCGTCAACTCCTCTTGGTTGTGCCTCGCAAGCGAGGCGGTTGGTCCACAATCGTTCGTTGGTGATTTTTTGTCGGCTCTGCCGTTTGCATGAACATCGTCGGACATGATCCGCGTCGGCGCGGTGTCATGCAATATCCCAAACCTGGTATCCTGAACTTGGCATCCTGAATTTGGCATATCGACGGCGGCTTACGGCAGGGCGATCGTATGTAAACAGCGGTTTCCACCTCTCCTCCGGGAGAGGTCGGCGAGGCTCTGCGAGCCGGGTGAGGGGAGTTCTGGCGGGTGATGTTTCGCCGCGGATCCGGCCCTCACCTGTCTCAATCGCCCCGCTGCGCGGCGATTGAGACTGTCCTCTCCCCAGGGGAGAGGGCGAAGAGTCAAGTCATGGGGTCCATGCGATTGCCCGGCGGCTTACGGTTTGGTTTCGTTGCGCAGACATTTGGCCATGAGTTCGTAGCGGTCGCTCACGCCGTATTTCCGAAAAATGGCTTGTGAATACTTATATACGGTGTCGAGCTTCAGGCGAAGGGAGGCGGCGATCTGTTTTGGGGACTGCGGCCCCAGCAGGACATCGAAGACCTCCTGCTGGCGCGGGGTCAGGCGGACGGCTGCACCGGTGGCCGGGGGATGGGAAGGGGAAGAGGATTCGTCGGGAGAAATGTGAGACATGCCGGGCCTCGCAAAAGAAAAAGAGCGTCGAACCGAGGGAACGCTCGATCAAGGCCCGGCAAGAGCCTGCGCAAAACGTACCCCGGCCGACGCCCCTTGCGGGGCGCGGGCACAAGGCACTGCTTTTGCTGTGAACTTGCCGGTTCTGATCGAAGCAGCGTCTTGACGCACGCGCGTCAAGTCAAAATTGTCGTCCCCCGTGCGGAACATCATATGCCGAGGTCGGTTCGTCGCAAACATGTGATGTGGTTGCGGACGCGCAGCGAGGACGCTGCGGCTGTGAAGATGATCGCAGCATCCGCTTCATAGCCGCAGCGTCCTCGCTGCGCGTCCCACGGCGATTTTCACCCCTTCAGGCTGCTTACGTCCGCGACTCGTTGAGTCGCGGCTCTTTTTTTCCCCCGCATCTTTCCTGCATCACCTTCTCGACAGTTCGTGTACCGCATCGACCAGTTCGGCGACGTTTTCGGGGGGCATGTCGGGAGTGATGCCGTGGCCCAGGTTGAAGATGTGGCCCGGGCGTCCCTCGGCCTTGTCGAGGATGAGCTGCGTCTGTTTGCGAATCTCCGCAGGGGAGCAGAAGAGCACGATCGGGTCGATGTTGCCCATGATGGCCTTGTCGTAGCCGATGGTTTTCCAGGCGTCGCGCAGATCGATGCGCCAGTCAAGCCCGATCACATCGCCACCCGCCTCCGCCATCAGCGGCAACAGCGCCGGGTTGCCGGTGGCGAAGTTGATGACGGGAACGGAAGAGTTCCGAGTTTCGAGTTCCGAGTTCCGAGTTGTAAGTTCCGAGTTCCGAGTTCCGAGTTTCGAGTTTCGAGTTAAAGCCTGGGAGGGATGCGAAACAGTTCTTTTGTCTTTCAACTCGGAACTCGGAACTCGGAACTCGGAACTTATTCCTTCGATCAATCTCTTCACATGCGGCATCACGTGTTCCCTGTAGTGGTCCGGTGACAGCGAGCCTGCCCAACTGTCGAAAATCTGCACCGCGTCCGCGCCGGCTTCGATCTGGAGGTTCAGGTAGTCGATCTGGAGATCGACCAGCCTGGTCATCAGCGTGTTCCAGCTCAGCGGGTCGCGGAACATCATTGTTTTGGTCTTCGCGTAGTCCTTCGACTTGCCGCCTTCGATGATGTAGGAGGCGACGGTGAACGGCGCGCCGCAGAAGCCGATGAGGGCGATGTCCGGCCGCAGGGCCCGGCGGGTGATGCGGATCGCATCGTAAACATAAGACAGTTCCATCGGATCGCCGGCGCCGAGTCTGGGGATGTCCGTTCTGCCGCGGAAGGGGTTGCCGATGACCGGGCCTTCGTTTTTGACGAAATCGAGGGAGAACCCCAGCGGTTCCACGACGGTGAGAATGTCGGAGAAGATGATCGCCGCATCGACGCCTAAGCGATCCACCGCCATGAGCGTGACCTCCGCGGCAAGCTCGGGCGACTTGCACAGCCCCAGCATCGTGGTGCCTTTGCGGATATCGCGGTAGGCCCGCTGATAGCGCCCCGCCTGCCTCATCAGCCACACGGGCGTGTAGGGCACCGGCTCGCGCCGACAGGCTCGAAGAAATAAGTTCCGGGTTCCGAGTTCCGAGTTCCGAGTTAAAACTTCGGAGGGATGCGAAACAGTTCCTTTGTCTTTCAACTCGGAACTCGGAACTCGGAACCCGGAACTTATAACCCGGAACTCGGAACTTGTTCCCCATCTCATATCGATCCGCCGCCAGTGATTCGTGTCGATGCCTTGCGAAGCGGCGGCACGTTTTTTCTCCAGCAGATCGTGCGACCTTCGGGCGGTGTCGCGCACCAGGTTCATCATGTGCGGCGAGTCGGGTTCATAGTCCGGGTGCAGGCCGTGCTCGATGATGCCTTCGGTGGCGATCGGGCCGATCGATGCGATCAGCACCCGCTTGAAACCTTCGCGCAGCGCGGCATCGCGGCCATCCTCTGCCGCCAGTTGAAACAGGTGCGTCACCTGCGTCGTGCTGGTGAACATGGCCACGTCGATGGCGCCTTCGATGACGCCCGCGATCGCGGCGCGCAGCGGCTGAACATCCTCGGGCAAAGCCCACTGATACACCGGCACACGCATCACACTGGCGCCGCGCGATTCAAGCCCTTCGATCAGCTTCGCGTTGCTGACGCCATATTCCTGCACCGCCACGCGCCTGCCTTCCACCGGCAGTCGCCTGTCGAGGGCGGCCAGCAGATCCTGCCAGGTGTTGGGCTCCTCCACTTCAAGCGTCGGCTTGAGGCCCAGCTCGCGCAGCGCCGCCACCGGCTTGGGACCGCGGCAGACCAGCGGTACTTTTCGCAGCGCGGCGATGAAATCCTCTTTGGCATGTTTGCCGCCGACCGCTTCGACGAGCATCCGCGTGCCCACGCCGGTCAGGTGGATGACGATGTCGATCTCCCCGGCGAGCAGGGCGTCGGCGAAGGCGATGGCCTCCTCGTGGGTGGGGTTGGGAATCTCGCGCATGGAGGGCGCCGGGATCGCCTTGCCGCCGTGACGGGTGATCAGCGCCGCCATTTCCGCGGCCCGGCGGGACTCGAAGGAAACGACGCTCAAACCTTGAAAATCCGCAGACATTTCGCATCCTTTGACAGAGGTCGCGGCGATTATAGACGATCCGTCATCGACGCAGTGGGGAGCCGGGGGAGCCAAGAGAGCCAAGAGAGCCAAGGGAGCCAAGGGAGCCAAGGGAGCCAGGGGAGCCGGGGGTTGCGCAAAGCCTCCAGTCCCGGCCACCCACCGTTTAGTTCTCCCAACCGCCTTCGTTGGAAAACTCCAAATGGCAAATCCCAAGTTCCAAACAAGCTCCAAAATGCGGAAATGGAAAAAGCAAGGAATTCGGATCGTCCATTGTTTTCGCCGTTTTCCTTTGGAATTGGAGCTTGTTTGAGATTTGGAGATTGCGATTTGTGATTTCAGACCGCACGTCACCCAGGAATTAAACGGCCCTGGTTTTCAATGCACCCCCGCTTGTCAGCCGATGATGAATATGGTTATACTGTGGCGATCCTAAGCGGGTGCGGCTTCAATGGCCGCGCCGCGCCCGGGAGACAGAGAGCCGAATCTTCACTGAACCGACGCCGTCGGGCGGTTGTTTCAGATGGGCATCAACAGCCGGTTGTTCGCCAGGCCGCCTGCATCAGCGGGCGGGTCGGGCTGTTTTTGAAGATGTTTTGCAACTCATGCGGGTTGACGCCTCATCGGTGAAGGCGCAGCATGGGCATGGGCTGTCGGGTTTCGGGGATTCCGGGGGTTCCGGGGACCATGTGTTTTCGAGATGATCTGGTTTTTCCGGGGATGCGGCAGCCGGGCGTGAAGACGCCGGGCCGGCAGCGGGGTTTCTGAAACATGCCGGAGATGCGTTCGTTTTCTCGAGGAGATGTCGTCGTCCATACCGGTCGTCCCCAATGGGGCGATGGTGTGGTGGACTCGGTTGTCAATATTGTTCACGAAGGTAAAGCCGCGCAGCGGCTGGTCGTGAAGTTCGCCAATGAAGGACGGGTGACGCTCAATTCCGCCGTCGCCCCGCTGGTCAGCAAGGATGCTGTGATCGCCATGAATCATCATTCCACCCCCCGTTTTTCCCCATCCTCTTCCTCCTCCGCCACGCCGCGAACCGGGGCCTCCGCCTCCGCGGGCAACGGCGACTGGCTCTCGGCCTTCGAGAAGAAGGAGCACGAGCTGCACCGGCTGCCCGATGCGCTCAACGATCCCTTCATGAGCCTGGTCGAGCGCATCGAGGCCACGCTGGAGACCTACCAGTACAGCAAGGACTCGCGCATGCTCATCGAGTGGGCCATCCGCCAGACGGGGCTCAACGACCCGATGACCAAGTACACCCGCCACGAGTTGGAGGTGGGCTTCGACCGCTACGCCCGTGACCGCGATGTGGCCCTGCGCGACCTGCTGCGCCAGCTCAAGCAGCAGGGCCGGCTCAGCGAGTTTGACGCGATCCGCAGGCGGACGAAGCTGCCCGCGGCGGTGAGCGCGATGGACCGGACGCGGAATCAGTTGTAGTTGTTGTAGTGTGTTTTCAACCTATTCCAGGAATACAATTCGCCATGGAACGCGAGAACTTTGATCGGACATTGCGGTTGTTTCAGAAACGGGCGCCATTCAAGACGTTTGCCGTGGAATTGGTCAGCGGCGAAGCGATTGAGATCGACCACCCAGAGGCGCTTGTGTTGCGCGGTGGAGTCGCGGTTTTCATCGAGGTGGATGGCACGCCTCATCTGTTCGATCACGAGAGCGTGAGCCGTTTCATCGGTGACAATCTCGCGCAGTCCGCATGAAATCGCCCTGTTGCATCGCCGGCGAGACCATTCAATCATCAGGTGGCAAAGGCGTCCTGTGGCTTCCACCCCGAAAAAACGCCCGAAACGCAATGCCTTTCTCCACCATGAAGACTTGATGCTGCGCGGTCTCGAACTGCATGAGGCGCGAAAGTATCGTCCGGCCCTCGCGCTCTTTCGGCGGGCACGGCGCGCCTGGCCCGCCTGTCCGGAGGTGACCTACAACATGGCGAACACGACATATCTGCTCGGCGGATATGAAGAATCGTTCCATCTTCTGCGCGGCCTGGCCCGCATGTCGCTGAATCAGTTGTCGGACAGGTGCGCCATGGCTTCCCCCCGGGCGCTGAAGGCCGATGTTTATTTCCTGCTCTTTCTCGTGGTCGTGCATTGGCGCGGTCCCACGGCTCAGGCGTTTCGATTCGCGGAGGCACACATGGCCCGCCGCGCGAGGGGGCTGCGATCAATCTGGTCGATGCGCGAAGTGAAGCGGTACATCGCCCAAGCGCGGACTTGCCGGCAATCCATGCGGAAAATCACGCCGATCGTCCTCAGTTGAATGTGGGTTCTTGCGGAACAATCCGATCGTATAATCCGCCCATGCCCACCCCCGCCGAGCGCATCCTCCATCTCCGCCGCGACATCGAGCGCCATAATCGTCTTTATTACACCGAGGCGAAGCCGGAGATTTCCGATCAGCAGTTCGACATGCTGCTCAAGGAATTGGAGGCGCTCGAAGCGGTGCATCCCGATCTGATCACCCTTGATTCGCCGACGCAGCGCGTCGGCGGCGAGCCGATCGAAGGCTTCCGCACCGTGCCTCATGCGAGGCCGATGTTCTCCATCGACAACACCTATGCCGAGGGTGATCTTCGCGCCTGGCATCAGCGCGTGCTGAAGAATCTGGACCGCCAGGCGATCGGCGACATCGATTACGTCCTCGAACCCAAGATCGACGGCATCGCGGTGAGCCTGCGCTATGAACAAGGCAAACTCGCCCTCGCCCTGACGCGCGGTGACGGCACCAAAGGCGACGACATCACCCACAATGTGCGCACCATTTCCTCCGTCCCTCTTTCATTAAATCCACAAAGCCCAGGCACCCCCGGAACTCCCGTGCCTGGGGTTCTGGAAGTCCGCGGTGAAATCTTCATGCCTGCCGCCGAGTTCGAGCGCATCAACAAGCTCCGCGAAAAGCAAGGCGAGGAACTTTTCGCCAACCCGCGCAACTCCACCGCAGGCATCCTCAAGAAGCTCGATCCCAAGTACGTGGCCAAACACAAGCTGGCGTTTTATGCGCATGGCAGGGGCGAGGTGGAGCCGGATGATTGCGCGACCTATTCGCAGTTCATGGCGATGGTGAGGAGCCTGGGCCTGCCGGTGAATCCGCTGACGAAAAAATGCCAAGGCATCGAGGCGGTCTGGCAGGCGATTGTCGATCTCGACACGCACCGTCACACGCTGCCCTACGGCACCGATGGGGCGGTGGTGAAGGTCGATCGCCTCGACTGGCAACACGAACTTGGCTTCCGCTCCAAGAGCCCGCGCTGGTGCATCGCCTACAAGTACGCACCGGAGCAGGCGGAAACCAAACTCAACGCGATCACCTGGCAGGTGGGCAAAGGCGGCACGCTGACGCCGGTGGCGGAATTGGAGCCGGTCTTCCTCGCGGGCACCACGGTCAAGCGGGCCAGCCTGCACAACATCGATGAGATTCACGCGAAGGATATTCGCGTCGGCGACACCGTCGTCATCGAAAAAGCAGGCGAGATCATCCCGCAGGTGGTGGGGGTGGCGGGAGCGGGTGTCGGGTGTCGGGTGTCGGGTGTCGGGGATGGCCTCACTCCCCTCCCTCTTAGGGAGGGGCAGGGGGAGGGTCGGCCAACCACCTTGTTTGATGCTGACAATCATGCAGTTGACGCAACCTTCCCCCAACCCCTCCCTAAAAGGGAGGGGAGTCAGACCGTCGCTCCGACGCACTGCCCGTCCTGCAATGAACCCGTCATCCGCGAAGAAGGCGAAGCGGCGATCCGCTGCGTCAATCCGCAGTGCCCGGCCCAAATCCGCGAACGGCTGATCTGGTTCGCCGGCCGCGATCAGATGGATATCGAAGGCCTGGGCGAATCGACCGTCATCCAACTCGCCGACGCCGGCCTGCTCAATTCCTTCGGCGACATCTTCAAGCTTTCACAGCACCGCGAAGCGATCCTCAAGCTCGACCGCATGGGGCAGCGCAAGGTGGACAACCTGCTCGCCGGCATCGAGGAGGCGAAACAGCGCGGCCTGGCCCGCGTCCTGGCGGCGGTGGGCATCCGGCACATCGGCGTGGGCGGCTCGCGGCAACTGGCCGGCCACTTCGGCGACATCGACAAACTCGCCGCCGCCTCGGTTGCGGAACTCGAACAGGTCGAGGATGTCGGCGCCATCACCGCCGAGTCGGTGCATCACTTTTTTCAAAGCGATGTCGGCAAACAGGTCGTCGCCGACCTCAAAGCAGCCGGCGTCAAACTCGACGCCCCGATCAAGGCGCAGATCACGCCGCCCGTGGGTTCACCGTTCGCCGGCAAGACCATCGTCATCACCGGCACCCTCGCCAACTGGGGCCGCAAGGAACTGACCGACAAACTCATCGAACTGGGTGCGAAAGTCAGCGGCAGCGTCTCGAAGAAAACCGCTTTCGTCATCGCCGGCGAAGAGGCCGGTGGCAAACTCGACAAGGCGAAGGAATTGGGCGTTGAAGTTTGGGATGAGGCGAAGCTGTTGACGGCATTGAAGTGAATGGCGCCATGCGAGCAGCGGTGTCCGTGTCGTGCGTGCTTTGGTTGTTGCTACGCCGCAAGCGGCGGGGGATCGTCCTCTTGAGTCCCGCCTATAATGCCGCCGGTTTCGGATGGCATCTGTTTTCTCTTGACTCAAAACTCGGAACTCGAAACTCGGAACTCGAAACTCGGAACTTTTCTCTCCTCCTTTATGATCCGCCGCGCCTTCATCTTTGATGTTCCGCAGATGGCCCGCATCATCAACGACGCGGCTGAATACGGCCTGATGCTCCATCGTTCTCACGCCTATCTCTACGAGCACATCCGCGACTTCAAGGTCGCGGTCGAAGAGGGCAAGGTGATCGGCGTCTGCGGGCTGAACATCATCTGGGCGAACCTGGCCGAGGTTTATTCGCTGGCGGTCGATGTCAAGCATCGCGGCAAGGGGTTGGGCAGCAAGCTGGTCAAGGCGGTGATGGCCGAGGCGCGTCGTCTGAAAATCTGCCGGCTGATGACGCTCACCTACGAGCAGCGTTTCTTCGACCGGCTGGGCTTCAGGATCGTCGATCGCCAGACGCTGCCGATGAAGGTCTGGAGCCAGTGCGTCTATTGCCTGAAGAACCAGGCCTGCGATGAGATCGCCATGCTCAAGGTGCTCGAAGGCGTGCCCGATGCGGCGGCGATCGCCGATGAAAGCGAGCTGCTGCGCGGCGAGCACGAGTACGAGGTGCCGGTGACGATCAAGGGGGTGAAGATGGACACGCACGAAGCCAGGCCGCTGATGGATGCGGCGCCGGCGGAGTGATTCAACCCGCGGACGGGAGTCCGCGGGCTTTGCGGGAGTTCATGGGTGCCTGTTGAATCGAGTTTCCACACCACGCCGATGCGGAACAGATCCACGTTGGGGTTCGGGCTGTTGTGCGGCATGGCGCTGGTGATAGGGGGCTGTCACTCGCCTCTGCCCGCGCCTGCCGGTTGGCATCAGGCGTCCGCCGGCCTCTCGCCGCATCGCATGCAGGTGCTGATCTGTTATGACGCGGCCTTCTCCAGCCATTCGGGCATCCGATTGGTTTCACCGGAATCGACGATCTTCTGGGACCCGGGCGGCATGTTCGGCGAGGGGGGAGCCGGGGGAACCGGGGGAACCGGGGGTACCCCGGGGGGGTATGTGCGACGGAACAGCATTGTGGATTCCCCGCCCACGCTGGATGATTACTGGGCCTGGCGGCAGACGTTCACCGAGAAGGCCATGCAGGTGTTCGAGTACGACCTGAGCGTTGCCGAACATGCGGAGCTGTATGGCGTGCTGGACCGTTGCCGATGGACGGTGGCGTTGCCGGATGGTTTCACCAGCAACTGGGTTGGCGGCCAGTGCTGCGTGGGGACGAGTCAGTTTCTCCGGCGATACTTCCGTTTGCGGGTGAAGGTCAGCCACGAGTATTTCTGGCCTCACTCGCTGGCCCGCGAACTGTGGGAGCAGCCGGTGGATCGGGTGTATGACTACCGCAGAGGCAGCCCACATGCGGTGGTGTATCGGTTTCTTCCCCAGGCCCCAGGCCCTCTTCCCTAAAGAACACCACGAAATCAGGAAAGCAGGAAAACATGAAATGCAGATCATCCATTCCGTATGATCCCGCCTGGTTTCCTGATTTCATGCTTTCCTGATTTCATGGTTTTATTTAATACTACAACGCTAACAAGCCCTGAACTGCCGCCAGATTCGCACGGAAAACCGGGAAGGAACCTGCAAATGGACCATCGTTGGCTTGTCGCCGACAACAGGTGCCGGGATTTCACCGGAGTCTCGCTTCGGAAACTGCCGCATTCGGGCTGCAATTTCAAGCCCATTGATTTCAACGTTTTATCGGTTGTAGCGTTGTAGTATTAACTTGATGGCATTAGAGACAGGTCTGGACCTGTCCCACGTTGAGCCGAATATCTTGCTCCTCGCCACATTATCGCAATACTTGACTCTGGCGATATCCAATCAGATACTGTCGGATCCATGTTCGCCTTCATGGCCTTGGGTTTGATTGCTCGCCTTTATTTGGCACCGACGATCATAAAACTATGTATTGCATAAACTAAAGGCGAATTAGCCATGATATGATCGGACTGGCCGTGCGTGGCACGGAAGATGCCATGGCAATGCGTCGGGAGAGTCATGATGTTTGATGGAACCACGAATTCGATGATTGCCGGCATGGGTGTCGATGAGCTTGGTCGCTCGTCCGATGCCCCTGTACCGTGCGAGGCATTCGCGGCTGCCGCCGCGTCAGTCCTAAGGGCTGAAGGGCTTACAAAATCCTTCGGCGGCCAGATCGTCCTGCGCGGGGTGGACATCGACCTTCATCGCGGCGAGGTCGTCCTCCTCCGCGGCGAAAACGGCTCCGGCAAGACGACCCTGCTCAACATCCTCACCGGCAACCTCGAACCCGACGCCGGCACCATTCACTACCTGGCCGACGACTCGCCCCGCTCCTACACATTCCCGCGCCGATGGTGGCAGGAACTCAATCCCTGGGATCACTTCCGCCCCGAGTTCGTCGCGGCCGAGGGCATCGGCCGCACATGGCAGGATGTGCGACTGTTCGGAAGCCTGAGCTTGCGCGACAACATCGCCGTCGCCGCGCCGCGCCAGCCCGGCGAAAATCCGATCATGGCCCTGATCGCCCCCGGCCATGTCCGCAAGGCCGAAGCACGTATCGCATCCGAAGCCGACGCCATGCTCGCCCGCCTCGGCCTCGACACCCGCCAGGACTCTTCCGCCGACATGATCTCGCTCGGCCAGTCCAAGCGCGTCGCCATCGCCCGCGCCGTCGCCGCCGGGGCCGGCATTCTCTTCCTCGACGAACCCCTCGCCGGCCTCGACCGCCAAGGCATCGCCGACATCCTGACACTGCTCAATTCCCTCGTCCGCGAACGCAACCTCACTCTCGTCATCGTCGAGCACGTCTTCAACCAACACCACCTTCAGGGACTGGTCACCACCAACTGGCTATTGGATAAGGGCCACATCCACCAATCAAAAGTCAGCGTCCCCGCCGCTCGCGGCTTAGCGCCGGCACCCCCTGCAACCCCTGACCTCCAATCCGACCAACGCCCCGCCTGGTTCGCCCTCCTCGCCGGCGACAATGCCCAAATCACCGACGAACCCCTCCCGCGCGGCGCCCTGCTCACCCGCATCCGCCGTCCCGACCGCTTCCAGAACCCCGCCAAGCCCGTCCTCGAAATCCGCAACCTCCTCGTCAAGCGCGGCCCGCGCCCCGTCATCGGCCTCGACGACCACGGCCAACCCACCGGCTTCAACCTCACCCTCCACCAGGGCGAAATCGCCATCCTCCAGGCCCCCAACGGCTGGGGCAAGAGCACTCTCTTCGCCGCCATCGCCGGCCTGATCCCCATCGACCAGGGCGAAATACACCTGCAGCAACACCCCCTGACCGGCCTGCCCGCTTGGGAACGCTTCCGCCGCGGCCTGCGCACGCTCCCCTCCGGCGGACACACCTTCCCCAGCCTCACCGGCCGCGAGTCCCTCCGCCTCGCCGGCATATCAAAAATTCCTGACGACCTGACCGCGTTCGCCGACCGTCCGACCTCCTCCCTCAGCGGCGGCCAGAAGCAGCGCCTCGCTCTCGCAGGCATGGATACATCGACCGTCAACCTGTACGATGAACCGATGGCTGCGCTTGATAGCTCGGAACCGTTTCTCCGCCGATGCCTCGTTGGCAGCATTCCGAACCAGGCATCGCTGATACTGATGCCAAGCGCGACAAATTAAAGTTAACAGGACCAAAGGATCAACACATGAACAGAAAAAACTATCTGATTGCGGCGATCGCCCTGGTAGTGGTTATCGCAGGGGTCTTTTTCGTGACCCAACGTACATCTCCGACCGGCAACTCTGTACGCATAGCTCTAAACATCCCCTTGACCGGACCGGTGGCTTCTTTCAGCGGAGAGTACGCCAACGGTTTGACCATGGGAATCGATGACGCCTGCAAGGAACTGGGCATATCCAGAGATTTGTTCCGGGTGGATGCCCAGGACAATCAGGGCCAGCCACCTCAGGCAGCCACTCTTGCACAGAAGCAAGTGCTCAGCGGCTTCGATGTTTACATTTCCGGAGTGTCACAGATGTCCAAGGCCGCGGCGCCGATCGTGGACGATGTGGCGGCTACGCACTTTCTGGTTTCATACGATGCTCATCTCGTGGAAGAGCGAACGAATCGGATGCGGATACTCGCGCATTGCAAAATTCAGGGCCCTGTCTACGCTCAATATGCCAAGATGCGCCAGGCCAAGCGGGTGTTTACGTTCGTACTCAACAACCCCGAACTCCAGCAAGAATACACAGAGTATGTGGAACCCGCACTGCGGGCCGCTGGCATCGAACCCCACCGCGAGATTTACGAGTTCTCCCACTCCGACTTTCGGACGCTTGCTCTGAAAGCCAAGGCGGTTCGACCCGATTTGATTTTTGTCAGTGGGTTTTCCTTGCATGTTTCGCCCATCGTTCGAGCGTTGCAGGCCGAGTCAATGGTTAGTGATGGCAATGTCCTTTGCATCATGGACTTTAACGAGCTCCTTGGTGACCAGGACGCCAATAAGACGTTCGCGGGAGTGGCTTATATCGCGCCTCCCTTCGAGTTTCCAGAGAATCGCCCTCAACGCGACGAATGGAGCGCAAGGTTCAAGGCCCGATTCGGGAAGACCCCCAATTTTGTTCCAGCTTACGCCTACGATACGGGCAGACTGATCGTGCTGGCTCAAGCCAAGAGTGGAAAGGTCAATAAGCAAACGATCCGCGAACAACTTCCCTATAGTGGAATCTCCGGGTCAATCACGGTTGACGATTCCGGCGATCTGGCGACACCGCTGGGAGTCGTGCAGGTTCTGGAAGATGGGTCGCTGAAACGGATCAAATGATGGATCAGCGCCGAACAGCTGAGCGTTCAGAGACAGGGGATTCCGGCGAGGACCGGAACCTCGCGTTATTTCCCATTGAGAGAGCGCTCTATGACCCGAATTCCACTGGGGAGACGTTGCAATCTCCATCGGATGATCATGCAAAAAATCTGGTCGGTCTTTTATCCAAGGCATCTCAGGACTTGGTGGAGGCGCTTTGTTTTCTCGATGTCGTGCTTATTCTTCCTACGGGTAGTGGTGGACGTTCACGTTCCAGAGGGTACGTGGCCGCATTTCATGACCAAGCGTGCAAGGAGTATCAGGAATGCGTCACGACCCTCTTACGAAACAAACATGGTGTCGCGGGTCATCCAGCATTTCTTGCGGGTCTGCCCACGTTCCACTTGGATTCGGACAGCCAGATTTCGCCTCGTACGGAGCAGGACCTGAAGGATATCCTCCGCAACAATAACATAGAAGCTGTCCAGGAAACGTATCTCTCACGCCGGTTCAACGACAATACAGATTCGCCAGCCTCGAATCCCATGATTGTTGCTCAGAACCCCAGGATAAAAACAATTCCGTGGAATATTGATAATGAGCAGAAGCAATATGGCGACGAGAGTCGAAGTATTGATGATAACTTTGATAAATTCTGCAAGAGTGTTGAGGATAGTCGAAATTCATTCATTGATAAAAAAGGTGGCCCAATCCTTTGCTTCTCGGCAATCCCGGTCTGTTGGTGGATTCGCGGCACAGATAACCGATTCGGGTATAAATCCGGGGGTAGCTGCCTGATCGGCAGTTCTCGACCATTGAGTCCATCTGAAGTCACGATGATTCGCATGGCGGTTGCTAATGCCGTTGGTACTGGGTTCGTCGTACGTGCGGCGGAAATGGAAGGCCGCGAAACAGGCCTGTCTAATGCCATGAAGGGATTTGGGCATCAGATCAAGAAGATTGCCGATATGACTGGTGAGGGCTGGCAGGTGAGCCCCGCCAGTTGGGATATCATCCAACGAGAACTTGGCTCTAATCCATCGTTGGGTTTGCCCCATCGTATTGTTCCGGTTCCAGACATTTATCGCGACTTGGGTAAGACGCTGACATTATGGTCTCTGTCCTACGCCCCGGATGATCTGTACAAGCCGTCCGGCCATATCCCTGCAGATTTGGGCGCACTTGTCCAAGTGGCCTGGGAATACGCCAAGGCGAATCTGTTTGTGAAATTTTGTGCCGGGAAGGATTTTGAGTCTGATGCCAGGCACGTTGCCGACGCCATAAATTACAAGAAAACCTTGACACATCGAATTGACTCCTCACTTCTTTCACCATGGCGCATTCAGTCCGCCTGCTTTGCAGACGATTCGAATAGATGCAAACTGACGGACGATACACGCAATCGGCAGGCGCATTGCGAACTCAGTGGCCTTCTACGTGTGTTCGTGGTGGCATGCGAGAACTTTGTCCGGCACGGCAAGACCGAGAGTATGACTGTCACAACGTCATACGATCCTGGAACCGCTGTGCTTTCAATCACTTGTAGGAACGCCAAGGGGGACGGCAAGCAAGACGTGGCTCGCGATCATATGGGCATGACAGGTTCGCAACTGATCAAGTACATATGCGAGGAGTTTCTTAGAACACTGAATGCAAAGGTAAGTTCGGCTGACGACAATGAGAATCCATATTGGCTAACCATTAGTCTTGAACAACCGAAGTGGTTGATTCGGAGCGGAGGGTAACAGCTATGGTAGACATCGTTATCTTTGAGAATAATCCTATTCCGACTAACGCCGGCGTCCAGGTAAACAATCCATTGCCGACTACGAAGGACATCAACGGCGTGCCCGTTGGGTTTATGTGGCATCGGAAGTGGAACGCGCTCGGCAACGCACGCGCCGCATTCGCCGTCGATACTGCTTACATTGATGCCAATGCAAACTTCTATGAGGCTTTGCAATGGTGCTCTGGATATAGAGGGAGCGCCATCTGCTTTTTCGACTTCAAACTTGACGGTGTTGTTGTTGATGGCACTCACGTAGCACCTCATATTGAAACAGCACTCGCGGTGACTGGAATGGACACCATTCAGAACGCGGTGGCGTTCTTCAATCAGGACGCACACGGATTGTTGCTGGCCATTGTGCTAGCAACCAATTGCAACGCAGATGCGGATGTGTGGCTGGCCACAAACGAGCATGCCTTTGTCAACATCGGGGATTACCTCAACCGGCTCAGAATGCGGAAGGCGAATAACATTCGCGTTATTGGTAATTCGAATTCCTTGACTGCAAACCCTCGCAACGCAATCGTCGCGATTAACGACGGGGTATGCAAGTATGTGGAAGCACGGGACAGGGGCACGGGGTTGGTCTCCAAACTCTGGCCCGACTACGCGAAGGACTGGTTTAACGAGAATCTTCTGACACCAAATGATTCACCAGCACCGCACAAGCACAGCGATTATCTCCAAATCCAGGCGCAGTGCATACCGCTCCACGACTATCTTGTAGCGCTTGGAGTACACACTAATATCGCAAAAGCTTGGCTAAACCAGAAAGGGTGTTACGAGACACTCAAGCACTTTCTGGGAGCGTGTGCGGTTGCCCATATGGGGGATCGGTGTTTGACTCTTGGCAGCTTGGTATTTCCACTTGTCCTGGCCACGAATGGCAAGTCCTTGATGGAAGCATTCCAGTGGAATGTGTCCGCGGTGGGTATTATGGATAAAGATAAGGCAAAATCACGAAACCTGATCTTGAAGGCGCTCCATCTGTTCAAGGCGCTTGCGCCTGCCCCTGACGAGGATTCGGTGGCGGTCGGCGTCAAGGCGAAGTTCGAGAATAAGACGGATGGAATGCATCTTCTGATTGACTTTCCATTTGATTGCTCTATAGGCAAAAGTGTCGAATGCCGATCTTTGTTGGCAAAGGCGATGATGTTTTCCTGGGGCCCGGTGCAGGGCGATACTTGCAAGGCGCTATGGGATTTCTTGGGAGCGTCAGTGAGCTGTGATTCCAAGCAATTGTTCACCTCACTCTATCCGGTCAAAGATGGTGGCAGGGTGTGGTCCCGTCTCGATTTCAAGGCGAACTCGTGAATTCACCAATGACCATTTTAATTCTGGACCGGCTCGACGATGAAAATGATCGCCGTGCTTCACTTCGCGCTGCCGTGGAAAGGGCTGCCGTGGAAACACCGACGATCCATCTCCACAACGCCGGCCAGGGCAATTGGGTGCCACTTGTTCCCGCCGATGTGTCGGCGGAACTGGTTCTGTTCCATTGGAGTGATTCCGAGACGTTGAACAATGCAGAGATGTACCCACATGTGCGGCCACCGATTGATCGTGCGAAGGTCCGGGTCGCATACTCGGGTGGTGGGATTGGGGTATCCGAGCATTTGCCGGATGGTTGGTATCGCATTCCAAGGCCGATGCAAAAGGCCCAGGACGTGTCCACCAGCGAATGGCGCGAGTTACTCTTGTGGGCGGCAGACCCAAGTCGGCCAACGGAGCAGGATCGGCTACCTCGCGTATTGCGGGCCGATTTTCCGCGAGTTGCCACGGCGTTGTTGATTCTCTGCCAAGGTTTCATGGCGATGACGCAAGGCTTCGATGTTTCTTCATCTGCGGCAAGCCGGGTTCGGACGCCTGAGTGGTGGGCCGAACCGTTCAAGCCGATCGCCGATATCGATAAGCGATTACAAGAGGAACTTGGCGAATCCACGTTATCGGTGGAGATTATGCAGCTTGTGCATTGGTTTCGTCCGCCGAACCCGCAATCCAATGGCGCCTCGGTGATGGTTCCGGGCAATCTCAATAATTTGATAGAGAAGGCCGAACAGGACTTGGCCAAATCGCTGGGAGCCAGTAGCATGTAAAAATGCGCCCTTGGTCGATCCGACGATCCCGCTTGAGCCATGATCTGGTGTCGAACCAGTTGATCGTTTGTCTGGCTGCGCTGGAACGGGTGGCCAGCGGGCTGGTGGAATCGGATGATGACGTGAGAGAGAATGTGCGCGGTCTGTGGTTGCAGATTCATCAGGAGTCATGGGCGCTTCACGCGACGCTGCTGGATGAGATGTCGCCGCGGGTCTTGTTTGAGGAGCCGCCTCTGTGTCACTGTTCGCAGGAGACCAAGGCGTGGCTTGTGCCCTTCGTTCATGAACGGTGGTTAAGCAAGACGTCTGCGGAGGTGCGGCGGGAAGAACTGGCGGCGGCGGCGGGTGATGCCGAGGCCATTATGAACCGGTTGCTCGAATGCCTGGCCGGGGTGAAGGATCGTTCCGCATTCGCTCAGTGTGTCGCCGACGCTCGTGCGGCGGCGGACCGGTTGTCCGACGCGCTCGCGGCGATGCCCAAGAGCGTTCTTCCCTAGCACCGATCTCACTTGCCCCATGCAAAATCGCATTCTGGTCATTGACGACATGTTCGGGCGCGGCGTTCCGGGTGGCCGGAATGTTGATCGCGAGAATCTGTGCGCGCATTTTCTGTGGTCGGATGGGACGGATGATGCGGCGGCGAGGGCGAGTCGGCAGAAGGTGCTCAAGCCGACCGCCGAGGTTGTTTTCTGTCGCGGCCAGATGCCCGATGTCTCCGATATCGGCGCGGTGGTGGAGAATGACCTGGCCGGTTCGTTGGCGAAGGTTCGGGAAGGGTGGACGGAAGCGTTGGCGGGCGGGCGGTTGCCGTGGGCGATGGTGTTGCTGGACCTGTGTTTCTACACGGGGCGGGTGACGGAGGAGAGCCATCGGCGGACGCCCGGGATGCCTGAGGGGCGGGAGGGGGATGATGATCCCCGCAGTTACTTCGGGCTGGCGCTGCTGGACGCGATTCACGGGGAGTTTCCGGAGTTGCCGGTGTTCATTCTGTCGAGCAAGCCGCGGGGGGAGGTGAGTCTGGAGTTCAGCCGGCGTGGGGCGCTGGGGTTTATCGATCGCGGCGATCCGCAGGCGCCGGAGCTGTTGGAGGCGGCGTTGTGGAGTCATGGGCTGCTGCCGGATTCGACGGGCGGGATCGTGGGGCATTCGCTGCCGATGTTGCTGGCGTTGCGCGAGGCGAGGCGGGCGGCGCGGCATCGGGAGAACGTGCTGATCCGCGGCGAGCGCGGCGCGGGCAAGGAACTGATGGCGCGGTATCTGCACAGCGTGGCGTCGCAAGGGGCCGCGGCGGGGCCGCTGGTTCCGGTCAACTCGGCGGTGTTCTCGCCGAACCTTTTCACCTCGGAGCTGTTCGGCATCGAGCCGCGAACGGCGACGGGTGTCGATGCCAAGACCGGTCTGATCGAATCCGCCAGCGGCGGCGACCTGTTCCTGGACGAGATTGCCGACATGCCCCCGGAGGTGCAGGCGGCGGTGTTGCGCGTGCTCGAAGAGCGGCGGATCACCCGCGTCGGCGGGCGCAAGGCCATGCCCGTGGATGTCCGCTTTCTGTCCGCGACGAATGCCGACCTGGAGGATGAGAAGCGAGGATTTCGGCAGGATCTTCTTGATCGTCTGCGCATGGGGGGAACGGTATGGCTGCCGCCGCTGCGCGATCGGCTGGCGGACATTCCGGTGCTGGTGGAGCGATTCGTGCGCGAAGCGGAATCGCAACGGCAAGGCACGCGGCGGCGTGAGGTGACCGATGAGGCGATGCACCAGTTGCGAAAACACCCCTGGCCGGGGAATGTGCGCGAGTTGCGGAGTGTCGTCTTTGATGCGGTGACGCGCCATCCGGATGTTGAGCATCTGGTTCCGTCGCATCTGCGGATCAATGAGAGAACGGTGGTTCCATCAACACCAGTTCGTGCAATCGATGTGCCGGTGGCTCCTTCCGAGCGCGGCGGGTTGGATGACCTGCTGCATCGCTTGGCCGCGACCGAGGTTGATCCGGCGGATGCAACTGCGTGGTCTGGAAAACTGGAGCAGGTGCAACGCGAGTACGCCCGGTTGACCGCCCGGATGTTGCAGGCCGCCCTGGCGACGACGCGGCGGCGGACCCCGGCCTTACCCGATGGCGAGCTTCAGATCCATCCGGCGGCAAAACTGTTGACGGGTGATGCAACGCTGACCGCATCCAAAGCGGCTGATCTGATCAAGCGATTGCTTGCACCCATCGAAGACGAGTTGGAGGGCGATCTGGCCGAGGCGCATCGGATCGCATTGCGGCTTCGGCCTCGGTCGGCGGCTCGCCTCAGTCGGGCGGACTCAAGCGCCTGACTTCGCCTCATCTGATCGCATAGGGATCGTTATGCAGAAACTTCTCATCCTTGCTCGAAGCTGCGCCACATACAAGGCACTGATGACCGTGGCAGCCTTGCGCATCGGGAGTGATGAGTCAGAAAAGATTCCTCACCGGATCGTTGATCCAGGTATGTTCAACGACGCAAGCCGGTTGTTTGGCGAGTTGTCGGGCTGGATTGATCGCGAACTGGTCGCCGTTCATTTCCCGGAAGATGACGCGATTGTTCTTGTTGACGAGGTCAATCCGGATTCGCTGAACCCGATAGCATCGGGTGATTGGCAACCGGCGATGGCGATGCTCATCCTTGCGTTTCCGGAAGTGCAATGGGTTTTCGGATGTTCCGGCAAGTCTGGCAATTCAGGTGACGATGAATGGAACGCGATTCGGCGATGGCATGGGATCAAAGCGTTCCTGTCGGGAGTGGAAGGCAGCCCGCTTTTCGATGGCAGCGGGCTACGTCAGTGGGTGCTGAACAAAGCAAAGAACGGAGTTGAGAATGGCTTACAACTCGCGCCATTCATCCCAATTCGCAAACAATGGTCGGCGGCTATTGATGACGAGGCCAGCTACGCATATCTCAACGCCTATATTTGCTACCGATTTGGGTTCCGGTCATGGGCGGTTAATTCAAATCGATTGTTCAAGACCCTGTTTGATGAGTCCGCTCTCCCCGCAAAACCTGCGGACTTGACGCTTGAAGACTTCTACTTGGGTTTTCCGGATAAGGAATCGAAAGTCCATTATGCCGACCTGACAGAGCGGGATAAGCAACTAGTCAAGCTTAAGGATGTAAAACGTCGATATTTTGTGACTGCTGACCATCAGAAAGAAACTGCACCTGGATCGGATAGCAACGGCAACAAGAGTTATCTTCGCACATTACGGGAAGCCGGACGTGGAGGCCTAGTGGTGCGAAAGCCCACGCCGGGGATTTTTACGCTTTGGCGCGAAACGAAACTTGATCGGGAACTGGAAACATTCGATGAGGAGGATCGCCGTCGGCTCGGCTTTGCGCCGGGGTACATCTGGCCTCCTTGTTCCTCGAAGCGGGGCAGCGGCGATGGTCACAGCGCCCCCGGACGTTTGCTGCAAGTCTCCGAGTCTTTAATCGCCCGTGCGACGCGCCTCATCAACAACCATGTGGATTCGGTGCCGCAGGCCGTGCGCGGCGCGGTCATGGCTTCGCTCGCCCAGGAACTGCTCGGCGACCGCACCCCCACCACGGCCCGCGAGGCATTGGAACTGAAACACCGTTTCGAAGTGCTGGCCGAATGTCAGTTTGGGGGCGTCGAGTTCAACATCAACGTCAATCCCCGATTCGAAGAAATCAACAAAGAAATGCATAACTTGGGCGAGTGGTTCAACCATCGCCGTCGTGAAGATTCGCTTCTCAACGGTGAACTGGCAATCATCAGTCGTCTGATGGCGATTTTTCGTGATCATGATGAGCTTAATGAGGCGGAAGAATGTCGGCGAAAGATGCGCGATTTGCATCGGATGATTTGGCTGCGACATTACGGCCCCTCCGTGTGGTTATTCTGGCCGCTGCGGTGGTACATCGAAAAACTCGCCGGATCTCTGCGGGCGATGTGCTGGATGATACTACTCTCACTGATAGTTCTGGTGGTGATGAATGCGGGATATGATATCCTGTATCCAGACCCCAATAAGCTGCCGCTCCCCGTTACGGTTACGGAAATTTGGCTGGAGAGTATCTCCGAATCGGTCAAATACTTCGTCGGAGGCGAACCGTGGACAGCGGGCGATGGCAACTCCTGGATCAGTTTCAAGGTGATCGTGTCGTCGTTCGCCGCCCTGTGGGGATTTCTCCACCTGGGTATTCTGATTTCACATATTTACAGACTGGTTTCACGAACCTAAGTGGGAGTGCCAACATGGCGAACATCAAGGATAAGAATATGGACAATAAGACGTTGTGTGATGAATTGACATTGCGCGTCAAGCTCGGAAAAATCGCGCCCGTTGATGTTCATCCACTCTATGAAGCAATTAGCGCGCAACTTGCAACGTCGCAAACGCGCCATCACGATCGATCACAGTTGTTCGAGAAGAACCTCAGATGTGCGGCAATCTCGATATTTATAGCTCTTGTATTTTTCCTCCTCTGTATTGTGGCTTGGACCTGCGCGAATCACAAAATTGGCTTGATCGTTCAAGGACTGGGCATCCTCTGTCTAACCGCACTTCTTTTCGGATTGATCCGCGTACTGGATCGGCTGATCGATCGACATTGACCCCGATATGTCGCAATATCCTGCATTATCTCACTGCATCCGATACTCCCCCGCGATGCCCTGCGGTCGGAAGTGCATCATCAGGATGAGCAGAAGGCCGTAGATCAGCAGGCGGAGGTTGGCGGCCTGGGCATCCGGCAAGGCAAGGAAGCGGAGAAGTTCCGGGAGGCCGATCAGGACCGCTGCGCCGACGACAGGTCCGCGGAAGTTGCCCAGGCCGCCGACGATGACCATGCTCAGCATCAGGATGCTTTCATCCAGCGAGGCGGAAGAGGGGTCGAGGTAGCGGACGTGCGCGGCATATAAGGCCCCGGCGACGGCGACAAGACCGCCGGAGATCGCAAAGGCATGCACCTTGACCAGCCTCGTGTTCTTTCCAAGTCCCCTGGCGGCCAATTCATCTTCCCGCATGGAAAGCAGGAGCCGGCCCCAGGGCGAACCCTTGAGCCTCCAGAGAATGCCGGCACAGAATGCGGCGACAACGGTCGCGAATAAGGCGAACGCGGTCGGCGTTGTGATGATCCAGCCGAAGAGACGGGGGCGAGGGATGCCGGTGATTCCGAACGGGCCGTTCGTGAGGTTCGTCCAGGAACCCAGAGGAGCGTCGGCACTGGACCAGTTGTAGAGCGCGCTGAAGATCAGTGCCTGGACGGAAAGGCTCGCCAGGACGAAGAAGTCGCCGCGAAGCCGCCATGAGGGCAAAGAGACCGCCAGACTGAGCACCGCCGAGAGCAGAGCGCCGGCAAGGGCGGCGGGGATGAAATCCCAGCCGAGATTCAGCGACAGGAGCGCATAGGCATAGCCGCCGATCGCGTAGTAGCCTGCGTGTGCCAGAGTCAGGAGGCCGCAGTAGCCGACGATCAGATTCAGGCTCAACGCGACGATCACGTAGATGTTGAAGTAAACCAGCAGGTGAAGCAGATAGTTCATGAGGCGGCCTCGATTCGATGTTGCCGGCCGAACAACCCCTGAGGACGAAAGAGAAGAACGAGGGCGAGGAGAGCGAAGGTTACAGCCTCCTGCCAGCGGGCGGACCAGTTCCAGACGACCATCGCGCGGATCACTCCGAGCAGGATCGCCCCGAAAATGGGACCGGCAAACGAGTGTCGGCCGCCGATGATCACCGCCACGATCGCAAGCAACACGGCGTGCAGCCCGGTGTGCGGGTCAAAGCCGATGTCGTAGGCGGTGACCAGGGCCGCCGCCGATCCGAAAAGGCCGGCCAGTCCGAACGCGAGCAAGCGATGGCGGTCCACGTTGTAGCCGAACAACGCGAACTGGTCCGGGTTGTCGGCCAAGGCCCGCAGGCGGAGTCCGAGTGTGGATCGGGAAAGAAACAGGATGAAAGCTCCCAGCATCAGGACTGCCGTGCCTGCCGTGATCCATTGCGCTCCGGTGACGATCACGTCTCCCATACGGGTTACATCATCCAATCCCGTGCGCAGGGTCTTGGTGTCGTTTCCCCAGATCATCGCGATGATCTGAACAATGACAATGTAGATTCCCAGAGAAGCGATGAGGTGAGCGCCGCTGGACGCCCGGCGGCGGGCGAGGCGCGCGTGATTCGCCCATTCGCAGATCAGAGCAACGCCGACGGAAAGCGCCGCCGACAGGGCGATGGCGATGATCCATCCGGTTCCGGCGGCGATTGCCGCGTGCGCCAGGTATGGAGCAAGGGCGTAGATGCCCGCCAGCCCGATGAAGAATACTCGCGTCGGCAAGTATGCCGCCTGAAAGGCGACTGCCAGGAGAGCGATGGCCGATCCGGAAATGATGCCGTTCAATAAGATCTGCACGGGGACTCCATCAAGGTAAACAACTCATCGGTGATTGGCTTTTCATCTGCCTCTATTCAGTCCGGCTCCGGCGACGGATGATACATCGCTGCTTTGCCTTATGGGGTTGAAGGATCGGCAGCAATCGCGGACTCAAGCAACTGCACGGCAAGGGCCAGATCATTTATACCCTCGTCACCTTCAAACCCGACTCGCGCGAAGCGTCGTAGAATGAACTGCCCATTCGATGAATGCGCCGCTCGACTCGCCAGCCACATCGCCGTTTGGAACAGCATTGAGCGCCCCTCGATGTTCGCAAGCAACCGGTGAAGGATCGGGAGTGAAGTGCGACCGGAGGTCAACGGCTCAAAGAGCAACGTAATGATCGGCTGCTTGCCCTCCACGAGAGGCAGGCGAAAGGAGACGGCACGGGCAAAGTGCCTCATGCCGGGGATCAGCTTCTCCAATGCGTAGTTCATCGCGTAGGTAAGTCCGGGCATGAACGTGTCGGGATCGGAAGTGGTCCATTGTCCCGCCATGCTCTTCCCGAACTCAGCAGCCAGTCGATCTGCGGGAATCACAGGTGGTCCGAACAGGATGGCATGGACATGGCTGGAATAGTCGAAGCGAATGGATGGGTTCGGGGCGATCAGTCCGAACTCGGTCATCCGCCCGATGAGCCCGCATGAAGCCGTCGCAACCTGAGCGGGAGGGGCCTTAAGTTCAAACCAGCAAAGCCCGTGTTGCGGACCACCGGCGTAGTGAGCGGCTGTCTGACCGGTCGGCAGCGTCAGCGCGAGTGACCAAACAGGAAGATGATGGTCGTTGCCGTCACCGTGCCAGTGTTCGGCGTGAATGGTTGCCGGGTGCGCTCCGACCACGGGAGAAATGCTTGAGCAGCCAAGGGCATCGCCTTCGACAACCAGCCGAAGCTCACGAAGATGAGCCAGATCGATCTCCGCGATTTCCTGACCATCGCTGCCGACCCAGCGGGCCTTTCTCGATTTCATCTGAAGGGATGCCTGCGGGGATCGTCGAATGTACAGGCAGTCGTTCCCGCGCCGACGGTAGATCGAATGTGAAGCATCGGGCAGGCCACGAGTTCTGACCGGTTTACGGACGACTTGGGTTGTTCTCAGGGCAATGTAGGGCCATAGTGAGTTTCCATATTCGTGCGGCACATTCCAGGCATCATATTCAAGGACGACCTCATCGCTGTTGTCGGCAGCGACAAGAGGCAGCGCGTCGAGATCGAAGCCTGATCCCCAGCGACGCCAGGATTCCAGGGGAATGGGAACGTGCGGACGGAGGAACCCGATTCCGTTTCGCAGGTGGGCTGTCAGCAGAGGCGATGCTGATCGATCCGCAAGGATGGGGATGATGCCGGCATCCGAGTCCGGGCGCTCGTCGTCACGCTGCTGTATGCTGAGGATGACGGTGTCGTCGCTGCCCATCGCAAGTCGGAACGCGAGGCACACATTTTCGTGGGTGGCGGCCTGGTGAAGAATCGCGGCGACGTCTGCCGCGGCCAACTCCATGGCCTGATCGAGGTGGGACAGCACCGTCAGCCGGCCGCCGTTGTTGATGTGCCGATACTTCGATTCCTGTCGGCGGCGTTCATGCTCGTCAATGCCGCGCCTGTACACAACCAGGTTCAAACCCATCCGCAGGCATTGTTCAATGAGATGGTCCGCTGACCGGGGGACATCGGCTGCACGCAGATCAACTCGCCATGCCTTGCCGATCGGCCTGGGGTGAAGCGTCAGGACGTTGCGTCCGCGTTTGAATCCACGCTCGGTGAAGAGCCGGGTGCCCACGATCGGCTTGGCGATCTCGGAGAGTCTCGGAAAGACGGCGACGACCTGAATCGGCACATTCTCGGCAGCCATCAACAGCCTGTGCTTGTCGAGCATGAAAGGGAGGTGCGAACGCTCCGCGTCGTCGAACTCCATGAAGTCATCGACGATGACGGTCTCGATCATATGAATCAGCCGTCGCAGCCGGTCATACTCAACTCCGTGCTGATAGGGTGCGCCGTAGAGTTCCGATTCAACGGCCTGCAGAGTGCCGATCAGAATATGGGGAAGTGCCTGTGATCCTGCAATCCACTCGGCCACACTGCGCCGGCTGATGGTCCCCGCCTTGAGGTAATGCTGAAGGCCGACCTGGCCTAAAGCGTGAGTGACGCGCCTGGCAACGATCTCCCGACGCAAGGCATCTGGAACGATGAACAAAACCCGTTGGCCGCGGGCCAGGGCGGCATAAACCGCACAGGCAAGGAGCGACGTCGTCCTGCCGCTGCCGGGTTCTCCTTCAACAAGCAGGTCCGGACTTCGGCCGGCGGCCGATCGATCCGCGTCTTCGCTGTGGGGATTCACGGCATCCGCGTACGCCTGCACGAAGCGATCGAACAGGTCGACTTGATCCTGCGTCGGCAGATGACCTCCAAAAAAGGGTTTCAGGTCGATCCGCTGAGTAACAGGAGATACATCGCGGTTCTCAATCAACCGGGGGCCACCCTGCGGTTCGCAATCAGGCGGTAAATGGTTCGAGAGCAGTTCCACCAACCAGGCGGGCGGTCCCTGAGGCGCTTGCGTTTCAGGTTCATCGTCAACAGGCGCACGTTTCAAGAACCCAAACACTTTTTTGAGCAAGCGCCCCATCCGCCCCCGGATCGAATGGCGCTCCGCCTGGTCAGCCTGGATGGCCTGATCCCTCGTCATGACATCCTGCCAGAGCCTGTAAACGGCATAGAGGCAGAACAGTATAGGGAGCATCATCAGGACGCCGAGAAACGGGGCGTAAAGCGGAACCCGCGTCATCGCTTGTCATACGGAAGCACGACCGTGGGATCCGTGCTCGCCCTGATGGCGAAGATGGGGATCAGGATGCCGGCGACGGTCCTGAAGCGATGGAAGCATACGCCGATCGTTTGACCAGCAAGTCGTGACGTCGTTCGCGAGTTCAAAGTCCGGCACGATAGACCATGGACTCGCCTGATCAATCGGTGAAAAGGGGCGGGCCGACAATGTGCTGGAGCGACGTTTCAACGTGCCGGCTTTCCGCCGTCAGATAAATAGTTCCGCCACTGACGGTCAGCGACCATGCGATCTGGCGATCCAGCGCATCGGTCAGCCGGGTGAGGGCCTCCAGGTCCACGCCGAGCACCGTGATGTTGCCGCGTTCGCCCAGTTCTTCGAGATGGTCGCTTTCCCATTTCGTCCGCTTCTTGCCGTAGGCGAACAGGATGACACGTCCGCAGTGTCGGGCCGCCTTGAGGAGACGCTTGGCCTCCGGCAGTCCCACCTCAATCCACAGCTTTACTCGCTCACCAAGGCCTGGTTGAAGTTCAGTCACCCAGACGTCCGGTTCATCGCCGCTGCTCACGCCGCCGGTGAATCGAATGCCCTCTTCGTAGCAGAGGCAGTACGCCAGCAGGCGGACGACCAGTCGCTCAGCACTTTCGGAATCGGCCCGAGCCAGGCTCATGTTCAGTTTCTCGTAAACGCCACGATCGACGTCCGACAGATCAATCGTTGCGCGATAAATGGTGGGCTTGGTGGCCATAAGAGGGAAGGGCACGGTAAAGGGTTACGGATTCCGCCGGTGAGCACAGTAGCGGATTGGATCTTGGATGCCGCTGGTCGCGTTCATCCAACCGGACAAGGATTGATTCAACGATGATTGCTCGTCTTTCTGCGGCCCCGGCGCTGCGACATGAGCTTGGACGCCTCGCGTTCCAGTTCCTCAATCTTCACGCTGACGAGTTCCAGCTTCTCTCGAAATCGGGCTGGAAAATCATCCAGGGTTGATGAGAGTGTTGACTTGGCACCTGGGACGATCTGAAAGAGCATTGACTCGTAGTACCGCTTCCATTGGCCACACAGATCGGCCAGCCGCACATAGGCATCTTCGAGTGTCGCCGGCGGTGTTGGCGTCTTTGCCGTGTTGCTGCGCTTGCCGAATCGCTTCTTCTTCTCAACTTCGAGTCTGGCTCGGCTCCATTGGCCAGCGATCGCGTCGCGTTGAATGGAAAGTCTGCGATCCTTCGGCACGCTCAGGAGAACGATGACGTGACTTACGCCGATGGCGAAGCCATGTTTCACGCACTGTTTGCAGAGTTGCTCCATCTGCGCCTTCGTGAAGCCGCCGTCACGAGGGCTGGCAAACTTGCGGGCCTTGCGCAGCATCTCCTCGCTGAGGCCGACGTTCGCGGCTTCGGCATTCATGCGACCATAGGCCATGCGCTTGGTCTGTGTCTTCAGACTGGAAGCACCGATCTGATAAAAGTCACGTATCGCCTGAATGGCAGCCAGCACTTCGGCCTTGGCATGTCTTGCAATAGCTGAGTTAATTGATCGCTTGGAGGTGGGCATCACCGACAAATGCTACCGCAACTGCATAGACCATGAGATAGACGCGAGTATTGCGGCAAAACTGCGGCAAACAATTGGCGTCTATTCATCAAATTGTCGTATTTCCCCTAGAAAATGATGCGTTCTAAAAATCGCAAATTCGCTTGGGAAGCTGACGTTCTACCGTTGAGCTACGCCCGCAAAGTTCAGCGTTTATGTTGTAAACATCAGTCAAGTCCAGTCAGCGTTTCGGTCCCGTCGCGGGCAACGCCGGTGACGCGGACCGGGGGTGTGTGGGTTGTTTGGGCGATGGTTCAAGCTGTTTGAATCGAATTCGCATAAGTGCCTGTCGTGCGGATCGTTGTTCGGGGCGGTCGGGAAGATGTCGCCGACCGGCGATATTGAAACCATCAGCATTGAAACCATCGGCGACCTGATCGAATCTTATCTTATCTTCGCGGAGACCGCATTCAAGGGGTTGAAATTGAAGGCAAGGCCTTGCCCGAGTTCATCACATGGAGGGGCGTCGCGCCATCAGGGCGTTGCCGAAGATCATGTAGGCGAGGAAGGCGTAGAAGAAAAGTTTGATGAGCATCGGCGTGGGTTCCCAGTAGAAGGTTGCGGCGCAGGTGGTCAGCAGGCCCAGGGCGCCCAGTGCTGCGGAGGCGTACATGCGGTTGCGGCGCAGGTCGCGCTGGAGGGTGACGCAGGTTTGGCAGATGGGGACGATCATGCAGCCGCACACTGCGGCGAGCACGAGGCCTGCGAGGGAATCGGCGGCCAGCCAGAGGGTGAGTGCGATGAGGCCGGTGGTGAGCAGCGCGAGAAACCAGTTGCTTGCGAGCCTATCGCGCGGGGTGAGTGCGTAGCGGCCATAGGGGCTTAGGCGGAGCAGCGATTCAAAGAGCGGATTGCCCCACCAGGTGAGCAGGACGAAGGCGGCATAGACATAAAGCAGCGGGCGGATGAACGGCGCAACCTCCGGCTGACTGTCGGCGATGGCGAGCAGAATGCGATAGAGCACGTAGCCGCCGATGAGGACGAACATGCGTGCGCGGTCGCCCATGCTGATCATCCAGAACGAGTAGGTGAGCAGGATGCGATAGATCGGGTTGCGTGCCTTGAGCGCTTCGACGAGTCCTTCCTTGGCCCACTCGTGTTCGGGATCGATGCGGAGCGCTTCCTTGAAGTGTTCGAGCGCCGGTTTGTATTGGCGCTCTCGGAGCGAAGTCCAGCCGCTGTTGGCGTGAGCGGTGGCGTTCATCGGATTCTGTTTCAGGGCGGCTTCGATGGCGAGGGCGGCCTCCGCGCCACGGCCCATGTTGGTCAGCGCAGCCGAGCGAAGATTCAGGCAGTCCTGATCTTCCGGATCCAGTCGCAAACCCTGCATCGCCGCATCGGCCGCCTCCTGCCAGCGCTGGCCGCGATAGAGCACCGTCGCCAGCACTGCATGATGCCACGTTTCATTGGGATCGAGTCGGATCGCTTCGTCCGCCGAGGCCCGGGCCTCTTTCAAACGGTCGCCCATCGCCAGCACCTGCGCCAGATTCGCATGAACAAAAGGCGCATCCGGCGCCAGATGCACAGCCCTGCGGCCTGCCTGCTCGGCTTCCTCCAACCTCTCGCGCGGACCATTGGAAAGGCACAGCGCCAGCAGCGCGTGCGGCTCATAATGATTCGGATCATCCAGCAGCGCCCGGCGAAGCTCCTGCTCCGCAAGGTCGTAGCGCGACTGGCCGATCAGAACACGGGCTCGTTGGAGGTGCTGGCTCATTTCATTTTCAGGTATTGAAGGATGTCGTCGTAAATCCCCGCTTCGTTGGAGTAGAGCGCGTAGTTGCGGGCCGTGGCGAACCATTCTTTGGTCGAGGGTTTCACCGACTTCGCCGCGCGAAGCAGGTCCTTGGTGGTCAGCGGCTGCGGGGAGCCGGTCTTGAGCGCCTCGGTCAGTTTTGCTTCGATGGCGGTATCCACCACGGACTTCATGTCGGCACCGGAGAAGTCGCGCGCCTTGTCGGCGATGGCTTCGCAGTCGATGTTATCGACCGGCTTGTTCTTCAGGAGCACGCGCAGGATCGAAGCCCGCCCCGCAGCATCGGGAGGCGGGATGAACACGACGCGATCAAACCGGCCGGGTCTGCGGAAGGCCGGGTCGATGTGCCAGGGGGCGTTGGTGGCCGCGAGGATCAGCACGCCATCGTTGGTGCTCTTGACGCCATCGAGTTCGGAAAGGAACTGATTGATGAGTTGTCGTCCGGCGCTCTGCCTCATGTCGGTTCGGCTGGCGCCCAGGGCATCGACTTCGTCGAAGAAGAGAACGGTGGGCGACTGCTTGCGGGCGTTTTCGAAGAGTGCGTGGAGTTTTTGTTCGCTGCTGCCGATCCACATGTCGAGCACATCGTGGATGCCGATGGAGAGGAAGCGGGCGTTGACCTGGCCGGCGGTGGCGCGTGCGAGGTGGGTTTTGCCGCAGCCTGGGGGTCCGTACATGAGGATGCCGCCGCCGATGGCTTTGCCGTAGGCCTTGTAGATTTCGGGGCGTCGCATGGGTTCGATGATCTTGATGCGAATCTGTTCCTTGACGCCTTCCATGCCGCCGACGTCGTCGAAATTGACGGAGGGTCTTTCCATTTCGACATTCATGCCGCCGCCGGTTTCGCCGGCCGGATTTCGCACCCGACCCATCTCATCGACATCATCCTCTTCGGGTTGCCACTGGGCGCTTTCGCTCTCGATGCCCAGCACCTCGGCGAGTCCTTCATCGGCGAGGGTGGCATCGAGCGCGATGGCGCGGCGATAGGCGGAGGCTGCGCCGGGGATGTCGCCGCGGCGCATGAGCAGCCGGGCGTGCAGCATGTGCGTGCCGGCGGCGGCATTGGGGCGTTCGAGCAGCTCTTCGACGATGACCAGCGCCGCCGCGTGCTTGCCAAGATGCTGGAAGGCGCGCGCCAGGCCCAGCTTCAGTTCCTCGCTTTGGGGCGCCAGCTCCAGGCCTGCGCGGTAAAGCGTTTCGGCTTCGGCGCCGAGGCCGCGCTTGAGGAGCAGATCGCCCACATGCCGACGCAGGGTGATGTTGTCAGGCGAAGCGGTCAGCGCATCACGCAGAAGATTGAGGTTGTCTGTCGGATCCATCGTGTGTCGTTCCCGGCGGCCAAAGGTTGGAGCGGACACTATATCGCGCGAGGCTCGGATGTTTCGAGATTGAACCGGGTGCATGACACATCTGTCCGTGCCACACGAGGCTGCGAGAGATGTCACGCACCCGGGCGGGGTTTGAACGAAACCCGGGCCGGTATCCTTTTCCGCTGTTTGCCCGTATGATCCTTGCGATTTTCATCCACGTTCCGGAGATGGCCATGATGCGATTTCTCGTGCGTTTGCTGCTGGTGTTGCTGGTGGTTGCCGCCTGCATCCTCACGTGGATTTACGGGATCAATCGAGAGCCGGCGAAACGGCCGGCGCTCTTCGAAGCGGCGGCACGCTTTCAGGTTCGGATGATTGAGAGCGGCGAACCGGGAGCAAGGCATCTGGCGCAAATGAATCAGATGATGCGCCGTATTCGGCCATACAATCTTCACGGTCCCGTCGCCGTCGAGCAGGCCTTGCGTGACACCATGCTCGACACCTGGCCTCGTGATGAGAAAGGCGAGGTGACTCAAGAGGGCAGGCCGATCATGGAAGCCCGGATCGAATCGGTCATCGCGAACGTGACGATCGATTCCATTGGTGATTCGGGCATCGAACTGATCACCGTGAAGGTCCGCGATGCCAAGGCTGATCATGCGGTGGCGCTGGCGAATCGCCTGATGGAGAACTACATCACGAATGTCCGCCGAGAGATGGATGATACGCTGCTGCTCGAACACAGGTTTCACGAGGCGGAGATGACCCGGTACCACCGCCGATGCCGTGAATTGGAGGGGGCCTTGCTCAGGTTCAGGCTGGTCAACAAGGTTGAAGGCGTGGACATCGGCGATCCGATCGCGGTCTTCAGCGCTCTTGATGACGCGCCGCTGCGCAAGAACCTGGACGATGCCAGACGACGATTGGACCGGCTGCGCGAACTGACCAAGGGCATCACACCAGGCGATCAGTTGATATTGGAACAACTGCGGCTGGAAGAGGCTGTGGAATCCGCCGAGGCCGCACTGAAGCTGCACGCGGAGAACAAGGAACATATCGCGGTGATCAATCGCAACTTCTTTCAACTCCGCAACGAGCATGACAAGATCGTGAACGAACTGGCCGCCGCCCGCGAGAACCACGCCTTTTGGAAGGAAAAACTCCACATCACCGATCAGGCCATGACCTTTGCCAACGGCCTGTTCGGACCGCGACTGGCGATCATCCAACGGGCCGTTGCCGCGATGGAGGCGGAGTGATCGGGGTGGACGCCGCCACTTCAACTCTGAGCTTCGCATAAGCTCAGCCCCGGCACCTGAGAACTTATTCCGGGTGGCTGGGGTTGAAGCTCTACGCCCTGGGTGGCTGGGGCTGAAGCTCTGCGCAAGCCCCGGCCAGACGCCCCTCAGCCTTCAGTTGCGCCACCTTGCTTCGTGCGTCTGGACCGGGGGGACGGGGCAGGAGGAAATATCATGTGCGTTTGCCCTGCCTTGCCGGTGAGGACGGCGATGTGCAGTGGTCCGTTGCCTACAATGTCGCCCGCTGTTCATCCTCGATTCGGAGTTCGATTCATGCAACCACCCGCGTCAGCCGTTTCGTTTTCCAAGGAAGAGATACAGCGTTACTCCCGGCATCTGATATTGCCGGAGGTGGCGCTGGAGGGGCAGAAGAGGATCAAGGCGGCCAGTGTGCTTTGCATCGGCACGGGCGGGCTGGGGGCGCCGGTTTCGCTTTATCTGGCGGCGGCGGGTGTGGGACGCATCGGGCTGGTCGATTTTGATGTCGTTGATTTTTCCAACCTGCAACGGCAGGTGCTTTTCTCCACCGCCGATGTCGGCAGAACGAAACTCGAAGCGGCCCGCGATCGGCTCAAGGGCATCAATCCCAACATTCAGATCGACCTGCACAGCGGCCACCTTTCTTCCGCCAACGCGCTGGAGATCATCAGGCCTTACGACATCATCATCGATGGCACGGATAATTTTCCCACGCGCTACTGCACGAATGATGCGTGCGTGATTCTGAACAAGCCCAATGTGTATGGCTCGATCTTCCGCTTCGAGGGGCAGGCAACGGTGTTTGATCCGCGCCCCTCGGAAGTTGGAAAAGAGGGTCAGCGGCGTGGGCCTTGCTATCGCTGTCTTTATCCTGAGCCGCCGCCGCCGGGCATGGTGCCAAGCTGCGCCGAAGGCGGCGTGCTGGGCATCCTTCCGGGGATCATCGGCTGCATCCAGGCGACCGAGGCGCTCAAGCTGATTCTCGGCAAGGGCAGGCCGCTGACCAATCGACTCGTGCGATACAACGCGCTGGACATGCAGTTCAAGGAATACAAACTGCGCCGTGATCCGAGTTGCCCGGTGTGCGGTGAGAATCCGACGATCACGGAATTGATCGACTACCAGCAGTTCTGCGGCATGCGCGGCGAGGAATCGGACACCATCATCCGCCCCTCGGAAGGCGAAGGCTCCGTGCCTGCGATCACCGTGCGGGAACTGAAGAAGAAACTCGACAGGCAGGAGAACTTTGTGCTCATCGATGTGCGCGAACAGCACGAGCACGACATCTGCAACCTGCCGATGGCGAAGCTGATTCCGCTGGGCACGGTGGTTGCGAGGCTGAGCGAATTCGATCCGACGAAGACCTATCTGGTCCACTGCAAGATGGGCGGCCGCAGCGCGCAGGCGGTGGAGATCATGCGCAAGGCCGGGCTTGACGCGATCAACATCACCGGCGGCATCACCGCCTGGGCGAAGGAAATCGACCGCTCGATGCCGGTGTATTGAGCCGCGACGTGACACGTCGCGGACGTGAACGGCCTGAAGGAGTGTTGATCGCGCGGTGGATGAACAGCCTCCGTCGCGCGGCGGCGGTGGATGAGCGACAGGCGCGGTTGTCGTTCGGTTGCCAAGTGTGATACCTGTCGTGTTCGAATTCCGCGGTCGAAGGTGTGCTTTGACCACCCTTGAACCTGAGTTTGGGACAAGAGTGAGCCGCGACGTGACACGTCGCGGAGATGCACGGCAACCAAAGGATGGCCGGGCGAACCTTTGATGAGCGACAACGAACGCGAGGGGTGGACCGGTCGAGTCCGGGAGCGCCATGCGCCATTGACGCTCCTTCAGATTGTTCACCGCCGCGACTCGTTGAGTCGCGGCTCTTATCCCGAGATCAGGTTTTCAGGACTCCGCAGGCTGACGCCGCGCGGCTCGGATGAACGTCTGCCCGATCATCACGTCCCGATGCCGATCGCCGCGTTGACATCCTTCTTCATCGCGATCGTCGCCTTCTCGATGGCCTTGAGCCAGGGCACGGTGGCGTCCTTTTCGTAGGCGAAGATCACCGATCGGCTGGCGGTGATGACCGCGCCGGCGCCGTCGCTTTTGAAGCAGGCCTTCACATCATCGGCCGATCCGCCCTGGGCGCCGAAACCGGGCACGAGGAAAATCTGCCGCGGCATCAACTCGCGCAGCCGCTTCGCATCGGCCGCCTTCGTTGCACCGACGACGGCGCCCAGCGCGCTGTAGCCGCTCTTGCCGACAAGCCCCGGCCCTGCGCCAAGCTCCGCGATGATCTTCGCCACAGCCTCGGCCACCGTGTCGCCGTTTTCCAGCTTCAAACTTTGAATCGCATCGCCGCTGGGGTTGCTCGTTCGCACCAGGGCGAAAAGTCCCTTCTGCTGCGAAGCGCAAATCTTCGTGAAGGGATCGATGCCGTCGGCGGCGAAGTAGGCGTTGATGGTCAGGGCGTCGGCGCCGGCGTGGGGTTCCTCCTTGTTCATCAGCTCGCGCGGACCATCGCCGAGGCAGCCCGCGGCGTAATGTTCCGCTGAGATGCCGATGTCGCCCCGCTTGCAGTCGCCGATGATGATCAGGCCGGCATCGCGGGCCTGTTGCACGAGTTCGTGATACACCTCGACACCGATGGTGCGGTACCGTTCGAAGCAGGCGGATTGAAGTTTGATGCAGGGAACCAGATCGGCCACGACATCGATCACGCTGCTGCAATAGTCGTGCAGCGCCAAGGCCCGGCGCTCGAACTCGCTGGTGCCCTGGGCGGTGAGATCGTTCAGATCATCCGCGCCGCGAACCGACGCGGGCAGCTTTTCATAGACGGGATCGAGGCCGACACAGACGGGCGAACCTTTGTCGGCGCAGGCCTTGAGCAATCTGTCGGCGAAGTGTTCGATGGCGAGGCTCCTCTCTTTGGGTGCGGGCCGGCGGTCGTCCTGCGAGGCGGGGATTGTACGAAGATTGTCACGATTCGTGGCCGGCATCGAGAAGGTCGCCATCGATTCGATATGATGCAACGAATCGGCGTTCCCCATGCGGCCCTCGCGGCGGAGGAGCGTCACCACGGAGTCCAGTCATGACGAACCAGGAAGGCGATGATCTGTCCGACATGCTCAGCCAGCTTGCCAGGGCGCAGCAGAATCAGGAGGCGGAGCTGAGCGAGCTGGTCGGCGCAGCCGCATCCCAATCCTCGGCAGGCGGATCGATCGAGGAACCCTCGGCGGAAGGTTCCGCGCCGGCCATCGGCAGCGGGACGGTGGAGGTGACGGGCGCGATCGATGATGATCCGCAAGCCGATGTCGCCGACGGGAGCGATGCGGAAGCTGATGCGCCGGTGATGGTGAACGAAGCGGTGGAAGCGCTTTACGCGGTGCAGCATGAGAATGACGAGGCGGATGCCGATCCGCTGGCGGCGCTGGCGATGGAAGCGGGGGGGATGTCGCCTGCGGAGGCGGTGATCGGGCAGGATGCGCCGGCGGCGGTTGCGGATGAGGTGGCGGCACCTGCCTTGGATCCGGAGCGGGAGGCGCCGGCGCCGCGCCGCTCAAGCCGGCCGGCGGCGGCGCCATCGCGCGGCGGTCGCAGCGTCAAGCCCGCGAGGCCCGCAACAAGTTT